>JANJTU010000073.1 GCA_024710965.1 Thauera sp. | reverse complement strand
GCAGGTCCTCGATCGCGGTGCTTTTCTTGCGCGAGGCCGGACGGCTGCCGATGTTGAGCGCGGCGATCTCGCTGATCACGGTGGATTCCCAGAAGTAGCGCTCGAAACCGTCGGTTTCATACACCAGCCCGCGGTAGGCGGCGAAGGCCGCATCCGACAGCGCCTGCATCGCTTCGAGGAAGGCGGCCGGAGTGGGCGCGGCCCCGGCCGGCCGCAGGCTGGTCTCGAGCGTCGCGGCGACCAGCACTTCGAGGTTGCGCCGGCCTACTTCCGGGTTGCCGTACTTGGCACCGATCACCTCGCCCTGCTCGGTGAGGCGGATCTGGCCCTGCACCGCGCCCTCGGGCTGGGCGAGGATGGCCTGGTAGCTGGGGCCACCGCCGCGCCCGACTGAGCCGCCGCGGCCGTGGAACAGGCGCAGGCGCACGCCGTGGCGGGCGAACACTTCGACCAGTTCGCCCTCGGCCTTGTACAGCGCCCAGCCCGAGGTGAGAAAGCCGCCGTCCTTGTTGCTGTCCGAGTAGCCGAGCATCACTTCCTGGGCGTGGCCGCGGGCGGCGAGCAGGCCGCGGTAGATCGGCAGCGCAAAGAGCCGCTCCATGACGCCAGCGGCCTGTTCGAGGTCGCCGATGGTCTCGAACAGCGGCACCAGGTTCACGTCGAGGGCGTGCTCGAGCGGGCGCAGCAGGCCGGCTTCCTTCAGCAGCACGGCGAGTTCGAGCAGGTCGGAAACGTCGTCGGTCTTGGAAATGATGCAGTTGCGGATCGCTTCGGCGCCGTAGCGCAGGTGGGCGCGGCGGGCGGCGCGAAAGATCGCCAGCTCGCCTTCGGTCTCGTCCGAGTAGCGCACGTGCGGCGAGGCTAGGGGCCGTGCGGTGGCCAGTTCCTCGAGCAGCAGCGCGCAGCGGCCGGCCTCGTCGTGGCTCGAGTAGGCAGTGCCGGGGCGGGCGAGCTCGAGCAGTTCGGCGACGACGCGCTCGTGCACGTCGGAGTTCTGGCGCAGATCGAGCGGCGCCAGATGAAAGCCGAACACCTTCACCGCACGGCGCAGATGGCGCAGCCGGCCGCGTGCGAGCGCCCCCGAGCCGTTGGCCACGAGCGAGCGGTGGAGCACGTCGAGGTCCTCGGCGAGCGCGGCGGCGCCGGTGTAGGGCTCGGCCTCGGCCACCGCGTGGCGCGCCGGCGCGCTGCCGAGCAGGTGGCGATAGGTGGCCGCGAGCCGCGCGTAGATGCCCGAGATCGCGCGCCGGTAGGGCTCGCCGCTGCGGTGCGGGGAGTGGTCGGGCGAGCGCGCGGCGAGCGCGAGCAGCGCTTCCGAGGCGCTCACCAGGCCGAGGCCGAGCGAGAGCTGCGAGCCGAGCACGTGCAGTTCATCCAGGTAGTGGCCGAGCGCCACCGCGGCGTGCATCGCCAGGGCGCGCTCGAGCACCTCGGCGGTGACGTAGGGGTTGCCGTCGCGGTCGCCGCCGATCCAGCTGCCCACCTGCAGGAAGGCGGCGAGCTCGGGTGCGCCGAGCGCGGGGGCGGCGGCGGCGAGGCGGTCCTCGAGGCCGGCGTAGAGGCGCGGCAGCTCGTGGAGGAAGGTGGTGTCGAAGTAGGAGAGGCCATTGTTGACCTCGTCGATCACCGACAGCTTGGCGGTGCGCAGCATGCGCGTCTGCCACAGCGTGAGCACCGCGCGGCGCAGCGCCTCGAGGTTGGCCTCGGCTTCCTCGGGGGTGAGTTGCATGCGGTCGCGCTCATCGAGCAGGCGGGCGATCACGGTTTCGCAGTTGAGGATGCTTTTGCGCTGGACTTCGGTCGGATGCGCGGTGAGCACCGGCGAGATCAGCGCGGCATCGAAAAACTCCACCAGGCCGGCGGCATCGGTCGCCTCGTCGGCGAAGGCTTCGGCGAGCGCATGGGCGAGGCTGCCTGCGCGCGGCGCCGAGCCGGCGATCAGGTGGGCGCGCGAGCGGCGGATGTGGTGCTGGTCCTCGGCGATGTTGGCGAGGTGCGAGAAGTAGCTGAAGGCGCGCACGACCTGGATCGTCTGCTCGCGCGACAGCGCATCGAGGATGTCCTCGAGCTCGCGCCGCGCGGCGATGTCGTCGTCGCGGCGGAAACGCACCGAGTTCTGGCGGATGCGTTCGATCAGCTCGAAGGCGGCGGCGCCCTGCTGGTCGCGCACGGTGTCGCCGAGCAGGCGACCGAGCAGGCGGATGTCTTCGCGCAGGGGGGCGTCTTTGTCCTGGGTCATGTCGGGGTCGATCGAGAGAGGGTGGGGGAGGGGTCAGTGGTCGGCGCCGAGCCTTCGGCGCGCTTCGGTGATCGCATTGTCGAGGTACTGGCCGTAGAAGTCCGCCAGGCGCATGCCCACGATCGCCTCGCCCAGTGGCCTGCCGCCGGCATCGAAGACGATGACCGTCGGCGCGAAGCGGACCGCGTGCGCCGCGGCCACGCTGCGATGCGTGCCGGGGGCGCCGGCGAAGTCGAGCAGCGGGGCGTCGGAGTCGATGTCGATCTGGCGGAACAGCGCGCGCGAACGCATCGCCGGGTCCTGCGCCATCGGTCCCAGGTAGCCGCGTGCCCGTTCGCAGTAGACGCAGTCGGTCTGGCTGTACAGCACCACCATCGGCAGGCGCGCCGCCCGCATCGCCACGGCATCGCGGGCCAGATCAGCCGCCTTCGGCAGCGTCGGCGCCGCCGCCGGGAGCGCGATCGGCACGCATGCTAGAATCGCGGCCAGCCAGCGCGCCATTGGTGCGAACCCTGATGCTGCAGTGCGGCGAAAGTTCGCCGTCGTCGGCATGATCCAATCCTGTGAGTGAGTCCTTCATCGTGAGCCAAGCGACCCCCGAGCGCATCGTCATCGCCACCCGAGAAAGCCGTCTTGCCCTGTGGCAGGCCGAGCACGTCAAGGCCCGGCTCGAGGCATTGTATCCCGCCTGTCGCGTCGAACTGCTGGGCATGACCACGCGCGGCGACCAGATCCTCGACCGCCCGCTGGCCAAGGTCGGCGGCAAGGGTCTGTTCGTCAAGGAGCTCGAGACCGCGCTGCTCGACGGTCGCGCCGACATCGCGGTGCATTCGATGAAGGACGTGCCGATGGAGATGGGCGAGGACTTCACGCTCGCCTGCATTTCCGAACGCGAAGTGCCGCTCGACGCCTTCGTCTCGAACCGCTACGACAGCCTCGCCGACATGCCGCCCGGCGCCGTGGTCGGCACCTCCTCGCTGCGGCGCGAGTCGCAACTGCATGCGCAGTACCCGATGCTGGCGGTCACCAGCCTGCGCGGCAATCTCGACACCCGCCTGCGCAAGCTCGACGAGGGCCAGTACGACGCGATCATCCTCGCCGCCGCCGGCCTGACCCGGCTCGGCCTGAAGGCGCGCATCCGCGCGGTGCTGCCGTCCGACATCTCGCTGCCGGCCGCCGGCCAGGGCGCGCTCGGCATCGAGTGCCTGGCCGCACGCCAGGACGTGGTCGGCTGGCTGCAGCCGCTCAACGACGCCGACACCGCCGCCTGCGTGCGTGCCGAGCGCGCGGTGGCGCGGGCGCTGGCGGGCAGCTGCGAAGTGCCGCTCGGCGCCTACGCCGAGATGCGCGCCGGCCGGCTCTGGCTGCGTGGCTTCGTCGCCCGTCCCGACGGCAGCCAGATCGTCCGTGCCGAGCGCGAAGGTGCGCCGGCCGAGGCGGAAGCCCTCGGCCGCGCGCTGGCCGAGGAACTGCGCGCCCAGGGCGCCGAAACCATCCTCGCCGACATCGGCTGAGGCGCCGGCGACGGGCGCGCAGATGAGTCTTTCCGGCGAGGTCCACGCGGACCGGCCCCTGGCGGGGCGCAGGCTGGTCGTGACGCGGCCGCTCGAGCAGGCGGACAGCCTGTGCGGGCGCATCCGCGCGGCGGGCGGCGAGGCGATGGTGTTCCCGGTGCTGGCGATCGGCCCCGCGCCCGATCCGGCGCCGCTCGATGCCGTCGTCGGCCGGCTCGACGAGTTCGACCTCGCCTTCTTCGTCAGCCCGAATGCCGTCCGCTACGCGATGGAGCACGTGCTCGCGCACCGGGCCTGGCCCGAGAAACTGCGCGTGGCAACGGTGGGCAAGGGCAGCGAGCGCGTGCTCGCCGGCTACGGCTTCGCCGATGTCATCGCGCCGACGGCGGGCTTCGACAGCGAGGCGGTGATCGCACTGGCCGAGTTCGGCGCCGACGCGGTCGCCGGGCGGCGGGTGGTGATCTTTCGCGGCGACGGCGGGCGCCACCTGCTCGCCGACACCTTGCGCGCACGCGGCGCCACGGTCGAGTTCGTGCCTTGCTACCGGCGTTGTCGGCCGCAGATCGACCCTGCGGTGCTGCTCGAGCCGGCGGCGCGCGGCGCGCTCGACGGCCTGCTGCTCACCAGCAGCGAGGGCGTGCGCAATCTCGCCGACATGGTGGGCGAGGCCGGCATGGCGGTGCTGCGGCGCGTCCCGGTGTTTGCCTCCCATCCCCGCATCGTGGCGCAGGCGCGCGCAGCGGGGTTTGCCGTGGTCGTGGAGACGCCCGCCGGCGATGACGGCCTGTTACAGGCACTCGTGAGCCACTTTGGTTAAACTGACGCCATGAACGACGAGACTCCAGCCCTGACGCAGCCGCCGCTTGCGGCCCAGACCTCCCGCAAGGATGACGCCGTGCCGCCTGCCGCGGCGGGCGATGGAGCCGGCGCGCCGCCAGCCGGCAAGGCCGCTGACCGCGTGGCGAACGACCCGGCGCGCAGCCCGGTGGCATGGTGGGCGCTGCTGCTGGCGCTGCTCGCGCTGGGTGGCGCGGGCTGGGCCGGGTGGCAGGCGCGCGACACCCATGTGCAGGCGGCGGCGCTGCGCGAGGAACTGGCGCAGCGCCTGGCCGAAGGCGAGACCGCGGCGACCGAGGCGCGCGGCATCGTGCGCCAGCAGCAGGAGACGATCGCCGCGCTGCAGGGCAAGCTCGGCGTGCTCGAATCCAAGGTCGAGGCCACCGAAGGGCAGGCTGCCGCGCTCGAGGAGCTGTACCAGGAATTCTCCCGCTCGCGCGAGGACGGCGTGCTGGCCGAAGTGGAGCAGGCCGTGGCCCTGGCGGCCCAGCAGCTGCAGCTGGCGGGCAACATCGAGGCCGCCCTGATCGCGCTGCAGGAGGCGGACGCCCGCCTCGCGGTGCACGACCGCGGCCAGTTCGCGCCGCTGCGCCGGGCGCTCGCGGCCGATATCGAGGTGCTCAAGCTGCAGCCGGTGCTGGACGTCTCCGGGCTCGGCCTGCGCCTGGAGCGCCTGCTCGAACGCGCCGATGCGATGCCGCTCGCGTTCGAGGGGCAGTTGCCGGCGAACGAAGGCGACGAGACGACGTCGCCCGCGGCAGCGACGGCAGACGAAGACTGGTTCCAGGCCGGGCTGCAGTTCGCCCAGCGGCTCGCGCTGGACGTCTGGCGCGAGGTGCGCAGCCTCGTGCGGGTCGAGCGTCTCGACCAGGACAATCCGGTGCTGCTGGCGCCGGCACAGAACACCTTCCTGCGCGAGAACCTGAAGATCCGCCTGCTTACCGCCCGTCTGGCGCTGCTGGCGCGTGACGGGCGCACCTATGCGGCCGACCTCGCCCAGGCCCGGGCGTGGGTGGAGCGCTTCTTCGACCGGCGCGATGCACGCGTGCAGGCCGCGCTGGACGAGCTGAAGGCCCTCGAGTCGGTGTCGGTGCGCTATGAGGCGCCGAACCTGACCGAGAGCTTTGCCGCCCTCAGGACCCTGCAGGCCAAGGGTGGGCGGCGGCCGGTGCCGGGCGAAGCGCCCGCTGCCGCGCCCGCGCCGGATGCTGCCCCGGCGGGTGCGGGCGGCGGTGCGGAGCCCGCGGCCGATGCGCCGGCCGCCCCGGGCGCCGACACCACGGGCGAGCCGCCCGCCGCGGCTGAGTGAGGGGCGGGCGATGCGTGCGCTGATCTGGCTGATCGGGATTTTCGCCATCGCGGTCGGGATCGCGATGATTGCCGGCCCCAATGACGGTTACGTGCTGGTCGCGCTGCCGCCGTGGCGTGCCCAGCTGTCGCTGAACCTGCTGATCGTGCTGCTGATCGGCGGTTTCGCGCTCGGCTACCTGCTGCTGCGGCTCGCCAGCCGCACGCTCGCGCTGCCTGGCCAGGTGGCACGGTGGCGCGGCCGTCGCCGGCGCGAGAAGGCCGACCGCGCACTGCACGGCGCGGTCAACGCGCTGTTCGAGGGGCGCTACTCGCAGGCGCTGAAGTCGGCCTCGTCCGCCTATGCCGCTGCGGACGGCTCGTCCATGGCCGCCCTGGTGGCGGCGCGGGCGGCGCATGCGCTGCACGACGACGGGCGTTACCGCGAATGGCTCGGTCATGCCGCCGAGCACGGCAAGGACACCGAGGTCGCGCGCCTGATGACCGAGGCCGAGCTGGCGATCGAGCGGCGCAGCTTCGAAGAGGCCGCGGCGCGGCTGGAAACGCTACGCCAGGCGGGGCATCGCCACATCGCCTTGCTGCGCCTAGAGTCCAGGGTGGCTTCCGCGCTCGGGCGCTGGGAAGAA
The DNA here is from genome assembly GCA_024710965.1 of Thauera sp. Lineage (GTDB taxonomy): Bacteria > Pseudomonadota > Gammaproteobacteria > Burkholderiales > Rhodocyclaceae > Thauera. The sequence goes on along the minus strand of JANJTU010000073.1, from coordinate 4,354 downwards.
CTCGTCCGCATCACGCGCCAGCTGCGCAAGCACAAGGCCCTGACCGACGAGCAGGCCGCGCCCAGGCTGCGCCGCGGCCACGTCGAACGCATGAAGGAACTCGCCGCCGATCCCGCGGCGCTGGCGGCCTACTGGCGCGAGATCCCGGCGGCCGAGTTGCAGGACAGGGGGCTGATCGAGCGCGTGTTGCCGGTGCTGGCGGCGGCCGGGCAGGGGGCGCTGGCGAGACGCCAGGTCGAGCGCCTGCTCGACGACGGCTGGGACAGTGCGCTGGCGCGAGGCTATGCCTTCTGCGCCGATGGTGAGGGGGATGCGCGTGCCTGCCTGCAGAAGGCGGAAGGCTGGCTGCAGCGCCAGCCGGAGGACGCCGGCCTGCTGTTCGCGCTCGGCCGCCTGTGCATCGGGGCGCAGCTGTGGGGCAAGGCGCAGAGCTACCTCGAAGCCTCGCTGCACCTGGCGCCCGCGATCGACACCCACCTCGCGCTCGCACATCTGCTCGAGCAGGTCGAGCGCCCGCAGGAGGCGCAGCAGCACTACCGCGCGGCGGCGGAAAAAGTTTCAGGCGGGGTTTCAGGCGGGGTTTCAGGCAGGATTTCGGGCGGCAGCTCGGGCAGGCTTCTGGGCGACGCTGCGGCCTGAGGTCCGGCAAGAGCCTTGCCGCACCCGGCGGCGGGCGTGGCAAGGCTCAGCCCCGGTCCGGTGGTTCGCGGGGCGCGTTGTCGTTCAGGCCCAGTCCTGCGGCTGGAGGAAAACGTCGTAGAGGCGGGCCTCCGCCGAACCGGGTGCCGGGTGCCAGTCGTAGCGCCACTTCACGATCGGCGGCATCGACATCAGGATCGACTCGGTGCGCCCGCCCGACTGCAGGCCGAACAGCGTGCCGCGGTCGAACACCAGGTTGAACTCCACGTAGCGACCGCGCCGATAGGCCTGGAAGTCGCGCTCGCGCTCGCCGTAGGGCGTGTCGCGGCGGCACTCGGCGATCGGTAGCCAGGCGTCGAGGAAGGCTTCGCCGACGGCGCGCGTGAGGCCGAAGGCGGTGTCGAAGTCGGTCTGGCCGTCGGCACCGAGGTCGTCGAAGAATAGCCCGCCGACGCCGCGCGGCTCATTGCGGTGCTTGAGGAAGAAGTAGCGGTCGCACCAGGCCTTCAGCCGCCGGTACTCGGCCTCGCCGCCGAAGGGCAGCACCGCCGCCTTGCAGGTCGCGTGGAAGTGGCGCACGTCTTCCTCGAAGCCGTAGTAGGGCGTCAGGTCCATGCCGCCGCCAAACCACCACACCGGCGCCTTGCCTTCGGCCAGGGCCACAAAGCAGCGCACGTTCATGTGCACCGTCGGGCAATAGGGGTTGCGCGGGTGCAGCACCAGCGACACCCCCAGCGCCTCGAAGCGGCGGCCGGCGAGCTCGGGTCGGTGCGCGGTGGCCGAGGCCGGCATCCCCTCGCCCATGACGTGCGAGAAATTGACGCCGCCGCGCTCGAAGAAGTTGCCGTCCTCGATGACGCGGGTCAGCCCGCCGCCGCCGCCCGGGCGCTGCCAGCCATCGCTGTGGAAGGGCTGGCCGTCGAAGGCCTCCAGGCGGGCGACGACGCGCGCCTGGAGGTCGGTGAACCAGGGTTTGACGGTGGCGGGATTCATCGTGGCTCAGCTCTTGTCGTCGACCGGCGCATCGGCGGCGGCGGCCTTGGCGACGGCAATCGCCGCCGCGCATGCGGTAGCGTCGGCGAACATCGGGCTGGTGCCGATGATCTGGCCGTTGCTCGCCTTGAGGTTGAAGTAGGCGCGACCGTCCGCGGCGGTGTTGGCCTCGTAACGCTTGTCGTCGCCGGCGTTCTTGCGCACCGACTCGATGCCGCCCGTGCAGCTGGTCTTGGCGTTATAGCCTTCGCTACGCAGCAGCGTCTTGCCATCGGCATTGACGAGCTTGAAGTGGAACTCGCCCTTCTCCGTCTTGCTGATCTCGAATCTGGCTGACATTGATGCCTCCCTGTGCGTGATCGTCACCGACGGCGCGGGATGCGCCGTGCCCACAGCATAGTGCGGTCCGGGCGCGATGTCAGCGGCAAATGACCGCTGGGCGACGCCGGCGGCACCGGATGCATGGATGGGAGGCGCCCCGGGCGCGTCGACTCAGGCCTTGCGCGCCAGCGCGCGGTGGCCGATGTCACGCCGGTACTGGCGGCCGTCGAAGTGGATCTGGTCGACGACTTCGTAGGCACGCTTCTGCGCGCTGCGGATGTTGTCGCCGAGTGCGGTGACACACAGCACGCGCCCGCCCGCGGTGACGATCTGGCCGTCCTGTTGCGCGGTGCCGGCGTGGAAGACATGCACGTCCTCGGCTGCGGCGGCCGGCAGGCCGGTGATGGCGTCGCCCTTGCGCGGGTTGTCCGGATAGCCCGCGGCGGCGAGCACGACGCCGAGCGCGCAGCGGCGGTCCCATACGGCCTCGACCCGATCGAGCCGGCCGGCGATGGCGGCCTCGACGAGGTCGGCGAGATCGGTCTTCAGGCGCAGCATGATCGGCTGCGTCTCCGGGTCGCCCATGCGGCAGTTGAACTCCACCACGCGCGGCCGGCCCTCGCCGTCGATCATCAGTCCGGCATAGAGGAAGCCGGTGTAGGGCAGGCCGTCGGCGGCCATGCCGGCGAGGGTCGGGGCGATGATCTCGCGCATCACGCGCGCGTGCACTTCGGGCGTCACCACCGGCGCCGGCGAGTAGGCGCCCATGCCGCCGGTGTTGGGGCCGACGTCGCCGTCGTGCAGGCGCTTGTGGTCCTGGCTGGTGGCGAGCGCGAGCGCATGCTTACCGTCGGCCATGACGATGAAGCTGGCCTCCTCGCCCGCCATGAACTCCTCGATGACCACGCGCGCGCCCGCATCACCCATCTTGTTGTCGAGCAGCATCATGTCGATCGCGGCATGTGCCTCGGCGGCCGTCATCGCGACGACGACCCCCTTGCCCGCGGCGAGGCCATCGGCCTTGATGACGATCGGCGCGCCTTCGGCGTCGATGTAGGCGTGCGCTGCAGCGGCATCGGAGAAGGTGCGGTACTTCGCCGTGGGGATGTGGTGGCGGACGAGGAACTGCTTGGCGAAGTCCTTCGAGCTTTCGAGCCGGGCGGCGGCCTGGGTCGGGCCGAAGATCGGCAGGCCGGCGGCGCGGAAAGCGTCGACGACGCCGGCAGCGAGCGGCGCCTCGGGGCCGACGACGGTGAACGCGACCTGCTCGCGCCGGGCCAGTTCGACCAGTTCGGGCACCGCGGTGACCGCCACGTTCTGCAGCAGCGCTTCGTGCGCGGTGCCGGGGTTGCCCGGCGCGACCAGTACGCGGGTGACCTTGGGCGACTGGGCGAGCTTCCAGGCGAGCGCGTGTTCGCGGCCGCCCGAGCCGATGACGAGGACTTTCATTGCGTGCTCCGGATCAGTGGCGGCTCAGTGACGGAAGTGGCGGAAGCCGGTGAACACCATGGCGATGTCCTGCTCGTCGGCTGCGGCGATGACTTCGGCGTCGCGCATCGAGCCGCCGGGCTGGATCACCGCGGTGGCGCCGGCCTGGGCGAGCACGTCGAGGCCGTCGCGGAAGGGGAAGAAGGCGTCCGAAGCGACCACGCAGCCAGCGATCTGCAGGCCGGCGTTCTCGGCCTTGATCCTGGCGATGCGGGCCGAGTCGACGCGGCTCATCTGCCCGGCGCCGACGCCGACGGTCATGCCGTCCTTGCAATAGACGATGGCGTTCGACTTGACGTACTTCGCCACCCGCCAGGCGAACAGCAGGTCGCGCAGCTCGGCATCGGAAGGCGCGCGCCGGGTCACGACCTTCAGCTCGGCGAGCTGGATGCGCGCCTCGTCGGCGCTCTGCACCAGGAGGCCGCCACCGACGCGCTTGTAGTCGAAGGCGCCGGCGGGCTGGCCGAGCGGGCAGGTGAGCACGCGCACGTTCTTCTTGCCGGCGAGCAGTTCGAGCGCGTCGGCGGTGTAGGACGGGGCGATCAGCACTTCGAGGAACTGCGCGGAGACGGCCTCCGCCGCTTCACGGTCGACTTCGCCATTGAAGGCGATGATGCCGCCGAAGGCCGAGGTCGGGTCGGTAGCGAAGGCCTTCCTGTAGGCTTCCAGCGCGCTCGCGCCGAGGGCGACGCCACAGGGGTTGGCGTGCTTGACGATGACGCAGGCCGCGGCCGCCGACTCGCGGTCGAAGGCCTTGACGCATTCCCAGGCGGCGTCGGCGTCGGCGATGTTGTTGTACGACAGCTCCTTGCCCTGCAGCTGGGTGTAGCCGGCGATGCCGCCCTCGGCCGCACCCGGCTGGCGGTAGAAGGCCGCGCTCTGGTGCGGGTTCTCGCCGTAGCGCAGGTCCTGC
>JANJTU010000174.1 GCA_024710965.1 Thauera sp. | reverse complement strand
GTCGGGCAGCTCGGAGATCGCCGCCTTGCCAGCATTGATCATCGGTTCGATGGTGAAGATCATGCCGGGCTTCAGTTCCGGTCCGGTGCCGGTCTTGCCGTAGTGCAGCACCTGCGGCTCCTCGTGGAACTTGCGCCCGATGCCGTGGCCGCAGAACTCGCGCACCACCGAGAAGCCGTTGCCTTCGGCGTGCTTCTGGATTACCGCGCCGATGTCGCCGAGGTGGCCGCCCGGCTTCACCGCGGCGATGCCCAGCCACATGCATTCGTAGGTGATCTGGCACAGGCGGCGGGCGATGATGCTCGCCTCGCCGCCGACCATGAACATGCGGCTGGTATCGCCATGAAAGCCGTTCTTGATGACGGTGATGTCGAGATTGACGATGTCGCCTTTCTTCAGCGCCTTCTCGCCCGGCACGCCATGGCACACCTGATGGTTCACCGAGGTGCAGATCGACTTGGGGTAGGGGGTATAGCCCGGCGGCGCGTAGTTGAGCGGTGCCGGCACCGTGTCCTGCACGTTGACCATGTATTCATGGCACAGGCGGTCGAGCTCGCCGGTGGTGACGCCGGGCTTGATGAAGGGCTCGATGTAGTCGAGCACTTCGGCTGCGAGCCGGCACGCCACCCGCATCTGTTCGATCTCTTCCGGGGTCTTGATGATGATGCTCATTATGTTTTCGTCTGCAACGGGGCTGGAAAGGGGTCAAGGCTAGCGCAAGCGCACCCCGGCGGGCAAACGCGGCGCAGCGCCTGCCTTGAGCAAGCTCATTTGTGCATGCTAACATCGCGGGCTTGTCTGCCCTGGCAGGCAAAATCCACACGTCCGGCAGCACGGGGTCCGCGGTGCAGCGGTGCGCGAAAGCGCGCGGCGCACGGCGGCTTGGGGCGGAGCGCGGCGGGTCACTGGCTTTCAGTCGGCGCGTCGCACTCGCACCCTGTCGGGCGGCGGTTCAACCCTTTGATCAGTTTGGAGTTATCCATGTCAGTCACGATGCGTCAGATGCTCGAAGCGGGCGTCCATTTCGGCCACCAGACCCGTTTCTGGAACCCGCGCATGGCCCCCTACATCTTCGGCCAGCGCAACAAGATCCACATCGTCAACCTCGAGAAGACGATGGCGAAGTACAACGAAGCCATGGACTTCGTGCGCAAGCTCGCCGCCAACCGCGGCAACATCCTCTTCGTCAGCACCAAGCGCCAGGCGCGCGAGATCATCGCCGAGGAAGCGCGCCGCGCCGGCATGCCCTTCGTCGATGAGCGCTGGCTCGGCGGCATGCTCACCAACTTCAAGACGGTCAAGCAGTCGATCAAGCGCCTGAAGGAAGTCGAGGCGATGATGGAAGACGGCTCGATCGAGCGTCTGTCCAAGCGCGAAGCGCTGACCGTGTCGCGCGAACTCGAGAAGCTGCAGAAGTCGATCGGCGGCATCAAGGACATGGGCGGCCTGCCGGACGCGCTGTTCGTCATCGACGTCGGCTACCACAAGATCGCCATCACCGAAGCGCAGAAGCTCGGCATCCCGGTCGTCGCCGTGGTCGATACCAACCACTCGCCCGAAGGCGTGGATTACGTGATCCCGGGTAACGACGACTCCTCGCGCGCGATCCGCCTCTACGCCCGTGGCGTGGCCGATGCCGTGCTGCAGGGCCGCAGCCAGGTGCTGCAGGAAATCGTCGATGCGGGCGGCGACGAATTCGTCGAAGTGGCCGACGAAGGCTCGCAGGAACAGGCCTGATTCGTCTGATGCCGGGGCCCTCGCGGCCCCGGTTGCAATCTAGAACAGCGTTCGCGGCGGGCCTCGCGCCGGCCGCGCGTAATACCCGGAATCTCAGGAGCTAGCATGGCGGAAATCACCGCAAGCATGGTCAAGGAACTGCGCGAGAAGACCGACGCGCCGATGATGGAATGCAAGAAGGCGCTGACCGAAGCGGCCGGCGACATGGCGAAGGCGGAAGAGATTCTGCGCGTCAAGCTGGGCAACAAGGCCTCCAAGGCCGCCGCCCGCGTCACCGCCGAAGGCATCGTCGGCACCTATCTCGCCGCCGACGGCAAGCTCGCCGCGATGGTCGAACTGAACTGCGAAACCGACTTCGTCGCCAAGAACGACGACTTCATCGGCCTCGCCGCCAAGCTCGCCGAACTCGTGGCGACGCAGAACCCGGCCGACGTCGCCGCGCTGTCGGCGCTCGAGATCGACGGCCAGAGCGTCGAAGCCGTGCGCACCGCGCTGGTCGGCAAGATCGGCGAGAACATGAGCGTGCGCCGCTTTGCCCGCATCGAGGCGAAGGGCCAGGTTGCCAGCTACGTCCACGCCGGCGCCAAGATCGGCGTGCTGGTCGATGTGGTCGGCGGCGACGAGCAGCTCGCCAAGGACCTGGCCATGCATATCGCCGCGTCGAAGCCGAAGTCGCTCGACGCCTCCGGCGTGTCGCAGGACCTGATCGACGCCGAGCGCCGCATCGCGATCGAGAAGGCGCGCGAAGCGGGCAAGCCCGAAGCGATGCTGGACAAGATCGCCGAAGGCACGGTGCAGAAGTTCCTGAAGGAAGTGACCCTGCTTGGCCAGCCCTTCGTCAAGGACGACAAGCAGACCATCGAGGCCCTGCTGAAGTCCAAGGGGGCATCGGTTGCGAGCTTCGTGCTCTACATCGTTGGCGAAGGCATCGAGAAGAAGGTCACCGACTTCGCCGCCGAAGTGGCCGAGCAGGCTGCCGCTGCCGCGAAGAAGTAAGGAGCCGTCCATGTCCGCCGCCTACAAACGCATCCTGCTCAAGCTCTCGGGCGAAGCCCTGATGGGCGACGACGCCTACGGCATCAACGAGGACGTCGTCGCCCGCATCGTCTCCGAGATCGGCGAAGTCGCCCGCCTCGGGGTTCAGGTTGGGGTGGTGATAGGCGGCGGCAACATCTTCCGTGGCATGAAGGGCGCGGCTTCCGGCATGGACCGCGCCACCGCCGACTACATGGGCATGCTGGCCACGGTGATGAATGCGATGGCGCTGGCCGACGCGATGCGGCGCATGGACGTGGAGGCGCGCGTGCAGTCGGCGCTGCGCATCGACCAGGTGGTCGAGCCCTACATCCGCGGTCGCGCGATCCGCCATCTCGAGGAAGGGCGGGTGGTGATCTTCGCCGCCGGCACGGGCAACCCCTTCTTTACCACCGACACCGCCGCCGCCCTGCGTGGCGCCGAGATCGGCGCCCAGATCGTCCTCAAGGCGACCAAGGTCGATGGCGTCTATACCGCGGATCCGAAGAAGGATCCGGGCGCGCAGCGCTATCACCGCATCAGCTTCGACGAGGCGATCGGTCGCAACCTGGCCGTGCTCGACGCCACCGCGTTTGCGCTGTGCCGCGACCAGAAACTGCCGATCAACGTGTTCTCGATCTTCAAGCCCGGCGCACTGAAGCGTGTCGTGATGGGCGAGGACGAGGGTACGCTGGTCCATTCCTGAACCCCGACGAGGACGCGCGCATGACTCCCGAACTGAAGAAGATCACCGAACAGAAGATGCAAAAGTCGGTCGAGGCGCTCAAGACCGACCTCGCCAAGGTGCGCACCGGCCGCGCCCACACCGGCCTGCTCGACCACGTGATGGTCGAGTACTATGGTTCGATGGTGCCGATCAATCAGGTCGCCAACGTCACCCTGATCGACGCGCGCACGATTGGCGTGCAGACGTGGGAAAAGCCGATGCTGGCGAAGGTCGAAAAGGCCATCCGCGACAGCGATCTCGGCCTCAACCCGGCCAACATGGGCGAACTGCTGCGCGTGCCGATGCCCGCGCTCACCGAAGAGCGCCGCCGTGACCTGACCAAGGTCGTGCGCCACGAAGGCGAGGCGGCGAAGATCGCCATCCGCAACCTGCGCCGCGATGCCAACCAGCAATTGAAGGATGCGGTCAAGGACAAGGAGATCTCCGAGGACGACGAGCGCCGCGCCGAGGACGAGATCCAGAAGCTGACGGACAAGTACGTCGCCGAGGTGGACAAGCTGCTCGCCCAGAAAGAGCAGGAGCTGATGCAGATCTGAGCGATCCGGATCGACTGTTGCCGAACGGGCAAGCGAGGAGGCGGATCATGACGGGCAAGGCATTCACCAGTTCCACGCGGGATATCCCCGCAGTATCCGCCGTGCCGCGCCACGTCGCCATCATCATGGATGGCAACGGGCGCTGGGCGCGCAAGCGCTTCATGCCGCGCGTCGCGGGGCATACGCGCGGCGTCGAGGCCGTGCGCACCATCATCCGCGCCTGCATGGAGCGCGGCGTCGATTATCTGACGCTGTTCGCGTTCAGCTCCGAGAACTGGCGCCGGCCGGCGGACGAAGTCTCTTTCCTGATGCAGCTCTTCCTGCGCTCGCTGAAGAAGGAAGTCGCGCGGCTGCACCAGAACGGCATCCGTTTTCGCGTCATCGGCGACCTGTCGCGCTTCGATCCGCAACTGGTGGCGACCATCCGCGAAGCCGAGGCGCTGACCGCGGCCAACACGCGCTTTCACCTCAGCGTGGCGGCCAACTACGGCGGGCGCTGGGACATCCTCAATGCGATGTCGCGCCTGATGGCCGCCCATCCCGAGCGTCGGGACGGCTTCACCGAGGATGAACTGGCGGCGGAGCTGTCGATGAGTTTCGCCCCCGAGCCCGACCTCTTCATCCGCACCGGTGGCGAGAAGCGCATCAGCAACTTCCTGCTCTGGCAGCTCGCCTACACCGAACTCTATTTCACCGACACGCTGTGGCCGGATTTCGACGCCGACGCGCTCGACGAGGCGATTGGTTCCTATCAGGGCCGCGAGCGCCGCTTCGGCCGCACCAGCGAGCAGCTCGTCGAGGGCAAGGGCGCGGACGACGCGGAGCGCCATGCTTAAGGCGCGCGTCGTCACCGCGCTGCTCCTGCTGCTCGGCCTGCTCGGCGCGGTGTTCCTGCTGCCGCCGGCCGGGTGGCTCGTCGTCTGCGCCCTGGTCTGTGGTGCCGCCGCCTGGGAGTGGGGCAATCTGGCCGGCTTCGGGCGCCCGCTCCGCATCGCCAGTGCCATCGCGTTCGCGGCGGCCTGCCTGTTGCTCGGGTTTGTTTCCGGGCTCGGCACCGGGGCGTTGAGCGGCGCGCGCATGCTGCTCCCGCTCTACGGCCTGAGCGCCGTCCTGTGGGTCATCGTGGTGCCGCTCTGGTTGCGGCGGAAATGGACGCTGCACAATCCGCTCGTCGCGTCCGGTGTCGGTTTTGTCGTCCTCGTGCCGACGGCGCTCGCCCTTGTGCACCTGCGCGCAATCGATGCAATCCTGATGATGGCAGCGATGGCGGTGGTGTGGGTGGCCGACATCGCCGCCTATTTCACCGGGCGGGCCTTCGGCCGCCACAAGCTGGCGCCGACGATCAGCCCGGGCAAGACCTGGGAAGGGGCGGCGGGGGCCGCGCTCGGCGTGCTGCTGTTCGGATTCGGCATGCTCGCCTGGCTCGGCGCCAACCAGCCCGCCGGCGCACTGACCGTTGCCTTCGTCCTGGTGTGCTGGACCGCGATCAGCATCATCGGCGACCTCTTCGAATCGCTGCTCAAGCGCCAGGCGGGCCTCAAGGACAGCGGGCAACTGCTGCCCGGGCACGGCGGCATCCTCGACCGCATCGACAGCCTGACCTCGACCCTGCCGCTGGTCGGCCTTGCCGTACTGTGGCTGGCACGCTGAGCAGACCGTAACCCGCTGCACGGATTCCAGATCCCAACATGGCAGAACACGCACTCCGGCGCATCACCGTCCTGGGCGCCACCGGCTCGATCGGGCAGAGCACGCTCGACGTCGTTGCCCGTCATCCCGACCGCTTCGCGGTGTTCGCCCTCAGCGCGCAGCGCCAGCACGAGAAGCTGCTCGAGCAGTGCCTGCGCTTTGCGCCGCGGTTCGCGGTGCTCGTCGACGCCGCCGCCGCCGCCACCCTGGAGCAGGCGTTGCGGGCGGCCGGTAGCCGCACCGAGGTGCTGGCCGGCGCGGCGGCGCTGGAGTCGGTCGCCGCGCATGACGATGTCGACGTGGTCATGGCGGCGATCGTGGGCGCCGCCGGCCTGCGTCCGACTCTGGCAGCGGCGCGCGCCGGCAAGAAGATCCTGCTCGCAAACAAGGAGGCGCTGGTGCTGGCCGGCCAGCTGTTCATGGACACCGTCGCCGGCAGCGGTAGTGCGCTGTTGCCGATCGACAGCGAACACAACGCCGTCTTCCAGGCCCTGCCGCCCGACTATGCGCGCAATCCGGCCGCTGCGGGGGTGCGCCGCGTGCTGCTCACCGCCTCCGGCGGACCGTTCCGGGCGACGCCGGCGGAGGCGCTCGGCGCAGTGACGCCCGAGCAGGCCTGTGCCCACCCGAACTGGGTCATGGGGCGCAAGATCTCGGTCGACTCGGCCACGATGATGAACAAGGGGCTGGAGGTGATCGAGGCGCACTGGCTGTTCGGTGCTTCGGCCGACATCATCGAGGTCGTCGTGCACCGCCAGAGCGTGATCCACTCGATGGTTGAATACGCCGACGGTTCGGTGATCGCCCAGCTCGGTAACCCCGACATGCGCACGCCGATCGCGCATGCGATGGCCTGGCCGGAACGCATCGACGCCGGCGTGCGCCCGCTCGACCTCTTCGAGGTCGGCCGGCTGGACTTCGAGCGCCCCGACTTCGAGCGCTTCCCCTGTCTGGCGCTGGCTTTCGAGGCCCTGCGCGCCGGGGGGGCCGCGCCCGCGGTGCTCAACGCGGCCAACGAGGAGGCGGTGGAAGCCTTCCTTGGGCGACGCATAGGCTTCCTCGAGATCCCGCAGGTCATCGCCGCCTGCCTGGAACGGAGCGGTACGCTCGCGGTCGATTCACTGGACGCGGTATTCGCCGCCGACGCGCAGGCCCGTGACTGGGCGCGCGCCGAGATCCGCAACCGACAGACCGCCTGATGAACCTCCTGAACTACCTCGTTCCGTTTGCGCTTGCCCTCGGCCTGCTGATCCTGGTGCACGAACTGGGGCATTACCTGGTCGCGCGCTGGTGCGGGGTGAAGGTGTTGCGCTTCTCGATCGGTTTCGGCAAGCCGCTGCTCGTTCGCCGCGCCGGGCGCGACGGCACGGAGTGGGCGCTGGCTGCGTTTCCGCTCGGCGGCTACGTCAAGATGCTCGACGAGCGCGAAGGCCCGGTAGCCCCGGTCGAGCTCGACCGGGCCTTCAATCGCCAGTCGGTCTACCGCCGCTTCGCCATCGTCGCTGCCGGACCGATTGCCAATTTCCTCCTCGCGATCGTCCTTTACTGGGGCCTGTTCGTCGTCGGCACGGACGAACTCCGGCCACGCGTCACCCTGTCCGGGACGCCCGCAATCGCCGCCGCGGCCGGGGTGCGCGCGGGCGACCTGGTGACGGCGGTTGATGACGAACCGGTGCGCAGCTGGCAGGAGCTGCGTTGGGTCCTGTTGCGCCACGCGCTCGACAGCCGCGAGGTGTTGCTGCAGGTGCGCACGCTGGAGGATGTCGAGGCCTACCGCCGGCTCGACCTTGCCGGCATCCCGATCGACGATGGCAGCCAGGACCTGATTGCGCGCATCGGGCTCGAACCCTGGCGGCCGCAGATTCCACCGGTGGTGGGGCGGCTGGTCGAGGGTGGGGCCGCGGAAGCAGCCGGGCTGCGTGTCGGCGACAAGGTGGTCGCGATCGACGGCGTGCCGCTCACGGCCTGGAGCGAACTCGTTGCACGCGTGCGCGGCGCCGCGGGCCGGCAACTGCATGTCGAGGTCGAGCGCGAGGGGCGGCGGCTCGAGTTCCGCTTCATCCCCGACGAGAGCGACGACAATGGCGAGCGCATTGGCCGCATCGGCGTCGGCGTGGCCGAGCCGGCGCCGGGCGGGCTGTCGATGTTCGCGCGGGTGAGCTACGGCCCCGTCGACGGCATGCTGAAGGCGGTGCGCCAGACTTGGGAGACGAGCGTGCTTAGCCTGCAGATGATCGGGCGCATGCTCACCGGTGAAGTGTCGTGGAAGAACCTGTCCGGCCCGGTCACGATCGCCGACTACGCGGGGCAGACGGCACAGCTCGGGCTGGGCCATTACCTGAAGTTCGTCGCCCTGATCAGCATCAGTCTGGGGGTGCTCAACCTGCTCCCCATCCCGGTGCTGGATGGCGGGCATTTACTGTATTATACGATCGAGATTATCAAGGGCGGCCCGATTCCGGAGCGCGTCATGGAGATTGGTCAGCAGATCGGTCTCGTCCTCCTCGCAATGCTTATGGCATTCGCCTTCTACAACGACATCAATCGCCTCATTTCCGGCTGACTAACTGCATGAATCGCAAGCTCCTGCCCGGGCTCATCATGGCCCTATTTGCCGCTGCGCCGGCATTCGCGTTCGACCCCTTCGTGGTCAAGGACATCCGGGTCGAAGGCATTCAGCGCACCGAGGCAGGCACGGTGTTCAACTATCTGCCGGTTCGCGTCGGCGAGCGCTTCGACGAGGCCCAGGCGGCCGAGGCCATCCGCGCGCTGTTCGCCACCGGCTTCTTCAGCGACGTGCGCATCGAAACCGAAGGCGACGTCATCGTCGTCGTCGTCGACGAACGGCCGGCCATCGCGCAGATCGATTTTGTCGGCGTCAAGGAGTTCGACAAGGACGCGCTGAAGAAGGGGCTGCGCGAAGTCGGCCTCGCCGAGTCGCGCATCTTCGACCGTGCGCTGCTCGAGCGCGCCGAACAGGAGCTCAAGCGCCAATACCTGTCGCGCGGCAAGTATTCGGCCACGGTGACGACCACGGTGACGCCGCTCGAGCGTAACCGCGTCGGCATCAACTTCGCCGTGGAAGAGGGCGAGGTCGCCAAGATCCGCCAGATCAGCATCATCGGTGCGAAGGCCTTCAGCGAGAAGGACCTGATCAGCCAGATGCAGCTGACCACACCGGGCTGGCTCACGTGGTACACGAAGAACGACCAGTACTCGCGCCAGAAGCTGTCGGCCGATCTCGAGACGCTGCGCTCGTACTACCTCAACCAGGGTTACCTCGACTTCAACATCGACTCCACGCAGGTGTCGATCACGCCCGACAAGCAGGACATTTACATCACGGTGAACATCACCGAGGGCGAGAAGTACAAGGTGACCGGGGTGCGTTTCACCGGCGACCTGATCATTCCGGAATCCGAGTACGTCGCGCTGTCGCAGATCCGTCCGGGCGACACCTTCTCGCGCGAGAGGCTCACCGAGACGACGAAGGCGATCACCGACCGCCTCGGCAACGAAGGCTACGCCTTCGCCAACGTCAATGCCGCACCCGAAGTCGACAAGGAGAAGCGCGAAGTCGCCTTCACCGTCTTCGTCGATCCGGGCCGCCGCGTCTATGTGCGCCGCATCAACGTCGGCGGCAACACGAAGACGCGCGACGAGGTCGTGCGCCGCGAGATGCGGCAGATGGAAGGCGGCTGGTACGACGCCGCGGCGATCAACCGCTCGCGCTCGCGCATCGACCGCCTCGGATTCTTCGACGAGGTGAACGTCGAGACCCCTGCCGTGCCCGGCACGACCGACCAGGTCGATGTGAACTTCACCGTCAAGGAACGCCCGACCGGCAACCTGATGCTCGGCGCCGGCTTTTCCAGCTCCGAGAAGGTGGTGCTGTCGGCCTCGGTGTCGCAGCAGAACCTGTTCGGCAGTGGCAACGCGCTGACCGTGGGGCTCAACACCAGCAAGTCGAGCCGCACGCTGGCGCTGTCCTTCACCAATCCGTACTACACCGTCGACGGCGTCAGCCTCGGCTGGGATCTCTACCACCGCACCTACGATCCGACCGAGAGCTACACCGTGTCGCCCTACAAGACGGTGTCGACCGGCGCGGGCATCCGCCTCGGCTGGCCGATCGCCGAGGATGACCAGATCAACTTCGGCCTCACTGCCGACTCCACCAAGATCACCACCTACGCCGAGAGCCCGCTGCAGTACATCAACTTCTGCAAGGACTTCGGCTGCAGCAGCACCGACGGCATCGGCGACGTGACCGTGCGCAGCCTGCTGCTGACCGCAGGCTGGTCGCGTGACGGGCGCGACAGCTTCCTCTACCCGCGCAAGGGCGTCTATCAGCGCGTCTATGGCGAAACCACGGTGCCGGTCGGCGACCTGCGCTATGCCAAGCTCGGCTACCAGTACCAGCACTGGTTCCCGATCGGGCGCGACTACGCACTCATGCTCAACGGCGACATCGGCTGGGCGAAGGGCTTCGGCGGCAAGGACGTGCCGTTCTACAAGAACTACTTCGTGGGCGGCATCGGTTCGGTGCGCGGCTTCGATCAGAGCTCGATCGGCCCCAAGTTCACCGACACCGACGGCGACATCACCTCCACCGGCGGTACGCGCAAGCTCGTCGGCAACGCCGAGTTCTACTTTCCGCTGCCGGGCTCCGGCACCGACCGCTCGTTCCGCGTCTCGGCCTTCGTCGATGCCGGCTACGTGTGGGGCGAGGACCCGGCCACGGGCAAGGAACAGCCGATCCGTTTCAGCGACCTGCGCTACAGTACCGGCCTGGCCTTCTCCTGGAGTTCGCCGATCGGCCCGCTCAAGTTCAGCTTCGGTCAGCCCCTGAAGAAGGACGACGACGACGAGATCCAGCGCTTCCAGTTCCAGCTCGGCAGCGTGTTTTGATTGCCCAAAATATCAAGCTTCATCCGGAGGCATAAGTGAAATTCAGTACCCTCTCCCTGTTGGCCGCCGCGCTGCTCGGTGTTTCGCAGGCCGCCGTTGCCGAAACCAAGATCGGCTTCGTCAATTCCGATCGCGTGATGCGCGAGGCTGCCCCGGCGGTACGCGCACAGCAGCGGCTGGAGAAGGAGTTCGAGAAGCGCGACCAGGAACTGCAGCGCATCGCGAAGGACCTGCAGGGCATGCAGGAAGACCTCGAGCGCAACGGCACGACCATGGCCGACAGCGACCGCCGCAACAAGGAGCGCGCGCTCAACGACCTGAACCGCGATTTCCAGCGCAAGCAGCGCGAGTTCCGCGAAGACCTCAACCAGCGCCGCAACGAGGAACTCGCCTCGGTGCTGGACAAGGCGAACCGCTCGGTGAAGCAGATCGCCGAAGCCGAGAAGTACGACATCATCTTCCAGGAAGCGGTGTACGCCAGCCCGAGCATCGACATCACCGACAAGGTCATCAAGGCCCTGTCCGCCGAAGCCAAGTAAGCCCGCCTGCCGCCCATGTTCCGTCTTGATGAACTGGTCGCGCGGCTGGGCGGCGAAGTTGCCGGCGATGCGGGCGTGGTCGTGCGCCGTGTCGCCACGCTGGACCAGGCGGGGGAGGGCGACCTGTCCTTCCTCGCCAACCGCAAGTACCTGTCGCGCCTGCAGGGCAGCGCTGCGGCCGCCGTCATCGTGGCGCCGGACGCGCGCGAGTTGCTGACCGACCGTCCGCGTATCGTCACGCCCGACCCCTACCTGTATTTCGCCCGCGTCGCGCAGCTCTTCAACCCGCCACCGGTGGTGCAGCCGGGCGTGCATCCGCTGGCCGCGACCGCCTCGGCAGTGCCGGCGTCGGTGCAGATCGGCCCCGGCGTGTCGGTGGAAGAAGGGGTCGAATTGGGCGAGGGCGTGGTGATCGGCGCCGGTTGCCACATCGGACGCGGGGCACGCATCGGTGCCGGCACCCGGCTCGCGCCGCGCGTCGTCGTGCACCACGACTGCCTGATCGGCGCCGATTGCGTGATCCATTCGGGCGCCGTGATCGGCTCCGACGGTTTCGGCTTCGCACGCGAGAAGGACGGGCGCTGGGTCAAGATCCCGCAGGTCGGCCGCGTCGTGATCGGCGACGAGGTCGAGATCGGCGCCAACACCACGATTGACCGCGGCGCGCTCGACGACACCGTGATCGGTCGTGGCTGCAAGCTCGACAACCAGATCCAGATCGCCCACAACGTGCGCATCGGCGAGTACACCGCCATCGCCGGCTGCGTGGGCATTGCCGGCAGCACGCAGATCGGCGCGCGCTGCATGATCGGTGGTCAGGCGGGCGTCATCGGCCACCTGCGCATCGCCGACGACGTTGTGGTCTCCGCCGGCACACTCGTCACCAAGTCGATCAACCGCCCTGGCGTCTATACCGCCGGCCTGCCGCTGCAGACCCACGCCGACTGGGTTCGCAACTTCGCCCACCTGCGCCACCTCGACACGCTCGTCGAGCGCGTGCGCCAACTCGAACATCAACAAGGCGGTCAGGACGACCGCAACCCAGGCTGACACCCACCATGGACATCAACGAAATTCTCCAGTACCTGCCGCACCGCTACCCGTTCCTGCTGGTCGATCGGGTGCTGGAGATGGAAGAGGGCAAGCGCATCGTCGCGCTCAAGAACGTCACCATGAACGAGCCCTTCTTCCCCGGTCATTTCCCGCACCATCCGGTGATGCCCGGCGTGCTCATCGTCGAGGCGATGGCGCAGGCGGCGGCCGTGCTGTCGTTCAAGAGCATGGGCATCAAGCCCGACGAGAACTCCGTGGTCTATTTCGCCGGTATCGACAACGTGCGCTTCAAGCGCCCGGTCGTGCCGGGCGATCAGCTGATCTTCGAGGTCGAGATCACGCAGAACAAGCGCAACATCTACAAGTACAAGGGTGTGGCGCGGGTCAATGGCGAAGTGGCGACCGAAGCCGAACTGATGTGCGCGCTGAAGACCCTATGATCCACCCGACTGCCATCATCCACCCGGGTGCGAAGCTCGGCGCCAACGTCTCGGTCGGCGCCTACTCGCTCGTCGGCGAGCACGTCGAGATCGGCGACGGCACGCGCATCGGCCCGCACGTCGTGGTCGAGGGCCACACCCGCATCGGCCGCGACAACGAGATCTTCCAGTTCTGCTCGATTGGCGCCAGCCCGCAGGACAAGAAGTACGACGCCGAGCCCACCCGGCTCGAGATCGGCGACCGCAACACGATCCGCGAATTCTGCTCGTTCAACGTCGGCACCAGCCAGGACGCCCACGTCACCCGCATCGGCAGCGACAACTGGATCATGGCCTACGTGCACGTCGCCCACGACTGCCAGGTGGGCGACCACACGATCTTTGCCAACAACGCCACCTTGGCCGGCCACGTGCACGTGGGCGACTGGGCGATCCTCGGCGGCTTCACCGGCGTGCACCAGTTCTGCCGCGTCGGCGCGCACAGCTTCTGCGGTGTCGGCACCGTGCTGCTGCAGGACCTGCCGCCCTTCGTCACCGTCGCCGGCAATCCGGCCAAGCCGCACGGCATCAACAGCGAAGGGCTCAAGCGCCGCGGCTACTCGGCCGAGGGCATCGCCGCGATCAAGCGCGCCTACCGCGCGCTGTACCGCTCGGGGCTCAAGCTCGATGAGGCACGTGAACGCGTCGCCGAGATCGCCGCGGCGCAGCCCGAGGTTGCGCTTTTCGCCGAGTTCATCGCCGACTCCGGGCGCGGCATCGTCCGCTGAACTGCCCGCAGATGACTGTCCGTATTGCGATGGTCGCCGGCGAGGCGTCCGGCGACCTCCTTGCCAGCCACCTGATCCGCGCCCTGCGCCGGCACCTGCCGGATGCCGAGTTCTTCGGCATCGGCGGGCCGAAGATGCAGGCCGAGGGCTTCGATGCACGCTGGCCGTGTGAACTGCTGGCGGTGCATGGCTACGTCGACGCGCTCAAGCGCTACCGCGAGCTCTCCGGCATCCGCCGCAAGCTGCTGGGGCAGATCCGCAAGGAGCGGCCCGACGCCTTCATCGGCGTCGATGCGCCCGACTTCAAGCTTTGGCTCGAAGGCAAGGCCCGCGTCGCCGGCATTCCCGCGATCCACTTCGTCAGCCCCTCGATCTGGGCCTGGCGCGGCGGGCGGATCAAGGGCATCGCGCGAGCGGTGTCGCACATGCTGTGCCTGTTCCCGTTCGAGCCGGCGCTGTACGAGCAGGCGGGGATTCCGGTTTCCTATGTCGGCCATCCGCTCGCGGATACGTTTCCGCTGCAACCCGACCGCGAGCACGCGCGTGAGCTGCTCGGCCTGCCGGCCGCAGGGCGGGTGATTGCCTTGTTGCCGGGAAGCCGGCAGTCGGAGGTGCGCAACCTGGCGCCGACCTATATCGAGACGGCGAAGCTCCTGCTCGAACGCCACCCCGAGGTGTCCTTCGTCGTGCCATTGGCGACGCGCGAGACGCGCCAGCTGTTCGCCGAGGCGCTGTGCGCCGCTCAGGCGGAGGAGCTGCCGATCCGCATGCTGTTCGGACATGCCGTGGAGGCGATGACGGCGGCCGACGTGGTGCTCGTCGCGAG
>JANJTU010000150.1 GCA_024710965.1 Thauera sp. | reverse complement strand
CGGCTCGAGGAGCGGCTGGTGTCGCGGCTCGCCCAGCAGCTCGACATCGATCCGGAGGGCGCGGATGCGGCGCGGGCGACGGCCGTGGCGCGCGCCGGGCTGATCGACGGCGGGCCGGACGCCTGACCCGCACGCAGGGCGGCGGCTCGTCCGCCCGGCAGATCAAATCAACAAACCAACCAATAAGACAGAGGAGACAGGTACATGGAGCGTTACCACGGACAACTGCTGAGCGAAGGTACGCGGCGCTTTCTGGAGCGTCCGCGGCGCATGCTGATCGGCGCCGAGTGGGTCGAGGCGGCGAGCGGCGAGACGCTGGCGGTGGTCGATCCGGCCAGCGGCGAAAGATTCGCTAGCGTGCCGGCAGGCGGGGCGGAAGACATCGACCGCGCGGTGGCCGCGGCACGGCGGGCGTTCGAATCGGGTGACTGGCCGAAGATGCGGCCGGTCGACCGTGAGCGCCTGCTGCTGAAGTTCGCCGATCTCGTCGTGGCGAATGCGCAGGAGCTGGCGGAAATCGAGTCGCTCGACAACGGCAGGCCGGTGACGATGGCGCGCCACGTCGACGTCGCACTGGTGGTGGATTTCCTGCGTTACATGGCGGGTTGGGCGACCAAGATCGAAGGCTCGACGATGGACGTGTCGGTGCCGATCATCCGCGACCGCGAGTTCTTCGGCTTCACGCGGAGGCAACCCGTCGGCGTGGTCGGCGCGATCATCCCGTGGAACTTCCCACTGCTGATGGCTGCGTGGAAAGTGGCGCCGGCGCTCGCGACCGGCTGCACGATGGTGCTCAAGCCGGCCGAGGAGACGCCGCTGTCCGCGCTGCGTTTCGCGGAACTCGCGCGGGAGGCGGGCTACCCGGCCGGCGTGCTCAACGTCGTCACCGGCCTCGGCCACACGGCGGGCGCGGCGCTCGCGGCGCACAAGGGCGTCGAGAAGGTCGCCTTCACCGGCTCGACCGAGATCGGCAAGCTGGTCGGCAAGGCCGCGCTCGACAACATGACGCGGGTGTCGCTGGAACTCGGCGGCAAGAGCCCGGTGATCGTGCTCGACGACGCCGATCCGGCGCTGGCGGCCGCGGGCGCGGCGCAGGCCATCTTCTTCAACCAGGGCCAGGTGTGCTGCGCGGGCTCCCGCCTGTATGTGCACAAGAGCCGCTTCGAGCGCGTGGTCGAGGGGCTCGCCGGGATCGCCGCGGGCATGAAGCTCGGCGCCGGCATCGATCCGGCGACGCAGATCGGTCCGCTGGTGTCGGTCACCCAGCAGCAGCGCGTGCTCGGCTACATCCGCAGCGGCTTCGAGGAAGGCGCGCGTGCGCTCGCCGGCGGTGCGGCGGGCGAGGGCGAGGGCTACTTCGTCAAGCCGACGGTGCTGGTCGACACGCGCGACGACATGAAGGTGGTGCGCGAGGAGATCTTCGGCCCGGTGGTCGTCGCCATGCCCTACGACGACCTCGACGAGGTCGCCCGCCGTGCCAACGACACCCCCTACGGCCTGGGGGCGAGCATCTGGTCGAACGACCTCGCGCGGGTGCATCGGCTGGTGCCCAGGATCAAGGCCGGCACGGTGTGGGTGAACTGCCACAACATCCTTGACGCCTCCATGCCCTTCGGCGGCTACAAGCAGTCGGGCATTGGCCGCGAGATGGGGCGGGCGGTGCTCGATCTGTACACCGAGAGCAAGTCGGTGATCATGGCCTTGTGAGCGCCGTGCGCGCCGCCGCGGCTGCGGCGGCGCGCTTGCCTGCGATGCAGTCAAGCTGCGGCCGGGCGCCGCGAGGATGAATGGAATGAACGCCCCCGAACTGGCGGTGACGGCGACCCGTGCCGTCGATCTCGACTGGAGCGCGGCGGCGCCCGCCGAGCGCGCGCGCCACTGGCAGCGTCTGCATGGCGACGCCGAGCTGGCCGCCTGGCTTGCGCCGCTGGCACCGACCCATCTGTATTTCGGCAGCGAGTTTTGCGAGCACTTGCTGCCCTCGCCGCGCGCGCTGCGCGAGGCGCTGCGCCAGGCCGACGCGCGCGGCCTGCGCTTCGCGCTGCTGACGCCGGTCGCCTCACCCGCGGTGCTCGAGCGGCTCGAGGCGCTGTTGCCGCTGCTCGCCGACGGCATGGAAGTGGTGGTCAACGACTGGGGCGTGGCTCATCTGCTGGCGACGCGCTTCCCCGCCCTCGGCGCGGTGGCGGGCCGGGTGCTGTGCCGCATGACCAAGGACCCGCGCCTCGATGCGGGCTGGGCCGCGCGCTGCGCTCACGGCCTCGCGGCGCCGACGCAGCGCGCCCTGTTCGCGCGCCTCGGCATCCGCCGGCTGGAACTCGACATGCCGCTCTTCCCCGACGATGACGCGCTCGACGCCCTGCCGCTGCCCGCCGGCGTGCATCTGCCCTACGTCTATGTCGCCAAGGGGCGGATGTGCCGCGCGGGCGCGCTGGCGATGCGCGGGCCGGAGCGCTTCGCCGTCGGCCGCCGCTGCCAGAAGGAGTGCCTGCGCTTCTCGGCGGCGGCCGTGCGGCCCGGGCGGGAGGACGCCTGTGCCGCCGTGCAGCTCGGCAACACCTTGTTCAGCCGCCATTCGGCGGCGATGGCGCAGGCCCTGCGCCAGGCCGCCGGCAGTGGGCGGATTGCGCGCCTGGTCGTCGCCGGAGAGCCGCTATGAGGATCGTCGCCCCGATCTCGCGCGTCGCCGAGATCGCGCCGCTGGCGCAGGCCGGCGCCAGCGAGTTCTACTGCGGCCTGCTGCCGCCCGAATGGCTCGGCCGCTTCCACGCGCTGAACGCCAACCGTCGGCCCTCGGGCAACCTGACCCGCTACGAGGACCTCGCGGCCGCCGTCGAGCAGGCGCATGCCCACGGTGCGGCGCTGTCGCTGGTGCTGAACGCCCAGCACTATTCGGCCGCCCAGGCCGAGGCCGCGGTGCAGATCGCGCAGCGCTTCGCCGAGCTGGGCGGCGATGCGCTGATCGTCAGCGATCTCGGCCTCGTGCAGCTGCTCGCGGCGCGCTTTCCGGCGCTGCGGGTGCATGTCAGCTCGGTGGCGACCTGCCGCAACGCCGCCGCCGCGCGGCTGTGCCGCGAGCTCGGTGCGCGCCGCCTGATCCTGCCGCGCGACGTCACCCTGGCCGAGGCCGCCGCCATCGCCGCCGCGGTCCCCGACATCGAGGTCGAGGCCTTCGTCCTCAACGACGGCTGCATCTTCGAGGAAGGCGCCTGCCACACGATTCATCTGCCCGGGCAGCTCGGCGGGCCGATCTGCCTCGACCGCTACCAGTACCGCTATCGCCGCCGCGACGGCGGCGAGCCGTCGCCGCGCCTGGCCGCACGCCTGCAGGAGAACGACGAGGCCTACGAGCGCTGGCTGTGGTACCGCTTCTCCTGCGGCTTCAGCACCACGCCGGAAGGCCTGCCCTTCGGCCCCTGCGGGCTGTGCGCGATCCCCGCGCTGCGGCGCGGCAAGGTGGCGGCGATCAAGATCGCCGGGCGCGAGGCGCCGAGCGCGCGCAAGCTGGCGAGCGTGACCATGGTGAAGGCGGTGCTCGAGCGCGTGCGCGGCGGTGCGGACGATGCGGCGGTCCGGCGTTTCGCGACGCAGCTGCGCCCTTCCGAGGCGCACTGCGCCACCGGCTTCATGTGCTACTACCCGGAAGTGCTGCGGGCGGAGGCGGGCTGAGATGCCGGCAGCGTCCCGCGCGATGCCGGTCGCCATCGCCGCGGTCCTGGGGCTGACGGCCATGCTGACGTCGATCTGGGCGGCGCTGGGGCAGCTCGCGCTCGCCGCCGCCGCGCTGCTGGCCATGCATGCCGCGTTCAGGCCCGCCGCGCGCCCCACGGTGCTGGC
Source organism: Thauera sp. (assembly GCA_024710965.1). Taxonomy (GTDB): domain Bacteria; phylum Pseudomonadota; class Gammaproteobacteria; order Burkholderiales; family Rhodocyclaceae; genus Thauera. The sequence goes on along the minus strand of JANJTU010000150.1, from coordinate 3,364 downwards.
GCTCGCCGCGGCGCTGGCCTGGGCCTGCGTGCTGGCGCTCGCCTGGCATTTCGCGCGCGATCACTTCGCGCTGCGCTACGTCTGGCTGTACAGCAGCGCCGAGCTGGCGCCGCAGCTGAAGATCGCCAACGTCTGGGGCGGCGACGAGGGCAGTACGCTGCTGCTCGCCGCCTGCTGCACCAGCCTTGCCGCCGCCGGCGCGCGCGCCGGCCCCGACGCCGCCCGCGGCTCGGTGGCGGCCGCGATCGCGGCCTGGTACTGCCTGACCGTGCTGTGGCTGGCCCCCTTCGCCGCGACGCCGGCCGACTGGCTGGCGCAGGCCCCGTCCCAGGGCATGAACGCGCACCTGATGAAACCCTGGATGCTGCTTCATGCCCCCCTGGTGCTGGCGGCCTACGCGTGGGCGCTGATGCTCGCCGGCCCCGCGCTCGACGCTCTGCGCGGCCGGCCGGGCCCGTGGCCGGCGCTGGCCCGTGCGCGTGCGCGCCGCGCCTGGGTGGTGCTGACCGCCGGCATCGGTTTCGGCATGCTGTGGGCTTTCGAGGACGCGATGTACGGCCAGGTCTGGCACTGGGATCCGGTGCAGACCGCGGTGTTCTGCCTGTGGTGCCTGCTCGGCGCGCATCTGCACGGTGTGGCGGGCTGGGGCGTGGGCCGCCGCCGCTGGCGGACGATGCCGTGGGCCGGCGCGCTCGCCGCGGCCGCGGTGCCGCTGGTCATGGCGGTCACCCGCAACCCGGTGCTCGCCAGTTCGCATCGCTATGTCGGGGCGGACTCCTGGATGAGCCATCTGGTCCTCGCGCTGGCGCTGCTGCTGCTCGCCGTCGGTTGCGCGCGCGCCGGCCGGCGCTGCGCGGTGCAGCCGGCGTGGGCGGGCGAACGGCCGGGCGCCGGGCTCGGCCTGTGGCTGACGCAACTGTGCTTCCTGCTCGCCGCCGCCGCGGCGGCGTTGCAGCTGGCGCTGGCCTTCGGCGCGGGCTGGCCCGCGCTGCCGCGTCCGGACGCCTACCAGCCCTTTCTGGCCATGCTCGCGAATCTGAGCACCGGCGCCGAGCTCGCGGCGCTGCGCGCGGCCTTCGCGCAATGGGACGTCGACGGCTACCTGCTTGCTCGCAGCCTGCTGCTTCCGCTCGCTGGCGTCGGGCTCGTCGGCGGCTGGCATTTCTTCCGCCGGGTCTCCGTCGGCGCGGGACGCCTCTCGCTCCTGCTCGCGCTGACGCTGATGGCCGTGGTCGCGGGGGGCGGCGGCATCATGACGCGCTACTACGCCGGGAGCGGCATCCTGTCCCAGCAGATCGTCGCCGTGCTGCCGCTGCTCGACGCCAGCCTTGCCGGCGGCGGCTATCTCGCGCTGGGCGCCGTCGCCTGGGCCGCGCACGCCCTGCGCCGGGGGGGCCGCAAGGGGCTCGCCAGCGCGATCCCGCTGGCGGCGATCCACGCCGGCGTGGCGCTGGCGCTGTGGGGCGGGCTGCTCGCCACCACGATGAACAGCTACACCCAGCACGAGATCGCCTTCGCCGGCGTCCCCACCGACTGGGCGCGCGACCGTCACGGCTACGCCTTCCGGCTTGCCGAGCTGCAGCTCGCGCCGCTGCGCGACGGCGGCGTCGGCGCCGCGGCCGGTGTGCAGGCGCTGACGAGGATCGAGGTGCGCGGCCCGGCGGGCGAGGTGCTGGACGGGCAGGCCCTGTATCGCGATTCGCGCTCGCCGCCCGAGCGCTACGACGGACCCATGCGCCAGATCTGCGAACTGCTCGACTATCGCTATGCCCGCCACGTCGGCACTGCGGGCTACCTGCTGCAGCCGCTCATCGAGCACGGCTGGCAGCGCGCGCTGCAGCTCTGGGTCTCGCCCGCGGCGGTGGTCGAGGCGCTCGAGGGGCGTGGGGGCGGGACGGCGGTAGTCGTGGTGGTGAAGGTCTTCCCCTTCCTCTCCCTGCTGTGGGCCGGGCTCTTGCTGGTGCTGCTCGGCGGTGCCTGGCTGGCCTTGTTCGCCGCCAGGGGGCTGCCGGGAGGCGGTGCGCGCACGCGCTGAGCGCACCTGATCCGGGTTTGTCCGGACGAGAGGCGTTCTCATCGACCCGGAACAAGCGGATACAATCCGCTGCTCACTGTTTCCGGAATCACCGTCATGCAAGAGGCTGTCGACTGGATCAACGGCTGGGTGTGGAGCCCGGCCCTCGTGTACCTGTGCCTCGCCGTAGGCCTGTACTTCTCCATCCGCACCCGCTTCATGCAGGTGCGCCACCTGGGCGAGATGGTGCGGCAGATGTTCCGCGGCAAGGCCTCGGCGGCCGGCGTGTCGTCCTTCCAGGCGCTGACGATCGCGCTCTCGGGCCGCGTCGGCACCGGCAACATCGCCGGCGTCGCCACCGCGATCGGCTTCGGCGGTCCGGGCGCGATCTTCTGGATGTGGATGGTCGCCTTCCTCGGTGCGTCCACCGCCTATGTCGAGTCGGCGCTCGGCCAGATCTACAAGATCGAGCACCACGGCCTCTACCGCGGCGGCCCGGCCTACTACATCGAGAAGGGGCTGGGTTGGCGCGTCTATGCGATCGTGTTCGCGGTGGCGACGCTCCTGGCGTGCGGCATCCTGCTCCCCGGGGTGCAGACGAACAGCATCGCCGCCGGCATGGAGAACGCCTTCGGCATCGCCCCGGCGGTGACCGGCACGGTGATCGTGATCCTGCTTGGCCTGATCATCTTCGGCGGCGTGCGCCGCATCGCCCACGTGACCCAGATCGTCGTGCCCTTCATGGCGCTCGGCTACGTGCTGGCGGCCAGCGTCGTGGTCGCGCTCAACGTCGAGAAGGTGCCCGAGGTCATCGGCCTGATCGTGTCCTCCGCCTTCGGCCTCGAAGCGGGCTTCGGCGCCATGATCGGCCTCGCCATCCAGTGGGGGGTCAAGCGCGGGGTGTATTCGAACGAGGCCGGCCAGGGTTCGGGGCCGCACGCGGCGGCCGCCGCCGAGGTGACCCACCCGGCGGCGCAGGGCATGGTGCAGGCCTTCTCGGTGTATGTGGACACGCTGTTCGTGTGCTCGGCCACCGCCTTCATGGTCCTGATCACCGGCACCTACAACGTCACCGCGCCCGATGGCACGCCGGTATTCACCGGGTTGGCCAACATCGCCGCCGGCACCGGCTTCACGCAGGCGGCGATGGAGACCGTACTGCCGGGCTTCGGCGCGGTGTTCGTCGCCATCGCGCTGTTCTTCTTCGCGTTCACGACGGTGCTCGCCTACTACTATATTGCCGAGACGAACCTCGCCTACCTGACGCGCAACCTGCGCTCGGACGCGCTGATGTTCGTGCTGCGCATTGCCCTGATCGGCTCCGCGCTGTATGGCTGCGTGCGCACCAGC
>JANJTU010000133.1 GCA_024710965.1 Thauera sp. | reverse complement strand
AATTCACCGCGCGCGGCCTGCGCGTATCGGTGATCAAGCACGCCCACCACGGCTTCGACCTCGACAAGCCGGGCAAGGACTCGTGGCGCCACCGCGAGGCCGGCGCGATGCAGGTGCTGATGCTGTCGAACGACCGCTGGGCGCTGCTGCACGAACTGCGCGGCGCGCCCGAGCCCACGCTGGAGCAGCAGCTGCGCCTGCTCGAACCCTGCGACCTGGTGCTGATCGAAGGTTACAAGGCCGCCGCGGTGCCGAAGATCGAGATCCATCGCCCCGCGCACGGCAAGCCCCCGCTGTGGCCGGAGAATCCCCACGTGGTCGCGGTGGCGAGCGACGGCGAGATCGATTGCCCGCTGCCGCGCCTCCCGCTCAACGAGCCGGCCGTGATCGCCGGCTTCATCCTCGACTATCTGGACGCCCAATGAACGGCAGCATGCTTTCCTTCGACGAGGCCCACGCAAGGCTGCTCGGCTTCGTCCGCCCGGTGCGTGAAGTCGAAATGGTTGACACGATGACGGCCGCCGGCCGCGTGCTCGCGGTGGCGCAGCGCTCCGGCATCGACCAGCCGCCGATGGACAACTCCGCCATGGATGGCTATGCGCTGCGCGCGGCCGACGTGCCTGCGGCGGGCGTGCGCCTGGCGGTGAGCCAGCGCATCCCGGCCGGCAGTGTCGGTCACGCCCTGCAGCCGGGCACCGCCGCGCGCATCTTCACCGGCGCGCCGCTGCCGCCGGGGGCAGACACCGTGGTGATGCAGGAGCTGTGCGAGCACGACGGCGAGCACGTCATCGTCAACACCGTGCCCCAGCCCGGCGAGGCGGTGCGCCGCCGTGGCCAGGACATCGCCGAGGGCGAGGAGGTCCTGCCCGCCGGCCTGCGCCTGACGCCGCAGGCGGTGGCCCTCGCAGCCTCGGTCGGGCTGGCGCAGCTGCCGGTGTATCGGCGCGTGAAGGTGGCGGTGTTCTCCACCGGCAGCGAACTGGTGATGCCGGGCGAGCCGCTGCCGCCGGGCGGCATCTACAACTCCAACCGCTTCATGCTGCACGCGCTGCTGGCGGCGCTCGGCTGCGAGGTGGAAGACTTCGGCATCGTCCCCGACAATCTGGCCGCGACGCGCGAGGTGTTGCGCCGCGCCGCCCAGGGGCATGACCTGATCCTCACGAGCGGCGGCGTGTCGGTGGGCGAGGAAGACCATGTGAAGCCGGCGGTCGAGGCCGAGGGCAGCCTCGACATGTGGAAGATCGCGATCAAGCCGGGCAAGCCGCTCGCCTACGGGCGGGTGCACGGCGCCGCCTTCATCGGTCTGCCGGGCAACCCGGTGTCGAGCTTCGTCACCTTCCTGCTGCTGGTGCGCCCCTTCCTGCTCGCCACCCAGGGCGTGGCCGAGGTCGCGCCGCAGGCCTTGCTGCTGCGCGCCGACTTCGACTGGCCCACGCCCGACCGGCGGCGCGAATTCCTGCGTGCCCGCATGAATGCGACGGGCGGCGTCGAACTGTTCGACAACCAGGGTTCCGCCGCGCTGAATTCCACCGTGTGGGCGACGGGGCTCGTCGACATCCCGGCGGCCACCGCCGTCATCCGCGGCGAGACCGTGCGTTTCCTGCCCTATGGCGATCTCCTGCACTGACTGAAAGACGAACCATGATGAACGTGAAAGTGCTTTACTTTGCGAGCCTGCGCGAGGCGGTTGGCCGATCGGCCGAAGAGTTCGGTCTGCCGGGCGACATCGCCACCGTGGGCGAGCTGCGCGCCCATCTCGCCGCGCGCGGCGAGGGCTGGCAGGCGCTGGCGGCCGGGCGCAACGTGCGCGCGGCGGTGAACCAGCGCATGGTCGGCGCCGACGCGCAGGTCGCGGCGGGCGACGAGATCGCCTTCTTTCCTCCGGTCACCGGAGGCTGAGCGATGGACAAGCGAGCGGAAGTCAGCGTCCAGGCCCAGGACTTCGATGTCGGGGCCGAGATCGATGCGCTCAGCGCCGGCCGGCGCGACGTCGGCGCGCTGGCGAGCTTCGTCGGCCTGGTGCGCGATGCCAACGACGGCAGCGGCATCTCGGCGATGACGCTCGAGCATTACCCCGGCATGACCGAGCGCGCGCTCGAGGAGATCGTTGCCGAGGCGCGGTCGCGCTGGGCGCTGCTCGGGGTGCGCGTCATCCACCGCTTCGGCCGGCTCGAGCCGGCCGACCGCATCGTCTTCGTCGGCGTGACCAGCGCGCACCGCGGCGAGGCCTTCGCCGCCTGCGAGTTCATCATGGACTACCTGAAGACCCGCGCGCCGTTCTGGAAGCTCGAGGAGACGCCCTCGGGTTCGCGCTGGGTGGATGCGCGCGAGACGGACGACTCGGCCGCCGCGCGCTGGGCCGAGCGGCCCGCGGTACAGCCGGCCGAGAGCTGGGAGGAGATCGACCAGCAGCGTTGAGGTACGGCCAGCTCACGGCCGCAGCCACTCGCGGTGTACGAAAAACGGCGCCTCGCGGCGCCGTTTCTGCATCGGGAGCCGATGCTCCGGTGCGCAGGCTTACTTGCGGCCCTTGCCGCCTTGCTGGGTGAAGGCCTGGAAGGCTTCGGTCGAGGCGCGGGTCATCTGCTCGAACGCGGCGCGCGTGGTGTCCATTGCGGTCTGCATGGCACCAAGGGCGTTCTGGTCGGCGATCGGCATGCCCTTGAAGAGCTTCTGCATCGCTTCGACCATGTCGTGGCTGCCGGTGGTCAGCTGCTCACCGACGAGCTTGCCCACTTCGGCCTGGGTGGCCGCGGTGATCTCGGCGATCTCGCGGGCGCAGGCAAGCATCTTTTCGGTGGTGGCCTGTGCGTAGTGGGCACGCAGATCCATCATGCCCTTCGGGTCGGTCGCGCTCGACATCGCCTTGGCATTCTGCACGCCTTCCTCGAACAGGCTCTTGGCGGTCGACACCTGGATTTCCATGATGCGCTGCGAGTTCTCGATGGAGAGCTGGGCCAGACGCATGGCTGCCTCGAGGTTTTTCTTCTGAAGTTCGTTGAACTGATCCTGTTTCGTCGCCATAGACATCTCCACTCGCGCAATATGGTTTGTATTGGGTGCTGCGAGGCGTCATCAAGTCTGCAGATGCTTCCGACCTTGCCCGGCATGGCTGGCTGCCGTTCCCTCCGCCTCGCCGAAAACAATAGCACAGCCGCTGCGGCGACATCCCGCAATATGCTGCGGCGCCGGAAAATGCCGCCGCTATTGTTGCAATGCAGCAACAAAGTGGCGCGACCGACACACGGACGGCCCGAGGTGCCCGCCGTCTAGCGGAGCAGCGGGCGGTTACCCAGCTCGTCCGCACCGGCCTCGGCCGCGCCGCCTCCGGCATGGGGAAAGTGGACCTCGAGCGCGCTACCGACGGCATCGATTGCCTGGTTCAGCCCGTCCTCGAGGCGCCCGGCGCGGAAGGTTTCCGCGACCCGCTCGAGCGTGTCGTGCCAGTGCGCGTCGGCCACACGGCGGGCGAGACCGCGGTCGGCGACGATCTCGACGCGGTGCTCGGCGAGCTGCACGTAGATCAGCACGCCGTTGTTGAGTTCGGTATCCCACACCCGCTGCTTGCCGAACATCGACAGCGCGCGTTCGTGCACCACCTCGGCGATCGGCTGGCGGTAGCGGAAGTGGCGCCACAGGTAGCGTAGCGGCAGGCTGGCCTCGATGCACAGGCACATCTCGCCTTCGTGGCGGCGTTCGCTTGCGGTCACGCGCTGCTCGAGGCGGACGATGCCGTCGCCGCCGAGCGTGCGCGAGGCGTCGCCGGCGTCGAGCCACAGGTGGCGCAGGAGGCGGGTGAGGGCGTTCATCTACCAGCGTCCCGATGCGCCGCCGCCGCCGAAGCTGCCGCCACCGCCCGAACGGAAGCCGCCACCCCCGCCGCGGCCGTGCCCGCCGCCCCAGATGACGGGGCCGCCGCGCCGCCCTGCGCCGCCGACACCGAGTGCAAGGACGAACAGCAGCGCCAGCACGGCGGCGAGGATGGCGAGCAGGAAGCTGCCGGTGACGAGCTTGGCCACGAAGCCGGCCACGCCGGCGGTGGCCAGCGCGCCGAGCTTGCGCCCGAACACGCCGATCAGCACCGAGCCGAGCACTGGCACGACGGCGAAGAGGAAGGCGCCCAGGTCGTCGAGCTCGAACGCCGCGCCGGCCTCGGGCAGGGGCAGCGCCTCGCCGCGGATGTGGGCCATCAGGCCGTCGATGCCGGCTTCGAGACCGCCGGCAAAATCCCCGCGGCGGAAGGCGGGCGTGATCAGGCGGTCGATGATGCGATAGGCGGCCAGGTCCGGGATCGCGCCCTCGAGTGCGCGCGCGACCTCGATCCTCACCTGGCGGTCGTTCTTCGCCACGACGAGGAGAATGCCGTCGCCGATCTCGCGCCGGCCGACCTTCCACGTGTCGGCGACACGGTAGGCGTAGGCGGCGATGTCCTCGGGCGCGGTGGTCGGCACCAGCAGCACGACGATCTGGCTGCCGCGTTCGGCCTCGAAGGCGGCGAGCTTCGCTTCGAGCGCCTGCAATTGCTGGGCGTCGAGCGTGGCGCTGCGGTCGATGACGCGTGCGCTCAGGGCGGGGACGGGCTGCGGGGCCTGCGCCGCGGCCGGACCGGCGCCGAGCAGGGCGGCGAGCCAGGCCAGCGCAGCCAGCAGGGGGAGAAGAACGCGCACGAACGCGGCCGCGGACGGCGGCGGGGCGGCGGGGGCGAGGTGGCGGGGCATGGTGGCTGGCAGGCGCTCGAGGCTGGGGGGCGGATCAGGAGACCGGTTCAGGAACGGCGTCGCGGGACGGCGTCCGGGACCGGGCCGGGAGCAGGGCCGGGGGCTGATGCCGCCGTCCCGTCAGCGCGGGCCCGGACTCCGCCCCTGCTCACCGAAGTCCACCCGTGGCGGCGTGGCGATGTCGGCCTCGTTTGCGACCGTGAAGCCAGCCTTGGGCTTGTAGCTGAAGACCATCGCCGTAAGATTGGTGGGGAAGCTGCGGGCGAGGGTGTTGTACTGCCGCACCGACTCGATGTACTTGTTGCGCGCCACGGTGACGCGGTTCTCGGTGCCCTCGAGCTGCACGCGCAGGTCCTGGAAGCCCTGGTTGGTCTTCAGGTTCGGGTAGTTCTCCGAGACCGCGAGCAGGCGTGACAGCGCGCTGCCGAGCTGGCCCTGCGCCTGCTGAAAGCGTTCCATCGCCTGCGGGTCGTCGAGCATTTCGGGCGTGACCTGGATCGCGGTCGCGCGGGCGCGCGCCTCGATGACGCGCGTCAGCGTCTCCTGCTCGAAATTCGCCTCGCCCTTGACCGTCGCGACGAGGTTCGGGATCAGGTCGGCGCGGCGCTGGTACTGGTTCAGCACCTCCGACCAGGCCGACTTCGTCTGCTCGTCCAGGCGCTGGAAGTCGTTGTAGCCGCAGCCGGACAGGCTGAGGCTGCTGGCGAGGAGCACCGCAGCGGCGAGTTGGCGTAGCGGGGGGCGGGCGGGGCAACGTGAGGGTCGGGCCGGCATGAAAGCCTCCAGTGATGCTGTTCGGTTCGATGGAACTGTAGCAGTGCGCCGCCGCTTCGGCTCCGCTGCGGGCGGCGATTTCTTGTTCTGCCTCAAGGCAGCGCCGGCAGCGCTTTCGTACGATGCCCCTCGCTGCGAATCCGGCCGCAGATCCAGTCCGGAATCAGACCCGATGGAAGAGATCCCGATGTTCGACAACACTGCTTACCCCTTCGATGCGCGCGGCGTTGCCAAGCGCTTCCGTCACGCCGCCATTTTTGGCGCCCTCGAGTCGCTCGAAGACGGCGAAACGATGCGCTTCGTCAATGATCACGACCCGCTGCCGCTGCTCGGCCAGATCCAGCAGCGCTACGGCAACCAGGTCGGCATCGCCTACGTGGCCCGCGAACCGGGCAACATCGTCATCGATTTCACGATCCAGCTTGGCGCTCCGGCCAGCGCGGGCGCGGCCGCTGCAGGCGCCGCGGGTGCAGGCAGCTGCGGCGGCGGCCACGGCTGCGGCTGCTCGGGCGGCTAAGCCTTTCCGTACTTGCGGTACACCGCGCGGGCGTCGGCTTCCGCGCGGTCCTGGGTGCAGATCGACGGATCGTCGTCGTGCCCGCTGAAGAAGTCGTCTTCCTGGGCGGCCATCACCAGTTTGATGGCCGCCTTTTCGCTCAGGTCGTAGCGTTCGTAGAGCAGGGTTGCCACCTCGTCGAGGTGTTGTTCGTAGGTCATGGGCATGGTGATGGTCCGGCTCAGCGCATCGTGACGAACTCTTCCGCGCTCGTCGGGTGGATGGCGATGGTGTTGTCGAAATCGGCCTTGGTCGCGCCCATCTTCAGCGCGACGGCAAAGCCCTGCAGCATCTCGTCGGCGCCGTCGCCGATCACGTGAGCGCCGACGATGCGCTCGTCCGCCCCTGCGCACACGAGCTTCATTGCCGTCTTCGGCCGATGCTCGGTGAGGGCGTGGTACATCGCGGTGAAGCGCGTCGTGTAGACCCTGACGTCGGCGTGCTGCGCGCGCGCCTCGTCCTCGGTGAGGCCCACGGTGCCGATCGCGGGGTGGCTGAAGATCACGGTGGGGATCAGTTCATAGTCGAGCCGGCTGTCCGTCGCGCCGCAGAACAGGCGCGCGGCCAGCTTGCGGCCCGCCGCGATCGCCACCGGCGTCAGTTCGGCGCGCCCGGTCACGTCGCCCAGCGCATGGATGCCGGGGACGGTCGTGTCCTGAAAGGCGTCGGTGCGGATGACGCCGTCGGCCTCGGGGGCGAGACCGGTGGCGGCGAGGTTCAGGCCGTCGGTGTTCGCTCGGCGGCCCACGGCCCACAGCAGGGCGTCCACTTCAAGCGTGCCGCCGTCGTCACAGCGCACCTGAAGCGCGCCGTGCGCGGCGCGGGCGATCGACTGCGGCCGGGTACGCAGGCGCAGGCCGACGCCATCATCCTGCATCTGCGTCATCAGTTCCTCGCGCAGCATGCGGTCGAAGGGGCGCAGCAAGTGCTCGCCGCGCACCAGCATCGTGACCTTGCTGCCGAGCGCATTGAAGACGCCCGCCAGCTCGACGGCGATGTAGCCGCTGCCGACGATGGCGACGCGGCGCGGCTGCCGTTCGAGGGCGAAGAAGCCATCCGAATCGATGCCGAGCTCCGCGCCCGGCAGGTCGGGAATCACCGGCCGGCCGCCGGTGGCGATGACGACGTGCGGTGCACTGTAGCGCTCGTCGTGCACCTCAACGGTATGCGCGTCGACGAAGCGGGCAACACCGCGCACGAGGTCCACGCCGGCCTTCGCCAGCATGCCGTCGTAGATGTCGTTGAGGCGGGTGATGTAGGCGTCGCGCCGCTCTTTCAGCGCCTTCCAGTCGAATCCGGCGGCACCGACGCTGAAGCCATAGCCGGCGGCGTCGCGCAGGGCCCCGGCCAGTCCCGCCGCGTACCACATCACCTTCTTCGGCACGCAGCCCACGTTCACGCAGGTGCCGCCGAGGCGGCCCCCCTCGATCAGCAGCACGCGCGCGCCGTACTCGGCCGCACGCCGCGCCGTGGCGACGCCGCCACTGCCGCCGCCGATCACGAGATAGTCGTAGTGCTTCATCACCGAACTCCCTTGCCGTGGCACGATGATGACAGAGCCGGCGCAGCGGCGCACCCTCGCCCGCCCTGGGCCGAGTTCGGCGCGCGGCGCGCCTGCGGTCGCCGGCGGCGAACTCGGCAGCGACGGGCCGGCCGAGGCACCTCGTCACATGCGGTTCAGGTCTTCGATGGCGTCGATCACCATCATCGTGCCGACGTGGATCAGCAGGATGTCGGCGCCGACGCGGACGTAGCGATGCAGTTCGGGCGGCATGCCGAGCTCGAGGATGATGGAGACCGGGGCATCGTAGTAGACGACGTCGCGCGGCAGTGGGCGGCCGATGCGCCACTTCTTCGCCAGGCCCGGCGGCATGCAGCCGTTGCGCTTCTTCGCCAGCCCGGGCGGGCAGCTGCCGCTGCGGTACTGCTCGGCGTAGTAGTGGCGGACGATCGCGCGGTGGCGGTCGGTGAAGTACACGGAAACGCGCGGCCCGTCGCGGTCTGAACGGTCGTTGCGGATGCGGTCCCGGTCCTGCTCCCGTGCCCGGTCGCGGTCCCGGCTTTCGTTCCGGTCACGCTCGTCGCGGCGCTCGCGAAGCTCGCGCGTGTCACGCTGGTCGCCTTTGGCGGGGCGGCGCTGCTGCGCGTCGGGCTTGCCGTTGCCCGCCCAATCGGGCTTCTCCGCCAATGCTGGCGATGCAGCGAGCAGGCCGGCCACGGCCAGGGCGAGTGCCGTCTTCAGGGTCGAACGCTTCGGGTTCATCGGGTCCTCCTCGGGAAGGTGCCGCGGGTGGCGGGAATGAAGGATGAAGTCGAATCGATTCAAGCTGGCGGCGCTGCGCCACCCGCCCTCACCAGGTGTCACCGCGCCGGGGGTGTGACGGCCCGGCAGCCGCCCCGGCGCGCGATCACAGGATCGGCACGGCGTCCTTTTCGCCGCGCTCGTACACGACGTGCGCGCGTCCCACGAGCAGCGGGTCGAGCGGGCCGATGCGGTCCAGATCCTTGTTTGCGTAAGGCAGCTTGTGCAGCACGTAGCGCAGCGCGTTCAGGCGTGCGCGCTTCTTGCAGTCGGACTTGACCACGGTCCACGGCGCGTCGGCGGTGTCGGTGTAGAAGAACATCGCTTCCTTCGCCTTCGTGTAGTCGTCCCACTTGTCGAGTGAGGCGAGGTCGATCGGCGACAGTTTCCACTGCTTCAGCGGGTGGCACTCGCGCTCGCGGAAGCGGCGGCGCTGCTCCTCGCGGCTCACCGAGAACCAGAACTTGATCAGGTGGATGCCGCTGCGCACGAGGTTGCGCTCGAACTCGGGCACCTGGCGCATGAACTCGTTGTACTCGTCCGGCGTGCAGAAGCCCATCACGCGCTCGACGCCGGCGCGGTTGTACCAGGAGCGGTCGAACAGCACGATCTCGCCCGCCGTCGGCAGGTGCTGGATGTAGCGCTGGAAGTACCACTGGCCGCGCTCCATCTCGGATGGTTTTTCCAGCGCCACGACGCGGGCGCCGCGCGGGTTGAGGTGCTCCATGAAGCGCTTGATCGTGCCGCCCTTGCCGGCGGCGTCGCGGCCCTCGAACAGGATCACGACGCGCTGGCCACTCTCCTTCACCCACGCCTGCAGCTTCAGCAACTCCACCTGCAGGCGGTACTTCTGCTTCTCGTAGTTCTTGCGCGACATCAGGTTGCGGTAGGGGTAGCGGCCGTTGCGCCAGTCGTCGACGAGGTCGTCGTCGGGGTGGGTGCTGACGCGTGCCTCGACCTTCATCAGGGCACGGCGCAGTACGTGCACATCATCGGGCGAGGCGCCGGCGAGGATGGCTTCCAGCGCGCTCGCCGCGGCATCCGCACCCTTTTGCGATTCGGCCCGCAGGATGTCGGAAACGGCGACCGCCTTCGATTCCTCGGCAGCCGATACCGCCTCACTCGTCACAAAGTTTTCGATGCCTGCGAACGTCGGCTCGGGCGCCGTGTCGCCACTGCGCACCTGGCGCGGGCGCCGGCGCGCGGGCGCCGCCACCGCTTCCACGTTCGTGTCGGTGCCGACCGGCCCTTCGCCGTCGGCGGGGGAAATGGCCTCCTTGCGGTCGCTGCCTACCATGTGCGGAACCTCCCCAATCTCCCTTTGGCTCGATTCAATTCTAATACGCTGCATGAAAGCATAGCCTCATCCGCGCGCCGATATCCGCGTCGGGATGAGGGAAATGTCGCAACGAGGAGACGATTTGGTGCACTGCGGCGAAAGGGCGTCGAAACGACGGCGCAAACTTGTAGAATCCGTCTCTCCCCACAACACGACGAAGTCCGGCGCGGTTCGCGCCGGGGTGCCCTGCCCATGCCGCTGACCCGCGAAGCCCAATCCCTGCTCGGCATGGCCTACCGTGTCGGTGCGCCCCGATTCCAGGACCTTCCGCTCGCCCAGGCTCGCCACTCCTTCCAGAAGCTGCTGTACGCCTTCCGGCCGGAGCCGCCCGCGGTGGCCTCGACGACCGAGGTGCCGATGGGGCGGCCCGACGGCAGCGCGCTGCTCGCACGGCTGTACCGGCCGCTGTCGAGCGCGCCGGACGACGTCCTGCCCCTGCTGATCTATCTGCACGGTGGCGGCTGGTGCGTGGGCGACGTCGCGAGCTATGACTCCCTATGCCGCGAACTGGCGAACGCCTCGGGCTGCGCCGTGCTCTCGGTGGATTATCGGCTCGCGCCCGAGCATCCGTTCCCCGCCGCCGTGCTCGACGCCCGCTTCGCCTTCGACTGGGCCGTCGGCCATGCCGACCTGCTTGGCATCGATGCCGGGCGGATCGCCCTCGGCGGCGACAGCGCGGGGGGCAACCTGTCCATCGTCACCGCGCTCGCCCTGCGCGAGGCGGCGCTTCAGCCGCGCCTGCTGCTGCTGGTGTACCCGTGCACCGAGATCCTGAGCGCACGGCCTTCCCGCACGCGCTACGCGGAGGGCTTCATGCTCGATCGCGGCACGCTGGAGTGGTTCTTCGAGCGCTATCTGCCCGGCGGTGAAACGGAAGACTGGCGCGCCTCGCCGATGCGTGCCCAGTCGCTCGCCGGGCTGCCGCCGATGCTGATGATTACCGCCGAGTGCGATCCGCTGATCGACGACTGCATCGCCTTTGCCGAGCGCGCGCGGACGGAAGGTGTCGAGCTGAGCTATCACGAGATGGCCGGGCTGGTGCACGGCTTCCTGACCCTGGGCAAGACCTTCCCGCAGGCCGCCGAGGCGATCGGGATTGCGGCGGGCGCGCTGCGCGCACGGCTGCAGCCCGCCGTCGCCGCGTGACGGCGCCGCTAGCGCCGGCGCTGCGGCACCGCCTCGCTGGCGGGCCGTGCCGGGCTCAGCCGCAGACGGCGGCGAGGATTTCCTGACGGGTCGAGCGCGCGGCGGCGACGAGGGCGGCGAAGTCCTCTTGCTCGATCCGGCCGGCGCAACGCTCGAGCAGCTGCGGGCGGCGCTGGGTGCCGAGCAGGCCGTCGAAGGGGTTCGGTGTTTCCGCCGCGAGCGTGGCGAGGGCGATGATGTCGCCCAGGTCGACCGGCGGCCAGCGCACGTCCCGCGCGGGGTCGGCGTCGCATGCGTCGATGATGCCGGCGGGGGCGTCGAAGGCTTCGAGTACCGCCCGCCCGACGGCGTCGTTCCAGCTGGAAACGAACTCGGCGAAGCGGCCGAGCTCGGTTTCGAGCGCAGGGTAGGCGGCCGCCCGGGCGAGCAGGTAGAACTGCCCGATCCGGGTCATCAGGCCGCCCAGCAGCGCGGTGTCCGGATTCACGCCGCGCAGGTGGCGGGCAAAGGCGTAGGCCCAGGAGGCGACGTCGATCGAGTGCATCCACAGGCCGGAGGCGATCAGCTGCATCTGGCGCGAGCGCTGGTCGCGGGCGAGCTGCTCGGCCGCCACCGCATAGGCGAGGCAGCGCAGCGTGGACAGGCCCAGGCGCGGCAGCGCGTCGGCGACGCTGCTGATCTCGGCGCCATACGGGTTGAGGAGCAGGGCATTGGCCATGCGCACGACGCGGACGCTGAGCACGGGCTCGGCCTTCACCACGCGGGCGATCGCCTCGAGCGTGGAGTCAGGGTCGTCGGCAATCTGCTTGATCCGCAGCGAGAGGTCGAACACCGTCGGAAAGCTGAGCGCGCCTTCGCCGAGCTCGTTCTCGAGCTGCGCGGTGAAGGCGTCGCATTGCGACTGGAAATCGTGCATGGCGGCTGGATCCGGCAAGGGGCCTGCGGGTGTGCGTGCCCGCCGTCGCGGCCGGCACGCCCCCGCGTGGACGGTCAGTTTTCCGGCTGGGTGAGGACGGCGCGGCCGTTCTCGAGGGCTTCGACCTGGGCCAGCGTGGCGACCGGCACGCCGAGCGCCTCGATCGCCGCGTGGCCCTGCTTGAAGCGCTTCTCGACGATGAAGCTCGCGCACAGCACGGTGGCGCCGGCTTCGCGCGCCATCTCGACGAGGGCGACCGCGGTGCGGCCGTTCGAGAGGAAGTCGTCCACGATGACCACGCGATCGGAGGCGACGATGTAGCGCTGCGACAGCACGAGCTTGGTCTCGCCGCCCTTGGTCGGCGAGGGGATCAGGCGCGCGATCGCCGGTGACTCCACCTGCGGCGCGTACTTCTTCGCATACACCAGCGGCACGTTCAGCGTCTGCGCCACGGCCAGGCCGGGGGCGATGCCGCTGGCCTCGGCGGTGAGGACCACGGTCGGTTCGAACTGGGCGAGGCGGCTCGCCAGCTCGCGCCCCATCTCGGTGATGAAGCGCGGTTCGATGCGATGGTTGAGGAAGTGGTCGATCTTGAGAATCTGGTCGCCGATGACCGTGGCTTCGGCTTCGATACGGCGCACCAGCGGGCCGTAGGGACGGGTGAGGTCGGTAGTGGGGTGCATGCTCGGATCCGTAAACGCGACAGCCCCCTGAGGCGGGGGCAGGCCCGGCGGATTCTACCGCAGGCACCAGTTCGCGTCTGGATGCGATGTGCCCGGTTGGGGCGTACTACACGCCGTGGCGCGTTTCGGCGCCGCTTGCGCTTCGCCGCGGCGGTAATGGCCCCGGGTGGGGCAAGCTCGCAGTGGGCGGCGGCCGGGGGGTCAGGACGGCGTATCGAAGACATAGCTGTCCATCGCCAGCATGCCATAGCGCACGTCGTCGCCGGCCAGGCGCCGCGCCTGCCAGGGCTCGCCGGCCGCGCCGAGGGCGAACAGCAGCGGCAGCAGGTGCTCGTCCGTGGGATGGGCGCGCTCGGCGTGCGGCGCGCGGGCGCGGTAGTCGAGCAGGGCGTCGGTGTCGCCGGCGGCGACGGCGGCGGCGATCCAGTCGGCGAACTCGCGCACGTAGGCCTGCGTGGGGCCGTTCTCGCGGCGGAATTCGTGCAGGTTGTGCGTCAGGCTGCCCGAGCCGATGAGCAGCGCACCTTGTGCCCGCAGCGGCGCAAGTGCGCGGCCGAGGGCGAGGTAGTCCTGCGGACGGTAGCGCGGATGCAGCGACACCTGCAGCACCGGGATGTCGGCCTGCGGGTAGAGGAAGCGCAGCGGCACCCAGGCACCGTGGTCGAGGCCGCGCGTCGCGTCCGCTTGCGCTCCGAGGCCGGCGGCGGCGAAGCGGTCCACGATGCGCTGCGCCCAGTCGGGCGAGCCGGGCGCGGGGTAGCTGAGCTGGTACAGCGGCGGGGGGAAGCCGCCAAAGTCGTGGATCGTCTCCGGCTGCGCGGTGGCGGTCACCGCCAGGCGCGGGCTCATCCAGTGCGGCGAGGCGACGATGATCGCCTGCGGGCGGGGCAGCGCAGTGGCGAGCGCGCCGAGTTCGGCGCCCGCGACGCCGGGCTCGAGCGCGAACATCGGCGAGCCGTGGGAGATGAAGACGGAGGGTAGCGGAGTCATGGTCTTGGCCGTCGTGGCGGCAGCATTCGGGATGGAGCAAGCATAGGCCAGTCCGGCGTGGCGATAAATCCGCCTCCTGGTGAATGACTGTTCCATCCATGGCAACAATCACCGCCGTGTCCGCTGCCGATGCCGATCGCTGCGAGCCGGGGCCGCCCGTCCGTTAGAATCCTCCCCGTTGCCACGCGAAGCTGCTTATGAACGACGAAGACTACATGCGCGCCGCCCTCGAGCAGGCGCGCCAGGCGGGGGCCTGTGACGAGGTGCCGGTGGGCGCGGTGGTGGTGTGCGAAGGCGAGATCGTCGGCCGCGGCTTCAACCAGCCGATCGGCCGCCACGACCCCACCGCCCACGCCGAGGTGATGGCGCTGCGCGACGCCGCTGCGCGCCTGGGCAACTACCGCCTTCCCGGCTGCGAGCTGTACGTGACGCTGGAGCCGTGCGCGATGTGCGCCGGCGCGATCATGCATGCGCGCATCGCGCGCGTCGTGTTCGGCGCCCGCGACCCGAAGACCGGCGTCGCCGGCAGCGTGCTCGACCTGTTCGCCGAAACGCGCCTGAATCACCACGCCGCGATCGAGAGTGGCGTGCTCGCCGACGAGTGCGGGCGCATGCTGTCGAGCTTCTTCGCCGCCCGCCGCGGGCGCACGCTGGTGGCCTGAATGCGCATCCGCATCGAGCTCGGCGCGCAAGCGCTGGCGCTGTTCGGCGCCGACGGCGCCTGCATCCGCCGCTACGCGGTGTCGACCGCGCTCAACGGCGCGGGCGAGGCCGAAGGCAGCAACCGCACGCCGCGCGGCCGACACCGCGTCCGCGCGCGCATCGGCGCGGGCGCGCCGTATGCCGCGGTGTTCCGCGGCCGACGCCCGACCGGCGAGGTCTGGACGGCCGCGCTCGCCGCCGCCCAGCCCGGGCGCGACTGGATCCTGAGCCGCATCCTCTGGCTGTGCGGCGAGGAGCCCGGCCGCAACCGCGGCGGCGGCGTCGACAGCATGCGCCGCTACATTTACATCCACGGCACCGGCGACGACCAGCCGATGGGCGTGCCGCGCTCGCACGGCTGCGTGCGCATGCGCAACCGCGACATCGTCGAACTGTTCGAGCTGGTGCCGGCAGGCACCGCAGTGGAGATCGTCGAATGAGTGCGCAGGCCGCATTCGCCCTCGAGCTCGTGGACTGGGCGCAGGCCGCGGCACGGGTGATGCCGCGGCGCATGCAGGTGTTCGTCGTCAACGAGGGCGAGCCCTTCATCGAGGCGGGCATCGTCCACCGCGCGATGGTGCGGGAACTCGGTGCGGCGGAGCAGGGCCTTGGCTGAACGCGAGCTGGCCGACATCCCCGCCGATACCTCTGGCGATACCCCCGCCGACACCCCCGCCGACACCCCTTTCGTCGCCGACCTGGCCGGCCTGCGCTCGCTGCAGTTCGACGGCCTGACGGTGCAGAGCCTGATGTCGCTCGCCGAGCCCGACGCGCTCGCGCTCGACTACACGCGCGCGATGATGGGCTTCCTGCTCTTCAACCCGGCGCCGCGCCACATCGCGATGATCGGCCTCGGCGGCGGTTCGCTGGCGAAGTACTGCCTGCGCACGCTGCCCGCGGCGCGCTTCACCGCGGTCGAGATCAACCCGGCGGTGATCGCGCTGCGCGAGCGCTTCGGCATCCCGGCCGACGACGATCACTTCGAGGTGATCTGCGCCGACGGTGCGGACTACGTGCGCCAGGCCGAGGTGGCGCCCGACGTGTTGCTGGTCGACGGCTTCATCGCGGCTGGCCTGCCGCCGCGGCTGGGCAGCGCCGACTTCTACGCCGACTGCCGCGCGCTGCTTGCCCCGGGCGGGATGCTGGTGGTGAATCACTGGGCGGGCGATGCGCGCTACGCGCTGTACGCCTCGCGCCTGCGCGCGGCCTTCGACGGCCGCGTGCTCGCGATCGGTGCCGAGCACGGCGACAACCGCGTCAGCTTCGCCAGCGCGGGCGGGCCGTTTCCGCCTGCGCGCGGGCAGGTGCTGGAACGCAGCGGCCGGCTCGCGCACTGTCACAGCTTCGACGTCGCCGACATCGCCCGCCGCGTGCTGCAGCGCATCGACCGCCACCGCCGCAGCCAGCCCGGCGCGCGAGCGCGGCAGGGGGCGTTCGGGCCGGAGTCGGGGCCCGATTAGGAGGCCAACCCAGCGACCAAGTGACGGCCCGGCCCGAGCGAGGGCCGCCCGCATGCGCGCTCAGGGCGCCACGAGCGCCTCGTGGATGCGGCGGGCGACGACCGGGTCCGACAGATAGCCCGAGATGCCGTGCCGGTTCTCGGTGTCGTTGTTCACATCGGTCTTGTTCTCGATCGCCGGGCTGACGTCGAAGTGGTCCGCGTCGAGCGGGTAGAGCGAAACGACGTCGCGCTCGTCCATGGCGTTGAACCACTTGGCCGCGCAGGCCGGGTGGCCGATCGGTGCGACCGAGCGCTTGATCACCTTCACCGCCAGCGGCGAGCCCAGCGTGACGAAGAGCGGCACCTTCCAGCCCAGCGCGTCGCCGTCGGTGCGCAGCACGTTGAGCGCGACCACGGTGCCGAGGGAGTGGCTGACGACGACCGTGTCCTTGCCGGCGGTGAAGGCGCTGCGCACGCCGGCGTCGATCGGGCCGCGGATGCCCGGGTTCTTCAGGTACTGGTACACGTCCTTGGTGAACAGCGCCACGCTGGCGCCGCTGGCGCCGGGCACGTGGCTGTCCAGCGCCGACAGGATGGCCTGCACCCAGGCCCAGTTCTGCGGCCCGCGCGCGATCGCCTCGCTGTTCGCCTGGGCGCGGACCATGTCGTCGGTGAGGCCGGCCTTCTGCTGCACCTCGTCGAGGATGGCGCGCATGAAGGCCTGCTCCTCGGCGCTTTCCTCGGTGCCGCGCACGATCACCTGGGCGGCCTCGGCGGCTGGCCGGCCCTGCACCAGCTGGTCGAGCGTGTCGCCATAGTAGGGAAAGCGGATGTCCTCGTCGGCGAGCGGCAGCGCCAGCCCGGAGGCGGCGAGCCCTTTCTGCCAGGCGTCGATCCAGCTCTGCTTGAGGGCGAGCGAGTCCTTGTGCTGTTGCGAGCGGCCGTGAATGAAAACGAGTTGGCGCATCAACGTATCCTCCCGGAAAGAACCATCGGCCGCAGCAGGGCGGTGCCGGCCGCCGCGAACTGGGTCCACAACGAGGGCAGCAGGTGGCGCTGGAGGTCCTGCACGCCGTCGGGCAACTGCACGCGAAAGGCGCGCAGCAGCGCCCAGCCCTGGGCCAGCAGCGGCACGCAGGGCAGGAAGCGCGCGTCGTCGACGACGCGTTTGCCGTCGAGCAGGCGGGCGACGAGGCCGATGTCGAAGAAGGTGAAGTAGAGGTCCATGCTCAGGTAGTCGGCCATGTGGCGGATGAGGTCCTGACGCTGCAGGTCGTGGTAGGCGTAGGCGGCGTACAGCGCCAGCGCCGGGTCGACGCCCTTCGCGTACTGCATGCGGCGGGCGAGGACGAGCGCGTTGTCGCCCTCGAGGCGGAACACGCCGAGGCGGGCGGCGGCGGCGATGGTGTTGCGCAGGGTGTGCAGCTCGTCCAGGTGCTCGCGGTAGGGGGCCCAGCGCCAGCTGCCTTCGGCCGGCTCGTAGGCGAGGTCGGCGAGTTCGCCGTCCTCGAAGCGCAGCACGGCGATGAACTCCGCCACGGCCGGCACCAGCACGCTGCCGCCGTCCTCCAGCACCAGCAGCACGCTGGCGGCCGGGCCGGCCGGGAGCTTCACGCGCACGCGCGTGCCTGTCGCGGCGCTGGCGGTGCCGGCGAGCACTTCGGTGTCGGCGCCGCGAGCGAGCGCTTCGACGACGCGCGCGCCTTCGATGCGGAAGCCGCAGCCGGTCTCGAAGTGCGTCGGCCCTTCGGCCGCGGTGTCGCGCGTGGCGCCGCCCAGCAGTTCGTCGAGCTCCCGTTCGGCAGCGATGCTGGGCTCAGCCGTGATGGCGGGCTCGGCTCCGCTGCCGGGCTCGGCGACGTCATCAGGTGCGGGCGTACCCATGCGCGGCGTAGGGGGGGCGCCGTGCAGGGCGGCGTCGAGCAGCTCGCCCGACACCGTCTGCAGGGTGCGCGGCGCCGGCGCGAACGGTGGCGCGGGCCTCAGGATGGCGTCGCCGGCGCCGCGGTGGAGCTGGGTTTCCGCCGCCGGCAGGCGGGCGAGCCAGGCGTCGTCGTCCGAGGTGATGCGCGCATCGGGCACCTGGTTGACGGCGGCCTGCAGGCCGGCGGCGGCGATGCGCCTTGTCATCTCCGCTTGCAGGCGCTTCTTCAGCAGGCGGGGGCGCACCAGCCTCGCCGCCTCGCCGCCGAGCGCGGCCGCTTCCAGTGCATCGGGAAACTCGCCCTGCAGGCCATGCAGCAGGGTGTCGGTGTACAGCGCCCGGAATGCGGCCGAGGCCGCGTCCGGGTCCTTGATCTCGAAGGCGGGTTTGCCGAGCGTGCTGGCGAAGAAGATGTCGACCGACTGCTCGAGGTCGCTGACCTCGTCGTTGGGGAAGACATCGCTGCCGGTGACGGCCTGCGCCTGGATGCCCTCGGCCGCGGTGCGGCAGGCATCGGAGATGAACACCACGTGCGGGATGCCGGCGCGGCGGGCGAGGGCGACGCTGCCTTCGACGTTGACCGCTTCCTGCGTATCCACCGGGGCGTCGGACAGCAGCCAGTATTCGCCGCGGTGCAGGTTCACGCCGTGGCCGGCGAAGTAGACGATCAGCTGCCCGATCGAGGCGCTGTCGACGAGGCTGCGGATCGCCTTCTTGATGTCGCGCACTTCGAGCGGGCCGGTGTCGTCGGTGAAGAGCTTCACGGCGTCGCGCGCCATGCCCTGCTGCAGCGCCCAGGCTTCCATGCGGCGGGCGCCGCTCACCGCGTCGTGCAGCTGCGGCAGCTTACCCGTCTTGTTTACGCCGATCAGGATTGCCGCGCGCTTCATCGCGATACCGCCTCCCCCGCGCTCGCCCCAATCCGGGTCGCGGCGGGGCATGTACGCTCTCGGTATAGCAGCGGGCGCCCGGAGTGCAAACCGCGGCGCGGCCGCGGGGGAGGACGATGGTGAAGGCCGCGAGAAGCGTGGCTGGCGAAGGGCGGAGGGATGGGCCGGGCAGGCGTGCTGGGGCAGGCGTGGCGCGGCGGAAGTGGCGTGGTTCCGGCCGGTGGGAAGGGGGCGGCGTGCCGCGGTGGCTCAGCTGCTGCGTTCGACGGCGAACTCGTGCGTGACTTCGCTGCGCAGCTCGCCGTGGCGGTCCCAGGTCCATTCGCGCAGCCGGCTGCGGCCATCGCGGCCGACGAGGAGCAGGCTGGAGCAGCGCGTGCCGTAGCCGGGTGCGCGGATGAAGGCGGGTGACAGCCAGCGTTCCCATTCCAGGCTGATTCCGGTGTCGGGCAGGTGCGGGTCGGGCGCGGGCGTGGGATCGCGCAGCAGGGCCAGCGCCGCGTCGTCGTCGGGCAGGCCGGGCAGCAGCGCGGCGAGGCGTGCGCGCGCCTTCACCAGCTTGGGCCAGGGGCTGTCGAGGAGGTGATTGGAAAGACCGTAGATGCCGGGTTCGAGCAGGCGCACCGCGCCGGTCGTGCTCTCGAGCACGCCGAGGCTGTCGCCGTCTCCGGCCAGCAGGTTGAAGGCGGCATGGCGGGTGCTGTTCGCGGCGATCTGCCGCAGCGTCGCCTGGGCGTCGCCGCTGGCGACGAGGGCCTCGCGCACCAGGGCGCCGCGCGAGGGGGCGCCGCTGACATGCCGGCTCGGGTCGCGGTAGTTGGTCAGCGCGGCGAAGCGGCCGTTGCGCGCGAGCCCCATCCACGTGCCGCCGGCCTCGAGGTCACGCCCGGCGAGCAGGTCGGGCGCGTCGGTCCACCAGTGCGCCGGCGCGGCGGGGCGCTGGAGGTATTCGTCGCGGTTGGCAGCGACCACGAGCGGGTAGTGCGGGTGGGCGCGCCAGGCGAAGACGATCAGGCACATCGGCTCAGAGCTTGTGAATTAATCTGCTGCGCGGGTCGATTGCTGCGTTGCTCACTCGCTCACTCCTCGCCTATCCATCTGATATGTCTCGTCGTTCGTATCGCTCGCGCCTTGCACTCGACCCGCTCGCGACGATTTCTTCACAAGCTCTCAGACGACTTCCGTGAAGCATTCGAGATGTCGCGCGCCGCCGGTGTCGAGGAGATCGTCGAGGCGGTGCGCCTCGGTCTCCGCGAGCAGCGCGTGCTCGAAGCCGGCCGGGTCGGTGACGCCCTCGTAGACCTCCATCCAGGTCGTGTCGTCGCCCGCGCGCTGCATCAGCCGGCCGGCGACGCCGGTGCGGCGGGCGAGCACGGCCTGCATCGCACGCACGCTGGCGCAGGCGACGTCGACATCGAGTTCGGGCCGCAGACGATAGTAGACATAGATGTGGGTCGGGACGTGGGCGGTCATCGTGTCGAGGCTCCGGGTCGGGGCGAAGGGTGGCGAAAGATGGCGATGAGGTTCGACGAGAAGGTCTGACAGGATGGGGCTGATAGGGCGGGGGCTGACAGGACGGCAAGCGCGGGCCGGCAGCCATGCGCAGCGGCGGCGGAATGGCCGCGAAACGCCCTGGCGCCGACCGCGCCGCCGCGGCCGGTGCCGGCCGACTGCCCGCTCAGCTCAGCGCGTAGGGCAGCGCGAGGAGCGTCAGCTTCGCGCCGTCAGGCGTGCCGAGGCGGATCTCGCCGGCTTCCGCGCTGCTGCACTGCAGGACCGCGAGCGCCTCGTAGCCGCCGTCCGCCGCGGGCGCGACGTTCACCAGCTTGCCGGCCGACTGCTCGCCGAAATCCGGCGCGAACAGGTCGCTGCCCGCCGCCGGGCTTTCGCCGGCGGGAATGGCGACGCGGTACATGCGCTTCTTCAGCTTGCCGAGGTACTGGGTCCGCGCGACGATCTCCTGCCCCGGGTAGCAGCCCTTCTGGAAGCTGACGCCGCCGATGAGCTCGTAGTTGAGCATCTGGGCGACGAACTCCTCCTGCGTCGGCGTGGTGATCAGCGGCAGGCCGGCGCGGATCATCGTCAGCTGCCAGGCGGCGGTGCCGGCCTTGGTGGCGCCGGCGGCGACCAGCGCGTCGAAGAGCTGCGGCGCGGCAGCTGCGGTGACGGCGACGATGTAGCTGTCGTCGCCCAGGCGGATGCAGCGCGGCCCATCGCCGCCGCCGCTCTGCTTCATCGCCGCGGCCGGCGGCACGAGGCCGGCGGCCTGCAGCGCCTGCGTGGCACCGGCGCCGGCGACGCCGAGCAGCACCGTGTCGGCGCTGGTGTCGGCGAGCTTGACCTTGCTGCGCAACACGTACATCGAGAACTTCTTCAGGAAGGCGGGCAGGATGTCGGCCGACAGCGCCAGCGCATGGCCTTCGGCTTCCGACCAGAGCAGGAAGCTGGCGATCATGCGCCCCTTCGGCGAGTTGAAGCTGTTCCAGCATGCGGCGTCGGCGGCTAGCTTCTGCACGTCGTTGGAGACGAGGTTGTGCAGGAAGGCGGCCGAGTCCGGGCCCACTGCGCGGATCGTGCCCAGATGCAACAGCGGCACGACGATGGTGCCGCCGTCGGCGGCGCCGGCTTCGGCGCGGGGGTCGGAGAAGTGCAGCGTGTGCTCACCCAGGGTGGCGCCCTGGCGGGCGAGGTGTTCGGTCCAGGCGGTCATGGTCGATGGTGTCGTAGGTGCGTGCGGGCCGGGCGTCGGCCTCGTGGAGGGGTGGGTGGAGCGCGGTTTCGCAGAAACGGTTTCGCAGAGGCAGGTCTCGGAGAAGCGGCTTCGAAAGAGCGGGGCACGAAACAACGCCGACGTGCCGCGCGCGCGGGCAAGGCCGTGGCCCGGTCTCGCCCCGCTGCGGCGGCGCTGCCGCGCGATGAAGTATTATAAGCGCCCGCCGCAAAGCGGTCGCCCCTGCGGCCAGCGTGGTTGATTCCCGAAACCTGCATGAAGCGCCTCGTCCTCAGTCTCGTCGTCCTGCTCGTCGTAGTGGCCGCCTGCGTGGCGGGCGCGGGCTGGTGGTATGCGCACCGGGCGGTGGCGCTGCAGGCGCCGGTGGTGGACTTCACCGTGCAGCGGGGCTTGAGCATGCGCCAGGCCGCCGCGGTGATCGAGCGCGCGGGCGTCGGTGTCGATGCTCGCCTGCTGACCTGGCTGGCGCGCCTCAGCGGGCGCGCCAACACCATCAAGGCCGGCAGCTACGAGGTGCACGGCGGCATCACGCCCTGGCAGCTGATCCTGAAGTTGTCCGACGGCGACGTGTCGCAGGCCGAACTCGTGCTGGTGGAGGGCTGGAACTTCCGCCAGGTGCGCCAGGCGCTGGAGGCCCATCCCCATCTCGAGCCGGACACCGCGGGGCTGTCCGAGGCCGACATCCTCGCCCGCATCGGGGCCACCGAGCCGCATCCCGAGGGCCTGTTCTTCCCCGACACCTACCTCTTCGACAAGCGCTCGGGCGCGCTCGCGCTGCTCAAGCGCGCCTATGGCGCGATGCAGGTCCGCCTGCAGCAGGCCTGGGCCGAGCGCGACCCGACGCTGCCGCTGGCCTCGCCCTACGAGGCGCTGATCCTCGCCTCGATCGTCGAGAAGGAGACCGGCCGCCCCGAGGATCGCGGCCTCGTCGCCTCGGTGTTCGCCAACCGCCTGCGCGTCGGCATGCGGCTGCAGACCGATCCGAGCGTGATCTACGGCCTTGGCACCGACTTCGATGGCCGCCTGCGCCGCCTCCATCTCGATACCGACCACCCATGGAACACCTACACCCGCGACGGCCTGCCGCCGACGCCGATCGCGATGCCGGGGCCGGACGCCCTGCGCGCGGCGGTGCGCCCGCCGCCCTCGGAGTTCCTCTATTTCGTCGCCCGCGGCGACGGCAGCAGCGAGTTCTCGCGCAACCTGGACGAACACAACCGCGCGGTGAACCGTTTCATCCGCAACGGGAGAGGCAGTTGAACCAGCAGCACAGCGGCACCGCGCCACGCGGGCGCTTCATCACCTTCGAAGGCATCGACGGCGCCGGCAAGAGCAGCCAGCTCGCCGCCACCGTTGCGCTGCTGGCTGCGCGCGGCATCGACGTCGAGCAATCGCGCGAGCCGGGCGGCACCGCGCTCGGCGAGCGCCTGCGCGAGCTGCTGCTGCACGAGCCGATGCACCTCGAGACCGAGGCGATGCTGATGTTTGCGGCGCGGCGCGAGCACCTCGCCGCCCGCATCGAGCCGGCGCTCGCCGCCGGGCGCTGGGTGGTGTGCGACCGTTTTTCCGACGCCACCTTCGCCTACCAGGTGGGCGGGCGCGGCCTCGCGCGCGACAAGTTCGACGCCCTCGAGGCCTGGGTCCATCCCAACCTGCAGCCCGACCTGACCCTGCTCTTCGACCTGGCGCCCGAGATCGCCGCGGCGCGCGTCGCCGCCACCGGCGCCGACCCCGACCGCTTCGAGCGCGAACAGCGCGACTTCTTCGTCCGCGTGCGCGCGGCCTACCTCGAGCGCGCCCGCCGGGCGCCACAGCGCATCTGCGTCATCGACGCCGACCGGCCGCCGGAAACCATCCGCGCCGACATCGAGCGTCTCGTGCGCGAGCGCTTCCTCGCATGATGCACAGCTGGCTGCAGCCGACCTGGACCCGCCTCGTCGAGCTCGGCGAGCGCCTGCCGCACGCGCTGCTGTTCGTCGGCCCGCCCGGGCTGGGCAAGCGTGAGCTGGCCGAGGCGCTCGCCGCCCGCCTGCTGTGCGACACGCCGCGCGCCGACGGCCACGCCTGCGGCCACTGCCCGGCCTGCCAGTGGCGGCTGTCGGGCAACCATCCCGACTTCTATCACGTCGTGCCGGCGGCGGACGCTGCTGCTGCGGAAGGCGGCGAGGGCGAGGCGGCGGAGGGGCGCGAGGCGGGCGGCGGCAAGGCGAAGTCCGAGCAGATCGTCATCGAGCAGATCCGCGAGCTGCAGGGAGCGCTCAGCGTCACCGGCCACCATGGCTCGCGCCGTGTGGTCGTGCTCGATCCGGCCGAGGCGATGAACGTGTTCACCGCCAACGCGCTGCTGAAGCTGCTCGAGGAGCCGCCGCCGGGCTGCGTCTTCCTGCTCGTGTCCTCGGCGCCGCGTCGCCTGCTGCCGACCATCCGCAGCCGCTGCCAGCAGTGGCTGTTCGCCCGCCCCGCGACGGAGGAGCTGGCACACTGGAAGGCGCACGCCGACGCCGGCGCGCAGGCCCTGCTTGCGCTCGGCGGCGGCATGCCGCTCGCCGCCGAGCGCCTGGCGCTGGCGGGTGGCGAGGCGCTGCTGCAGCGCTTCGTGCGCGACCTCGGCAAGCTGCAGGCGGCCGATGCGCTCAAGCTCGCCGGGCAGTGGGAGGCCTGGCTGAAGTCGAAGGAGGCGCTCGCCGCCGGTTTCGGCCTGCCCGAGCTCGTCGACTGGATGCTGCGCTGGGTCAGCGACCTCGCCGCGCTGCGGCTGGGCGGGCGGGTGCGCTTCTTCCCCGCGCAGGAAGGCCTGCTCGCGGCCTTGGCAAGCCGCGCGAGCGTGGCCGCGGTGAGCAGCTGCTACAATGAACTCGCCCAGATTCGCCGCGTGGCGCGCCATCCGTTGAACCTGCGCCTGGTCCTCGAGGATCTGCTGCTGCGTTACACCCGCGCCGTCGCCGGAGCACGAGGATGACCGATCAAGCCAGACCGCAGACGGCGCGTCCGAGCGTGCTGTCGCTGAACATCAATTCGAAGTCCGCACTCTACGCCGCCTACATGCCCTTCCTCGCCAACGGCGGCCTGTTCGTGCCCACGCCCAAGCACTACGAGCTGGGCGACGAAGTCTTCATGCTGCTGCAGCTGATGGACGACCCCACGCGCCACCCGGTGGCCGGCAAGGTGGTGTGGATCACGCCGCACGGCGCGCAGGGCGGCAAGAGCCAGGGCGTGGGCGTGCATTTTTCCGCCGACGAGGCGGGCAAGGCGCTGCGCGCGCGCATCGAGCAGGTCCTCGCCGGCCACCTCGGCTCCAGCCGGCCGACGCACACGCTCTGATCCGGGCCCGCCCGGCGCCGGCGTGGGTCGCCCCCTCCAACCGTATTCCCTTTGAAGTGCTGCCGATGTTCGTCGATTCCCACTGCCATCTCGACTTTCCCGACCTGATCGCCCGCGAGGACGAGGTGCTGGCGACGATGGCCGCCAACGACGTCCGCCATGCGCTGTGCATCAGCGTCAGGCTGGAGGACTTCCCGCGCGTGCTCGCGCTCGCCGAACGTCACCCGCAGCTGTGGGCCTCGGTCGGCGTGCATCCGGACAACGCCGACTGCGAGGAGCCCGACCTCGCCCGCCTGGTGGCGCTCGCCGACCATCCCAAGGTGGTGGCGATCGGCGAGACCGGGCTCGACTACTACTGGCAGAAGGACGCGCCCGAGTGGCAGCGCGAACGCTTCCGCACCCACATCCGCGCGGCCCGCAAGTGCGGCAAGCCGCTGATCGTGCATACCCGCTCCGCCGCCGACGACACCCTGCGTCTGATGCGCGAGGAAGGGGCCGCCGAAGCCGGCGGCGTGATGCACTGCTTCACCGAATCGCGCGAAGTCGCCGAGGCCGCCCTCGATCTCGGCTTTTACATCTCGTTCTCCGGCATCGTCACGTTCAAGAACGCCAAGGACCTTAAGGCGGTTGCGCAATACGTGCCGCTCGACCGCCTGCTGATCGAAACCGATGCGCCCTATCTCGCACCGGTCCCGCACCGCGGCAAGACCAACGAGCCCGCCTGGGTCGTCCATGTGGCCGAGGAGATCGCCCGCCTGCGCAACGAACCGCTCGAGCGCATCGAAGCCGCCACCACCGAAAACTTCTTCCGACTGTTCCGCCATGCCCACGCCCATTGAATCGATGAAGCGCCTGATCCTCTCCGCGATCCTCGCAAGCTCGCTCTTCGGCGCCGCGGCTTACGCCGACAGCTACGAAGATGCGCTCAGTTCGGCACGCCGCGGCGACACGCCGCAACTCATGCAACTCATCTCGCGCGGCGTGGATCCGGACACCGTCGACGCGCAAGGCAGTTCCCTGCTGATCCTCGCTGCGCGCGAAGGCAACCTCGATACCGTGAAGGAACTCCTCAAGCATCGCCCCAAGGTGTCGCTGCGCAATGCCGCGGGCGATTCAGC
>JANJTU010000086.1 GCA_024710965.1 Thauera sp. | reverse complement strand
ACGCGCGGGCCGTGCGCAGCCTGGTCGAGTCGGCCCACGGCGTGGTCGCCCACTACGAGGGGCTCGAGCGCGCGGGAGCCATGAGCCGCGGCCAGGCCCAGGCCGCGGCCAAGGCGGCGCTGCGCGGCCTGCGCTACGACGGCGGCGAGTATTTCTACATCTTCGACCTGAACGGTGCCGGCGTCATGCATCCGATCCGCGCCGAGTTCGAAGGCCAGGTCATGCTGCGCAAGATCAGCTATGCCGGCGGGCGGGACTTGATCGGCGACATCGTCGCCGCGGTCCGCGACGTCCCGGCCGCCTTCCTGGCGACCGAGTTTCCGCGCCCGGGGACGAGCAATCCGGTGCCCAAGCTGCAGTACCTGATGAAGTTCGAGCCCTGGGGCTGGATCGTCGGCTCGGGCATCTATACCGACAACCTGAAGACGGAGTTCCGCCGCGGGGCGGTGCGCTTCGGGGTGGTCGTGCTGGCGGTGATGGCGGCGTTGATCCTGCTGTCTTGGCGGGTGGTGCGCAGTGTGACCGGCCAGCTCGGCGGCGAGCCGGCCTATGCGACCGCGATCATGCACCGCGTGGCCGATGGCGACCTGCAGGTCGAGGTGCAGGTGCGGGGCGATGGCGACAGCCTGCTCGGGGCCCTGGCCGGCATGCTGCGCCAGCTGCGCACGATGATGCGCGACATCGGCGACAATGCCGAGAAGGTGGCCGGCAACTCGCGCGAGATCTCCGATGTGTCGCGCAGCGTGGCGGCGGCGAGCGAGGGCCAGACCGACGCCACGGCTGCGATCGCGGCCGCGATCGAGCAGATGACGGTGAGCATCGGCCAGATCTCCGACAGCGCCTCGGGCACCGAACGGAATTCCTCGCGCGCCGCGGAGCTCGCCGGACAGGGCGCGCGCAAGGCCGAGCTCGCCGCGACCGAGATGAAGTCGATCGCCGGCACCGTCGGCGAGGCGGCGCAGAAGATCCAGCACCTCGTCAGCCGGGCCGATGAGGTCGGCACCATCGCCAGCGTGATCAAGGAGATCGCTGCCCAGACCAACCTCCTCGCGCTCAACGCCGCGATCGAGGCGGCGCGTGCCGGCGAGCAGGGGCGCGGCTTCGCCGTGGTCGCCGATGAGGTGCGCGGCTTGGCCGAGCGCACGGCGGCGGCGACGGTGCAGATCGAGGACGTGATCAACGGCATCCAGGCCGAGACGCGCGGCACGGTCGAGGCCATGTCGCGCGTGTCGAGCCAGGTCGACAGCGGCGTCGGCCTGGTGCTGGAGGCGACCGATTCGCTGCGCGAGATCCGCAGCGGCACGGAGGAGGCGCTCGGGCGCATCCGCGACGTCGCCGACGCCACCAAGGAGCAGAGTGCGGCATCCACCGCGATCGCCCAGCAAGTCGAGCAGATCGCACAGATGGTCGAAGGCACCAGCACTTCGATGCAGTCGGCGGTGCATGCGGTGGAGGAGCTCGAGCGCCTGGCGAGCAACCTGCACGAGCTCGTCGGCCGCTTCCGCTACTGAGCAACGGCCGTCGGCCGGGGCCTTGAAAACGCGCCGGTCCGCCCCCAGCTACTGCTCCGTTCTCTTGTATCAACCCTGACGGAGCCGTAGCGAACATGTCCGAAGCGCAATCCGCATCTGCCCAGACGCTGAATTTTCAGGCCGAGGTGAAGCAACTGCTTCACCTGATGATCCACTCGCTGTACTCCAACCGCGAGATCTTCCTGCGCGAGCTCGTCTCCAATGCGTCCGACGCCTGCGACAAGCTGCGCTTCGAGGCGCTCGACAACGGCGCGCTGTACGAGAACGAGGCCGAGCTGAAGATTCGCATCGGCTTCGACGCCGAGGCGAAGACGATCACCGTCGCCGACAACGGCATCGGCATGAGCCGCGACGAGGCCATCGCCCACCTCGGCACGATCGCCAAGTCGGGCACGAAGGAATTCTTCGGCAAGCTCACCGGCGACCAGAAGAAGGACGCCCACCTGATCGGCCAGTTCGGTGTCGGCTTCTACTCCGCCTTCATCGTTGCCGACAAGGTCACGGTGGTCACCCGCCGCGCCGGCCTGCCCGCCGCCGAAGGGGTGAAGTGGGAATGCTCGATGAGCGGCGACGAAGCCGGCGCCTACACCGTCGAGGCGGTGGAGAAGGCCGGCCGCGGCACCGAGATCACGCTGCACCTGCGCGAGGGCCAGGAAGACCTGCTCTCGGGCTGGAAGCTGAAGAGCCTGATCCGCAAGTACTCCGACCACATCGTCCAGCCGATCGTGATGAAGAAGGAGGAGTGGAACGAGGAACAGAAGGCCCAGGTCCTGACCGACGAGGACGAGACCGTCAACCAGGCCAACGCGCTGTGGACGCGGGCCAGGAACGACATCGCCGACGACGAGTACAAGGCCTTCTACAAGCACGTCGGCCACGACTACGACGAGCCGCTGGCGTGGACGCACTCGCGCGTCGAGGGCCGCCACGAATACACCAACCTGCTCTACGTGCCGTCCCACGCCCCCTTCGACCTGTGGGACCGCAACGCCAAGCACGGCATCAAGCTCTACGTGAAGCGCGTCTTCATCATGGATGACGCCGAGAAGCTGATGCCGACCTACCTGCGCTTCGTGCGCGGGGTGGTCGATTCGGCCGACCTGCCGCTCAACGTCTCGCGCGAGATCCTGCAGGAAAGCAAGGACATCGACGCCATCCGCTCGGGCTGCACGAAGAAGGTGCTCGGTCTGCTCGAGGGCCTCGCCACCAGCGACGAGGCTGCCGACAAGGAGAAGTACGCCACCTTCTGGAAGGAATTCGGCAAGGTGCTGAAGGAAGGCGTCGGCGAGGACTTCGCCAACAAGGACAAGATCGCCGGCCTGCTGCGCTTCGCATCGACGAAGGCCGACACGCCGGACGAGGTGGTTTCGCTCGCCGACTACATCGGCCGCATGAAGGAAGGCCAGGACAAGATCTACTACGTCACCGCCGAGACCTTCAACGCGGCGAAGAACAGCCCGCACCTGGAGATCTTCCGCAAGAAGGGCATCGAGGTGCTGCTGCTCTCCGACCGCGTCGACGAGTGGGTCACCGGCAACCTCACCGAGTTCGAGGGCAAGGCCCTGGTGTCGGTGGCGAAGGGCGGGCTGGACCTCGGCGCACTCGAGGACGAGGCCGAGAAGCAGGAAGCGGAGAAGGCCGCCGACGAGTACAAGGAGCTGCTCGAGAAGATGAAGGCGAGCCTGGGCGAGCGCGTCAAGGACGTCAAGGTCACGCTGCGCCTGACCGATTCGCCCGCCTGCCTGGTCGCCGACGAGCACGACCTCGGCATGAACCTCGCCCGCATCCTGAAGGCCGCGGGCCAGAATGCGCCGGCGTCGAAGCCGATCCTCGAGATCAACCCGGGCCACCCGGCGGTGCTGCGCCTGAAGTACGAGGAGAAGAACTTCGACGACTGGGCCGCGGTGCTGTTCGACCAGGCCCTGCTCGCCGAGGGCGGCACGCTCGACGACCCGGCGACCTTCGTCAAGCGCATCAACCAGCTGATGATGGCGATGAGCGCCAGCTGATCGCTGCCGGCCGGCATGCCGGCCGCCGTGCGAGTCGGTCCGAAGGCGGCGCCCGGTAACGGGCGCCGCCTTCGTTTCGTGCGCAGCCGATCAGTCCGCCCGCGCCTGCGTCCGGGCCGAATGCCACAGGCTCGCCGCCACGGCGAGGGCGAGGATCAGCGCGACCACGCCGAGCGAGACCAGCACCGGGATCTTCACCCACTCCACGATCAGCATCTTGGTACCGATGAACACCAGGATCGCCGCCAGGCCGTACTTCAGCAGGGAGAAGCGGTTGCCGAGGTCGGCGAGCAGGAAGTACATCGCGCGCAGACCGAGGATCGCGAACAGGTTCGAGGTCAGCACGATGAAGGGGTCGGTGGTGATGGCGAAGATCGCCGGGATGCTGTCGACGGCGAAGATCACGTCCGAGATCTCCACCAGCACCAGCGCCAGCAGCAGCGGCGTGGCCATGCGCACGCCGTCACGCATCACGAAGAAGCGCTCTCCCTCCAGCTTGTCGGTGACCGGGTAGTGGTTGCGGATCCAGCGGATCAGGGGGTTCTTCGCCAGGTCGGGGTCATGCTCGGCGAACCACACCATCTTGATGCCGGTCACGACCAGGAAGGCGCCGAACACGTACAGCAGCCAGTGAAATTCCGCGATCAGCCAGCTGCCGGCGAGGATCATCACGGTGCGCAGCACGATCGCGCCGACGATGCCGTACAGCAGCACGCGCCGCTGCAGCTCCAGCGGCACGGCGAAGAAGCTGAAGATCATCATCCAGACGAAGACGTTGTCGACCGCGAGCGACTTCTCCACCAGATAGCCGGTGAGAAAGGCCAGCGCCTTTTCGTTGGCGACGACGCGCCCGAGCTCGCCGTCGAGATGCCACCACAGCCCGGCCGCAAACAGCAGCGCCACCGTCACCCACGCCGCCGACCACGCAGCCGCCTCCTTCAGCGACACGCGGTGCCGGTGCCCGCCCTTGAAGACGAACAGGTCCAGCGCCAGCATGGCCGCCACCACCGCGGCAAACACCGCCCACATCCACCACGTTCCGATCGATTCCACATCAAGCTCCGCTCAGAAAACAAAAAAGGCCTGTTCCCGAAGGACACAGGCCTTGTTGGCGCTTTCTGCGCACGGACCTTGCCCTCGGGCAAGGTCTCGCTTGCAACCTGATGCGTTGCCCGCAGCACCGGGAGGCCGTCGAATGACGAGCCAGCCGTGATGACGACGCTGCGGCGTAGAAGCTACTCCCCTTGATGGGCTGCAGTGTATGGCGCAGTGCGGCAATGTCAACCCGACCGCGCCGCCGGGCGGGCGCTGCTTGCGGTCGCGGGGCGGCGAGGGCTGGCGTCGGCGGCGCTCAGCGCGGGCCGGCGAACTCGCCCGGCGTGGCGCCGAACTGTTCGCGAAAGGCGGCGATGAAGGCCGACACCGACTCGTAGCCGCTCGCCAGCGCCACATCGGTGACCCGCTCGCCGCGCTCCAGCGCGGGCAGGGCGCCGAGCAGGCGCAGGCGCTGGCGCCAGAGGCGGAAGGTGAGGCCGGTCTGGCGGCGGAAGAGGCGGCTCAGCGTCTTCTCCGACACGCCCTCGCGCAGGCTCCATTCGCGCAGGCCTTGCCGCGCATCCGGACTCGCCTCCAGGCGGGCGCACAGCCCCGCCAGCCGCGGGTCCGCCGGCAGGGGCAGCACGAGGCCCACTTCCGGCGCCGCCGCCAGCTGGTCGAGCAGCACGCGCGCGAGCCGCCCCGGCGGGCCGTCTTCGTCGTAGTCCGCCGGCAGTTCGCCGAACGCGCGTATCAGCTCGCGCAGCAGCGGGCTGACGCCGAGCACGCGGCAGCCCGCAGGCGCTGGTGCGACCGCGCTCGGTGCGATGTAGAGGCTGCGAATCTCGGTGTCGGCCGAGCAGTGCACCCGGTGCACGACGCCGGCGGGGATCCACACCGCCCGCTGCGGCGGGGCGACGAAGCGGCCCGCCGCGGTGCGCACGTCTAGCACGCCGCGGGCCGCGTAGGACAGCTGCACCCAGGGGTGGCAGTGGCGATAGCCGAGGGCGCGGTTCGGCAGGGCTTCGAGATGACCGTACACCGGCCGGGGCAGGGGGTCGAGCTCGGCCAGGCGGGTGGGGCGGCGGGCGGGCATGTCCGTTGGGCGATATCGGAGAGGATTCTGCCGTTAGTCGGAAACGTCCGGACAGGGTAAGGTGCGCCTTCCGTTCCTGGCAACCCCGAGGTTTCCCATGTCCCGCCTGCGTCTGCTCTTCGACAGATTCACCCTTGCCCTGATCGCGGTCGTGGTCTTGGCCACCGTGCTGCCGGTGCGTGGCGACGGTGCGCTCGCATTCGAGCGGCTGACCGCGTTCGCCATCGCCCTGCTGTTCTTCCTCCACGGCGCCAGGCTGTCGCGCCGCGCCATCATCGACGGTGCGATGCACTGGCGCCTGCACCTGCTCGTCTTCGCCTGCACCTTCGCCATGTTCCCGCTGCTCGGCCTGGCCCTGCAGCCCCTGTTGCCGCCGCTGCTCGGGC
The DNA here is from genome assembly GCA_024710965.1 of Thauera sp. Classification (GTDB taxonomy): domain Bacteria; phylum Pseudomonadota; class Gammaproteobacteria; order Burkholderiales; family Rhodocyclaceae; genus Thauera. The sequence continues at coordinate 8,385 of JANJTU010000086.1, read as the reverse complement.
CCGAGCTCTGGGTCGGCGTGCTGTACCTGTGCGCGCTGCCGGGCACGGTGCAGTCGGCCATCGCCTTCACCTCGCTCGCGCGCGGCAACGTCGCCGCCGCGGTCTGCAGCGCTTCGGCGTCGAGCCTGCTCGGCATCGTGCTCACGCCGCTACTGCTCGGCCTCATGCTCGACGCCGGCCGGGCGGGCAGCTCGCCGCTGGAGGCGATCGTCGCCATCAGCGTGCAGTTGCTGCTGCCCTTTCTCGCCGGACACGGGATGCGGCGCTGGGTCGGTGGCTGGGTCGAGCGCCATCAGCGCTGGCTCAAGGGCGTGGATCAGGGCTCGATCCTGCTCGTCGTCTACACCGCCTTCAGTTCGGCGGTGATCGGTGGCCTGTGGCATGCGGTGCCGCCGCTGTCGCTGCTGCTGCTGGGCCTCGTGTGCGTGGCGCTGCTGGGCGTGGTCCTGTTCGCCACCGCGCGCCTGAGCCGGCTGCTGGGCTTCGCCAAGGAGGACGAGATCGCCATCGTCTTCTGCGGCTCGAAGAAGAGCCTGGCGACCGGTGTGCCGATGGCCCAGATCCTGTTCGCCGGGGGCGGCGCCGGGGCGGTGATCCTGCCGCTGATGGTGTTTCACCAGATCCAGCTCATGGTGTGCGCCGTGCTCGCGCGGCGCTATGCAGATCGCGCCCCCGGCACAGGCGGAACGGCGGCCGATGTGCTGGCGGCATAAGGGTAAACGATGCTTGTACCATCGCTGCGCTGACGGAAGACTCGGGGAGCAGAACGAGGCGAAGGACGGGAAAACCCCTGCGCGCGGCCCGAAACGGGCCGTGCGCCACTTCCGGAACGGAGCATGAGCGAGTTCATTCTCGAAACCAGCGGGCTGACCAAGGAGTTCAAGGGTTTCGCCGCGGTTTCCAACGTCGACCTGAAGGTGAGGCGGGGCGACATCCACGCCCTGATCGGCCCCAACGGTGCGGGCAAGACCACGGTGTTCAACCTCCTCACCAAGTTCCTGCCGCCCACCGCGGGCAGCATCCGCTTCGAGGGGCGCGACATCACGCACGAGGCGCCGGCGGTCACCGCGCGCCGCGGGCTGGTGCGCTCGTTCCAGATCTCCGCCACCTTCCCCCACCTGACGGTGATGGAAAACGTGCGCATCGGGCTGCAGCGCAAGCTCGGCACCGCGTTCCACTTCTGGCGCTCGAAGAAGTCGCTCGACGTGCTCAATGACGAGGCGATGGCGCTGCTCGAGTCGGTCGACCTGGCCCGGCTCGCCGACACCGTCACCGCCGAGATGCCCTACGGCCGCAAGCGTGCGCTGGAGATCGCGACCACGCTCGCGCTCGACCCGAAGATGATGCTGCTCGACGAGCCCACGCAAGGCATGGGCAACGAGGACATCGGCCGCGTCGTCGAGCTGATCCGCAAGGTGTCGGCCAACCGCAGCATCCTGATGGTGGAGCACAACCTGTCGGTGGTCGCCCACCTGTGCGACCGCATCACCGTGCTCACCCGTGGCAGCGTGCTGGCCGAGGGCAGCTATGCCGAAGTGTCGAAGAACCCGAAGGTGCTCGAGGCCTACGTCGGCTCCGACGACATGAGCGACGCCCATCACTGATCCGGACCGCCCACAGCCATGACCAGCGCCTTTCAGCCCCATCCCGAGATGCTGCGCATCCGCGACCTGCATGCCTTCTACGGCGAGTCCCACATCCTGCACGGCATCGACCTGCAGGTGGCGCGCGGCGAATGCGTCACGCTGCTCGGACGCAACGGCTCGGGGCGGTCGACGACGCTGAAGTCCATCCTCGGCCTGGTCGGGCGGCGCAGCGGCTCTATCATGGTCAATGGCCAGGAGGTCATCGCCGAGCCCACGCACCGCATGGCGCGCTACGGCATCGGCTACGTGCCCGAGGAGCGCGCGATCTTCGCCTCGCTGTCGGCCGAGGAGAACCTGCTGCTGCCGCCGCAGGTGGCGAGCGGCGGCATGTCGGTCGACGAGCTCTACCGCATGTTCCCCAACCTGCTCGAGCGGCGCGCGAGCCCCGGTTCCAAGCTGTCGGGCGGCGAGCAGCAGATGCTGGCGATGGCGCGCGTGCTGCGCACCGGGGCGAAGCTGCTGCTGCTCGACGAGATCACCGAGGGGCTCGCGCCGGTGATCGTGAAAAAGCTCGGCGAGGTCATCACCGAACTGAAATCGCGCGGCTTCACCATCGTCATGGTGGAGCAGAACTTCCGCTTCGCGGCGCCGCTCGCCGACCGGCACTACGTGCTCGAACACGGCGAGATCATCGCCACCATCACCGCGGCCGAACTGCCGGGGCGGATGGACTGGTTGCACCAGACGCTCGGGGTCTGACCCGCGCGAACCTTCAACGACACGGAGACACACGATGCAGATGAAGAAACTGACGACGCTCGCCTGCGCGGCCGCCCTCGCCACCCTGTCGGGCGCGGCGAGCGCCCAGGTCTCGGGCAACACGGTCAAGATCGGCGTGCTCACCGACCTGTCGGGCACCTATTCCGACCTCGCCGGCTCGGGCGCGGTGCTCGCCACGCAGATGGCGATCGACGACTTCATCGCCGAGGCCAAGCCCGCGTTCAAGGTCGAGATGGTCTCCGCGGACCACCAGAACAAGGCCGACATCGCCTCCAACAAGGCGCGCGAGTGGTTCGAGCGCGAAGGCGTCGACACAGCCACCGAACTCGTCACCACCTCGACCGCGCTCGCCGTCATGAAGGTGGCGAAGGAGATGAACCGCGTCGCGCTGATGAGCGGACCGGCGTCGACGCCGATCACCAACGAGCAGTGCAACGACGTCACCGTGCACTACACCTACGACACCTACGCGCTCGCCAACGGCACCGCCAAGGCGGTGACGCAGCAGGGCGGCAAGAGCTGGTTCTTCCTCACCGCCGACTACGCCTTCGGCCAGGCGCTGGAGAAGGACTCGTCGGCGGTGGTCACCGCCAACGGCGGCAAGGTGCTCGGCTCGGTGCGCCATCCCTTCCCGGCCTCGGACTTCTCCTCCTTCCTGCTCCAGGCGCAGGCCTCGGGCGCGCAGATCGTCGGCCTCGCCAATGCCGGCGCCGACACCACGAACGCGATCAAGCAGGCGGCCGAGTTCGGCATCACGCCCAAGCAGGCGCTCGCCGGGCTGCTGATGTTCATCTCCGACGTCCATTCGCTCGGCCTCAAGAGCACCCAGGGCATGTACCTGACCACCGGCTTCTACTGGGATCTCAACGACGACACCCGGGCCTGGTCGAAGCGCTTCTTCGACAAGCAGAAGCGCATGCCGACGATGGTGCAGGCCGGCCAGTATTCGTCGGTGCTGCACTACCTGCGCGCGGTGCAGGCGGCGGGCACGGACGAGGCGGGGAAGGTCATGGCGCAGATGAAGAAGACCCCGATCAACGACTTCTTCGCCCGGAACGGCCAGATCCGCGACGACGGCCGCATGATCCACGACATGTACCTGGTGCAGGTGAAGAAGCCGGAGGAATCCAAGTACCCGTGGGACTACTACCACGTGCGCCAGACGATCCCGGCGGCCGAGGCCTTCCAGCCGCTGTCCGAGTCGCGCTGCCCGCTGGTGAAGAAGTGAGCTGAGCGCGAGCCGATCCGGTAACCACGTCGTACCGGCGCCGCGCGGGCGGTGCCGGTGCGGGAGTCGCACATGGAAATCTTCGGTGTCCCGAGCGCGCTGCTCGGCAGCCAGTTGCTGGTCGGGCTGATCAACGGCTCCTTCTACGCCATCCTCAGCCTCGGCCTGGCGATCATCTTCGGCCTGCTCAACATCATCAACTTCGCTCACGGCGCGCAGTACATGATGGGCGCCTTCGCGGCGTGGATCGCGCTGACCAAGTTCGGCATCAACTACTGGGCGGCGCTGCTGCTGTCACCGCTGCTGATCGGCGCACTCGGCGTCGTGCTCGAGCGCACGATGCTGCGGAAGCTGTACAAGCTCGACCACCTCTACGGCCTGCTGCTGACCTTCGGTCTGGCGCTGATCTTCGAGGGCATCTTCCGCGACCAGTACGGCATCTCGGGGCAGTCCTACGAGGTGCCCGAGCTGCTGCAGGGCGGGGTGAACCTCGGCTTCATGTTCCTGCCGATCTACCGCGGCTGGGTCGTGGCGGCGGCGCTGACGGTGTGCTTCGGCACCTGGTTCATGATCGAGAAGACCAAGCTCGGCGCCTACCTGCGCGCCGGCACCGAAAACCCGCACATGGTGCAGGCGCTCGGCATCAACGTGCCGCTGCTGATCACCTTCACCTACGGCTATGGCGTGGCGCTCGCGGCCTTCGCCGGCGTGCTCGCGGCGCCGGTGTATCAGGTCAACCCGCTGATGGGCTCGAACCTGATCATCGTCGTCTTCGCCGTCGTCGTCATCGGCGGCATGGGCTCGATCATGGGCTCGATCGTCACCGGCCTCGGCCTCGGCCTGATCGAGGGCCTGACCCGCGTGTTCTACCCGGAAGGCTCGGCGGTGGTGGTCTTCATCATCATGGTGATCGTGCTGCTCGTGCGGCCCGCCGGCCTGTTCGGCAAGGCCTGAGGAAGATGCTGATGAACAACGCTTCGATGTTTGCCCGCGCCACGCCGATCCTGTTCGGCGTCCTCTTCGTCGTCGGCCTCGTTGCGCCGTTCGCGGTGTACCCGACCTTCCTGATGAAGATCCTGTGCTTCGGCCTGTTCGCCAGCGCCTTCAACCTGCTGCTCGGCTTTGCCGGCCTGCTGTCCTTCGGCCACGCCGCCTTCCTCGGCTCCGCCGGCTACGTCTGCGGCATGCTCGTGCGCGACGCCGGGGTGACGCCGGAGCTTGGCATCCTCGGCGGCACGCTGGCGGCGGGGGCGCTGGGCTGGGTATTCGGCGTGCTCGCGATCCGGCGCACCGGCATCTACTTCGCCATGATCACGCTGGCGCTGGCGCAGATGGTGTTCTTCCTCGCACTGCAGATCAAGGCGACCGGCGGCGAGGACGGGCTGCAGGGCGTGCCGCGCGGCCAGCTGTTCGGCTTCATCGACCTGTCGAACAACCTCGCCATGTACTACCTGGTGTTCGCGGTGTTCTGCATCGGCTTCTTCATCATCCACCGCACGATCCATTCGCCCTTCGGCGAGATCCTGAAGGCGATCCGCGAGAACGAGCCGCGTGCGGTGTCGCTCGGCTACGACGTGGCGAAGTTCAAGCTGCTGGCCTTCGTCATCTCCGCTGCGCTCGCCGGCATGGCCGGCGCCACCAAGACGCTGGTGTTCCAGCTCGCCTCGCTCACCGACGTGCATTGGCACATGTCGGGCGAGGTCGTGCTGATGACCCTGCTCGGCGGCCTGGGCACCATCTTCGGCCCGCTCGTCGGCGCCGCGGTGATCGTGTCGCTGCAGACCGAGCTGGCCGATGCCGTCGGCTCGTGGGTGACGGTGATCATGGGCGTCATCTTCGTGCTCTGCGTGCTGCTGTTCCGCCGCGGCATCGTCGGCGAACTGCAGGCCCTGATCCGGCGCGCCGGCATCCGCTGATCTGGCATGGCCGGCGTTCAGTCGGCCTTGCTCGCCTCCGCCGCAACGGTGCCATCGGCGCTCCGGGCCGGGACGGGCGGTGCCGGGCTGCGTTGCTGCCGCAGGTCGGCGAACTTCGCCTCCGCCCGCCGCAGCGCCGGGAAGGCGAGGGCGTGGTAGAGCGGGATCGGCGCCACCGATTTCGACAGGCCGTGCGCCACCACCGCCGTCCCCATGAGCGGCAGCAGCATCTGGTGATTGGCGGTCATCTCCATGACGATCACGAACGAGGTGATCGGCGTCTGCGTCATCCCGGCGAGAAAGCCCACCATGCCCAGCACGAGGATCGCCGAGTCCTGGTCGCCGGGCATCATCAGGGCCACGTTGGCGCCGAGCCCGGCGCCCACCGCGAGCGCCGGGGCGAAGATGCCGCCCGGGATGCGCGCGGCGAAGGCGAGCCAGATCACCGCCATCTTGGCAAAGAGGAAGTAGACCGGCAGCGCGGCCGCGCCCTCCAGCGCCGCCTTCGATTCGGCGTAGCCCGTGCCGTAGGTGAGGCCGCCGGTGGCGAGGCCGATGATGCCGGTGGCAAGCCCGCAGGCAGCGGCCATGGCCACCGGGCGATGGGCGGCGAAGACGCCGAGCTTGCCTGGCAGGCCGCGCGAGGAGGCGATCAGCAGGCGCGAAAAGCCGCCGCCGAGCAGGCCGCCGAGCAGGCCGCACATCAACACCGGCCAGATTCCGGTCGGCCAGCCGAGCGCCGCCGGCGTGCGGCCGAAATAGGTGTAGTTGCCGAGCACGGCAAGCGACATCAGGCCGGCGAAGATCACCGCGATCAGCGTCGTGCTGTTGGCGCGGAAACTGTGGCGCCGGCACATTTCCTCGATCGCGAACATGATGCCGCCCAGCGGCGTGTTGAACGCGGCGGCGATGCCGGCGCCGCTGCCGGCGACGATCAGGTCGCGATGCGAGGCGATGCGCTGGCGCCGTCCGGCGAGCAGATGCATGGACGAGGCGCCGATCTGGACCGACGGGCCTTCACGACCGATCGACGCCCCCGACAGCAGGCCGCCGAGCGTCAGCAGCACCTTGGCGATGGCGATGCGGAAGGACAGAAACTGTCGGCGCACGCGCGGATCGTCGGTCATCGTCGCCGCGATCGCCTGCGGGATGCCGCTGCCTTCGGTGCCGGGGAAAAAGCGTCGCGAGAGCCAGGCGAGGGCCGCAAAACCCGCCGGGGCGACGAACAAGGTCAGCCAGGGACGGTCCTTCATCAGGTGGGCGTGGGTTTCGATCGCCAGCTCGGCGCCGATGGCAAAGGCGATGGCGATCAGGCCGGCGAGCAGCGCGGCGCCGACGAGGAGCAGGCGCTTGTGCCAGCGCCCGAGCGATAGCCAGGACAGGGCGTAGCGCCGGCCGCCGCGTGCGAGTCGCCTGAAGGCGCGTTGCGTGGTCGATGTGGGTTCCGGGGCGGGGTCGGCGGCCATGGGGTGGGCTGATGGGTTGTGCACGTCGTCCGCCTAACAGGGAGTCTGTCGGGCGACGCAGTGTGTTCGGCGATCTGGAGGTTCGTGGGCGCTCGGCGCGCAATTGTGCCGCTTCCGGGCCGGTTTCGCGCATGCGCAAGGTCAACGATACCGCTACCATACGTCACGGAGTTGCATGCGGCGAATTTTTTGACAATGATGGTTTGAGCAAATATAGTTGGAGCAATTTTTCCATGGCGGAAACGCAACAAAAGTTGAAGAAATCTGGTGCACAGGCGACCCCATTGTCGGTGCTGCAGCGCTTCCGGGTCCTGATCCGCACGGCCCAGCGCCACTCCCAGTGGGTCGAGCGCCAGAGCGGCGTGACCGGCGCCCAGTTGTGGGCCCTGCAGGAGCTGAACGAGTCGCCGGGGCTGCGCGTGGGTGAGCTGGCGAACCGGATGGCGTTGCACCAGTCCACTGCCTCGAACATGGTGGATCGCCTGGAAACCGCGTCGCTGCTGCGCAAGGAGCGCACCAGCGTCGACCAGCGTGTGGTCCGGCTGTACCTGACCGATGAAGGGCTTGCGCTGCTCGGCCGTGCGCCGTCCCCGGCACGCGGGATCCTGCCCGAGGCCTTGCGCCTGATGGACCAGGAAGCCTTGCTGCGGCTGCAGGGCGAGCTCGACGCGCTGTTGCGGCAGATCCGCGATCTGGATGAAGGCTTCGGCATGCAGCCGCTGCCCTTCACCGAATGAGTTTGTGAAGTACCGAGTTTCCGGCCGGGCCCGACCCGACCGATTCCTTTCGCACTTGTGCGGACAGCAGCTTGAGCGGCCCCAGGGCCGCTCTTTTTTTCAGTGCCGGCGCGACAGCGCCCGCATCGCCCGCGCCAGGCCGTCGAGGGTCAGCGGGTACATGCGCCCGCCCATCAGCTGCTGGATCAGGTCGATCGATTGGCGGTAGGTCCACAGCCGCTCCGGCTCCGGGTTGAGCCAGGCGGCGGCGGGGTAGGCGTCGAGCAGCCGCCGCAGCCAGGTGGCACCGGGCTCGGCGTTCATGTGCTCCACCGAGCCGTGCGGGTGCAGGATCTCGTACGGGCTCATGGTCGCGTCGCCGACGAAGATCAGCTTGTAGTCCGGCCCGTACTTGTGGATGACGTCGGCCAGGGGGGCGCGTTCGCGGTGGCGACGGGCGTTGTCGCGCCAGACGCCCTCGTAGACGCAGTTGTGGAAGTAGAAGTATTCGAGGTGCTTGAACTCCAGCCGGCAGGCGGAGAACAGCTCCTCGCACACCTTGACGTGGTCGTCCATCGAGCCGCCGACGTCGAGAAAGAGCAGCACCTTCACCGCGTTGTGGCGCTCGGGGCGCATCATCAGGTCGAGCCAGCCGGCGTTGCGCGCGGTGGCGGCGATGGTGCCGTCGAGGTC
>JANJTU010000082.1 GCA_024710965.1 Thauera sp. | reverse complement strand
GCGCGGGCGCGTGTCGCTGCCGGCGGCGACGCTCGCCGCCTGCGCGAGGTGCTGGCGCAGGCCGGCGCGGGCGGCGGGCTCGCGCAGCGCGGCGAGCACGGCCTCGATGAAGTTGTCGTCGCTGCGCTGCAGGATCGCGGGCGCGCCGCCGCCCTGCTCCGGCCAGGGCGCGAGGTCGCGCGGCGGGCCGAGGACGATGTCGTGATGAGGGCTCACCATATGTTCCCCGCGCCGGGCGTGTAGCTGGTGGAGATGACCGCCGTGGTCTGCAGCACCTCGCACTTGACGATGCCGGAGAACTTGGCGAGCGCGCTGTCGACGGTGACCATGCCGGCGCTGACCTTGACCTGCGGCGCCTCGACCTTGACCTGGGCCGAGGCGGTGATCGAGATGCTGCTCGCGTCCATGACGACGCGGTTGCCGTTGCCGTCCTCGACGGTGATCGTCGCCGGGCCGTCGGCGAGGGTGACCTTCTGCCCGGCCGGTGTCTCCAGGATCAGCTGCTCCTGCCCCTGCTGGTCGTCCATGGTGATGACGACGCCGTTCTTGGAGCGCACGCGCTTGAAGCGGTTGCCTTCGGCGCCGAGCTCGGCGGGCGCGGCCGCGGCGCCGTTCCACAGCCCGCCGAGCACGAGCGGGTAGCGCGCGTCGCCCTGCAGGAACACGACCAGCACCTCGTCGCCGACCTCGGGCATCCAGAACGCGCCGCGCTGGTCGCCGGCGAAGGGGCAGACCACGCGCGCCCACAGCGGCGCGTCCTGGCCGTCGGCGGCGTCGAGGGCGAACAGGCGCACCTGGACGCGGTTCAGGCGCTCGGGGTCGGCGAGGTCGACGACGCGCGCCAGCCAGGCCGACTGCATCCAGCCGGCGGCGGGCGAGAAGGGATGGACGGGGGGGCGGGCGCAGTCCATCAGCGGCCTCCGAGCCAGGCGCACTCGCCGACGAACTCGGTGCGGTAGCCGGCCTGCAGGTCGTAGCGGTGGCGCGCCTCGACCACGTAGTAGGTGTTGTCGAAGCGCGGCGACAGGCCGCTGACGGCGACGTGGGTGCCGACGCGCAGCTGGGCGTTGCCCTCGGCGACGCCGTCCAGGCGCACGAAGCGGCGCGCGCGCTGGTCGAAGGCGGCCTCGGCCACCGCGCGCGCCTCGGCGTCGGTGGCGAGCGCGAGGTGGCCGAGGTGCTCGCTGCGTGCTTCCAGGGCGCGGCGCAGCCAGTCCGCGCCGCTGGTGCCGCCGCCCGGGCCGGCGTGGGCGCAGGTGCTGGCTTCGGCGCTGACCGCGCTGCCGGCGACCGGATCCCAGCCGCCGGCGGTGATCTTCGTCACCTGGTGGGCGAGCTCGGCGACGACGCGGGCGCGGGCGAGCTGACCGTGCAGCTCGAGCGCGAGCTCGCCGCGGCGCACGTCGCCGCGCGGTGCGGCCTGCAGCTCCTCGCCGACGATCTGCAGGTCGGCGTCGAAGCGTCCGAGCAGGCGGCGCAGGAAGGCGAGGTCGCTCTCGTTGAGCTGAGCCCAGGTGCCGCGTGGGGCGTCCAGGCCGTGCACGCTCGGGCGCAGGCCGAGCTCGCCCGCCACCGCGCGCACCACCTCGGCCGGGCTCAGGTCGGTGAACACCTTGCTGTGGCGGGCCATGCGCGCGCGCCCGAGCGGGTCCTCGGCGAGGACGACGAGCTCGGGCGGGCTGCCCTGCACGAACTCGGCCTCGAGCGCGCTGACGACGCCGCGGAACAGTTCGCGCGCCTGCGTCTCGTCGCCGGCATAGACCTCGAGCGTGCTGCCGAGGGCGAGCCGGCTGCCGTCCTCGAAGGCGGATTCGGCGCCGCCGTCGGTGGTGCTCGCCCAGTTCGAGAAGCGCAGCTCGGCGGTGCTCATGCCGCCTTCGGCTTCCTCGATGCGCATGCCGATCAGCAGCTCGGAGACGCGCTCGTCCGCCTGCCCGGCGAGGCGCAGCGTGGGCCGGGCGCGGTACACCGCGGCGTGGCTGACGGAGGCTTCGGTGGCCATGGACGCGGGCTCCTAGTCCGCCTGCCAGCGCAGGCGGCGTTCCGCGCGCAGGCGCAGCTCGCGCAGCAGCTGTTCGAGCGCGGCCTCGCGCGTCGCCTCGGGCCGGGGCTGGGCCGGCGCCTCGGTGGCGCGGTCCGCTTCGGGCCGCACTTCGGCCTGCATGTCCTCGATCGTGATCGGCATCTCGATGTCCTCCTCTGCGCTAGCGCGGGCCGATGACGAAGTCGGCTTCGGCGCCGACGTTCGCGCGCAGGCCGCCGCCGCCCGTGCCGGTGAGCCGCCCGCCCGCGGCGACGGTGCCGCCCGCCGACAGGCTGGCTGCGCCCGGCAGCAGGGCGGCGGTCGCGAGCGGCCGGGTGCTGACCGCGGTCTCCACGCGCAGGCCGGAGAAACCCCCTCCGCCGCCGGCAGAAAGACCGGCGCCAGCCGCGAAGCTGGCGCCGGCCAAGGCGCCGGCGCTGAGGCCGGCACTGGGGGAGACTCCTGCGCCGGCGGCAAAGCCCGCGCCGGCGGCGATCCCTGCGCCTGCGCCGGCGCTGAAGCCTGCGCCGGCCGAAATTCCCGCCCCCGCCGAGAGCCCGGCTCCGGCGCCTGCGCCCAGTCCAGCACCCAGGCCGGCACCGCCGCCGGCGGCGAAGGCCGCGGCCGGCAGCAGGTTGGCGCCCGCGCC
>JANJTU010000059.1 GCA_024710965.1 Thauera sp. | reverse complement strand
CGCACGCGGCAACGCCAGGGCCACGACCGACGGCGCCGGCTGCTACGCGACCAACGTGGCCAAGGTGTTCGCCGCCGGCGACGTGCGCCGCGGCCAGTCGCTGGTGGTGTGGGCGATTCGGGAAGGTCGCCAGTGCGCCCGCGCGGTCGACGAGTTCCTGATGGGCGAGAGCCTGCTGCCGAGGTAACGGGCGAATCGCCCGAAGGGGAGTTGAGGATTGCGGGCCGGGGGCCCGCAAGGCGGGAAGGTCGCCATTGCGCCCGCGCGGTCGACGAGTTCCTGATGGGCGAGAGCCTGCTGCCGCGCTGATCGGCGGCGCTTGCGGCAGCCAGCGAGGCGGTCTTCGGGCCGCCTCTGTTTTTTGCGGGCCTGCGGGGAGGACGATGGGTGGAAATGGAGCTCAGCGGCTGGATCGTCACCGCGCTCGCGATCCTGCTCACCGGTATCTCGAAGGCCGGCCTCGGCGGTGCGCTCGGCGGCCTGGCCGTGCCCTTCATGTCGATGTGGATCTCGCCGCGCGATGCGGTCGCGGTGGTGCTGCCGATCCTGATCGTGATGGACATGGTCGGCCTCCGCGCCTGGCGTGGCAAGGCCGACTGGACCGATCTGCGCATGCTGATTCCGGCCGCGCTGCTCGGCATCGGCCTCGGCACGCTCGCCTTCGGCGTGCTCTCCGACCGCATGGTCAAGCTCGTGCTCGGCCTGATCGCGATCGGCTTCGCCGCGGACCGCCTGCTGCGCAGCGGCAGGGCGGGCGGCGCCGGCGCGGTGCCGGGTTCGCGCACCTTCGCCTGGCTGTGCGGCGCCGGCGCGGGTTTCACCAGCACGCTGGCGCATGCGGGCGGGCCGCCGATCATGGCCTACCTGCTGAGCCGGCGCCTGCCGAAGGAGACCTTCGTCGCCACCTCGGTGTTCTTCTTCACCGTGATCAATCTCGCCAAGCTGCCGTTCTACCTGGCGATCGACCTGTTCACCCGGGACACGCTGATCATGTCGGCGATGCTGCTGCCGCTGGTGCCGGTCGGCGTATGGCTCGGCCTGCGCCTGCTGCGGCGCATTCCCGAGCGCCCGTTCTACCTCTTCGCCACGCTGGCCCTGGGGCTGTCCGGCCTCAAGCTGCTGTGGGACGGGCTCGCCGGCTGAGGCTGCGAGGGCCGTCCGCCGCGGCCGTTCCGGCCGCCAGGGCGGCCCCTTCCCGTGGCGGGTGGAACTGCAGGCGGGCGAGCTTGTCGCCGGTCGCGCCGCCGGTGACGTCGGCCAGCGTGCAGCCGTCCAGCTCCGCGAAGAACGCATCGCGGGCGCGTTCCAGCACGCTCTTGACCCGGCAGTCGCCGCGCAGTGCGCAGGGGGGGCGGGCGCAGTCGACGAGCTCGCCGTCGCCCTCCAGCGCGCGGACGACGGTGCCGAAGGCGATGGCTTCGGGCGGCCGAGCCAGCCGCAGGCCGCCGCCCTTGCCACGGGTCGCGGTGATCCAGCCATGCTGGACGAGCACATTCGCCACCTTCACCAAGTGATGATGCGACACCTCGAAGCGCTCGGCGATCTCGCCGACGGTGGCCGGCGGCGCGTCGCCCGCCCGTGGCGACGAGAGGTACATCAACACGCGCACGCCGAGATCGGTGAAGCGGGTCAGTTGCATCGGCGGGTCTGCGGCGGCGAAGGTTGGCAACGGCGCATTATGCCGCGATCTGCTGGTCCGGGCCGAATACCTCGTAGTGGATGCGGTCCCGCGCCACGCCCCAGCCGAGCAGCGTGTCGCGCTGCTTCAGCATGAAGGGCACGGGGCCGCACAGGTAATAGTCGGCCTCGGGCAGTTCGACCATCGCGCGCACCCGCTCCAGGTCGACCACGCCGGCGAAGTGGTAGTCGCGGCCGTGCACGTCGTCCTGCGTCGGCGCCTCGTAGAAGACGACGTTGTCCACGTGCGCGCGTGCGCCGGCAAGCTGCTCGACATGTCCCTTCAGCGCATGGACGCGGCCGTTGCGCGCGCCGTGCACGAAGACCGCTCGCCGTGCTGTGGCGGCGAGCGCGTTGAGCATGCTGATCATCGGCGTCAGCCCGACGCCGCCGCTCACCAGCACCACCGGCGTGTCGCGGTCCTCGTGCAGGAAGAAGTCGCCATAGGGCGGTGCGACACGGATGCGGTCGCCCACCGCCACCGCGTCGTGCAGGCGGTTGGAGACGACGCCCGCCGGCTCCGTCCCCTCGCGCTTCACCGAAATGCGGAAGTAGGCGTCGTTGGGTGCTTCGGACAGGCTGTACTGGCGGATCTGCTCGTGGCCGAGTTCGGGGATGTACTGCACGACGCTGACGAACTGGCCCGGCACGAAGGGCGGCAGCCGGCCGCCGTCGGCGGGCCGCAGGTAGAAGGAGGTGATGAGCGCGCTTTCCGCCTCCTTGCGCTCGACGACGAACTCGCGCCAGCCGTTCCAGCCGCCCGGTGCGCTGGCCGACGCACGGTAGAGCTCGGCCTCGGCGGCGAGCAGCACGTCGGCCAGCGCCTGATAGGCCTCGGCCCAGGCGTCGATGATCTCGTCGGTCGCCGCGGCGCCCAGCACTTCGCGGATGGAGGCCAGCAGGTTGCGGCCGACGATCGGGTAGTGCTCGGCGCGGATGCCGACGCTGGCATGCTTGTGCGCGATACGCGAGGCCACCGGCGCCAGCGCAGCCGGGTTGTCGATGTTCTGCGCATAGGCCAGGACGGCCTGCGCCAGCGCCTGCTGCTGGGCGCCGCCGGCCTGGTTGCCCATGTTGAAGATGTTCCTCAGTTCGGGCGTGTCGGCGAACAGCCGGCGGTAGAAATGCCGGGTCAGCGTCAGACCGTGTTCCTGGAGGACGGGCACGGTGGCCTTGACGAGCTCGATGGTGCGCAGCGAAGGCATGGGCGCGTTTCCTTTAAAGTTGCATTGAAAATACCTCTTATGGCGCGCATGTTAGCCGCGGGTGGTCGGCGCTGCAAGCGGCGGCGCGATGGCGCCGCCGGCAGGCCGACGCGCTCCTGCTTGTGCACGATCGCGCTGCCGCCGCCGTGCCGCAGCGGTTCAGAGATGCAGCGTTTCCACCGTGTAGCGCGCGATCATGCGCTCCTCGTTGGTCGGCACCACCGCCACGGCGACGCGGCTCCCGGCAGCGTCGATGCGCTGCGCGTGGCCGGCATTGGCCGCGGCGTCGAGCTCGAGCCCGAGCCAGGCCGACAGCGCCGCCACCTGCGCGCGCACCGGCGCGGCATGCTCGCCGATGCCGCCGGTGAACACCAGCGCGTCCAGCCCGCCGGCGGCAGCGGTGAGCGAGCCGAGCTCGCGCGCGATGCGGTAGCAGAAGAGATCCACCGCTTCCTTCGCCTCGGGCGCGGCGGAGGCGAGCAGGGTGCGCATGTCCTGGCTGATGCCGGACACGCCGAGCAGGCCGGACTCCTTGTACAGCAGCCGCGTCAGGGCGCGCGCGTCCATGCCCTTTTCTTCCATCAGGTAGAGCAGCACGCCGGGGTCGAGGCTGCCGCTGCGGGTGCCCATCATCAGGCCCTCGACCGCGGTGAAGCCCATCGTCGAGGCGACGCTCCTGCCGTTGCGCAGCGCACACATCGAGGCGCCATTGCCGAGGTGGGCGATCACCACCGCACCCTGGGCGCGCGCGCCGATGAGCTCGGGCAGCTGGCGCGCGACGTAGTCGTAGGACAGGCCGTGAAAGCCGTAGCGCTTGAGGCCGCCCTTGGTCAGCCGGCGCGGCAGCGCGAAGGCCTGGGCGAGCGCCGGCTGGCTGCGGTGGAAGGCGGTGTCGAAGCAGCCCACCTGCGGGATCGCCGGCAGTAGCGCGCTCACCGCGTGCACCGCGCGCAGGTTGTGCGGCTGGTGCAGCGGCGCGAGCGGGACGAAGTCCTCGAGCTCGTCGATCAACTCGGGACTCAGCACCACCGGCGCGCTGTAGCGCTCGCCGCCGTGCACGATGCGGTGGCCGGCGGCGACGATGTCGAGATCGGGGTTGTGCGTGGCGAGCAGGCGGAAGACGTGGTCGAGCGCGGCGCGGTGCTGTTCGCCCTGGCTGCCAGCGGTGTCCACGGCTTCCTCGATGCGCTCGCCGGCGGCGGTCTTGATCGTCACCTCGGGGCTGGCGCCGATGCCTTCGACCTGGCCGGAGATCGCCGGCGCCGCGGCGAGCTCGCCGTTGAGCGCGTAGAGCGCGAACTTCAGGCTGCTCGAGCCGGCGTTGAGGACGAGGACGGCCCTCATGGCTTCAACAGCTCGCGCTTCTTGTGCGCCATCAGCTGCACCACGGCGCAGGAGGCGGCACGGGTCTCGGCGGTGTCGGCGCGGCTGGTGAGTACGATAGGCAAGAGCGCGCCGAGCACCACGCCGGCCATCAGCGCGTCGGCGAGGTATTCGAGCTGCTTGGCCACCATGTTGCCCGACTCGAGGTCGGGCACGACGAGGATGTCGGCCTGGCCGGCGACCGCCGAGCGGATGCCCTTGGTCTTGGCGGCGACGAGCGAGATCGCGTTGTCGAAGGCGAGCGGGCCGTCGAGCAGGCCGCCGGTGATCTGGCCGCGTTCGGCCATCTTGCACAGCGCGGCGGCCTCGATCGTGGAGCGGATCTTCGGCGTCACCGTCTCCACCGCGGACAGGATCGCCACCTTGGGCTCGGGCAGGCCGAGGGTGTGGGCGAGCTCGATCGCGTTCTGCACGATGTCGACCTTGTCCAGCAGGGTCGGCTCGATGATGATCGCGGCGTCGGTGATCATCAGCGGGTGGGGATAGCTCGGCACGTCGGCGAGGAAGACGTGGCTGATGCGCCGCCCGGTGCGCAGGTGCTTGATGACCTCGCTCATCAGCTCGTCGGTGTGCAGCGAGCCCTTCATCAGCGCCTCGGCGCCGCCGTCGCGGCACATCGCCACCGCGATCTCGGCCGCAGCGTGGCTGTGCGGCGCGTCCACGATGCGAAAGCCGCGGATGTCGATGCCGTGCTCCTCGGCGACGGCGCGGATTTTCGCCTCCGGACCGACCAGGATCGGTTCCACCAGCCCCGCCTTGGCGGCCTGCACCGGGCCGGACAGCGACTCCTTGTCGCACGGGTGGGCGACCGCGATCGGGATCGGCGACAGCCCCGCCGAGACCGACAGCAGGTGGCCGTAGCGCAGCTCGCGGTCGGAGATCGTCACCTCGGGCAGCACGACGCGCGCGCGCTTGATCTTCTCGGTGGGGGCGAGCACCTCGGCGACGCCGTCGATGACCTTCAGCCCGTCCTGGTTCAGCGCCAGGCAGTCGAACACGATGTGGTGGTTGTGCTCGAACTTTTCCCTGCAGGTGACGGTGATCGTCAGCGTGTCGCCGATCGTGATCGGGCGCCAGAAGTTCAGCCCCTGCGACACGTATACCGTGCCCGGGCCGGGGAACTCGGTGCCGAGCACGGTGGAGATCAGCGTGCTGCCCCACATGCTGTGGCCGACGACTTCGCGGAACTGGCTGGAGCGGGCGTACTCGACATCGACGTGGGTCGGATTGACGTCGCCGGACATCGCGGCGAAGAGGTGGATGTCCTCCGGGCGCAGCGTGCGGGTGAGTTCGGCGAAGTCTCCCGGCTGAATTTCGTCGAAGGTGCGGTTCTCGATGAACTGCGGGGCGGCGTGTTCCATGTCGGATCTCGGTGTTTGCGTTGCAGCAGCCGATTCTATTCGGCTTGGGGATGGAAATTAACCCGCATCGTCATAGAATTGTGCAATGCACTACAGGCGCTGGCTGATCGCTGTGACGCTGTGGTTCCGGCGCGTCGAACGCCCCTTGGCCGGCGATGGGCGGCCTGGGGTGCGTGCTAAACTGCGCGCCGATTCGTCAATCCTGCTGGAAACACCCGATGGAAGTCGTCGTTCTCGCTGCCGGTCAGGGCAAGCGCATGCGCTCGGTGCTGCCCAAGGTGCTGCAACCCCTTGCCGGCAAGCCAATGCTGGCCCATGTGCTCGAAACCGCGCGCACGCTCGAGGCGCGCCGCATCTGCGTCGTCTATGGCCACGGCGGCGAAGTGGTGCGCGAGCGCCTCGACGCGCCCGACCTCGCCTGGGCGCGCCAGGCGCCGCAGCTCGGCACCGGCCATGCCGTGCAGCAGGCGCTGCCGCATCTGTCCGACGACGACATGGCGCTGGTGCTGTACGGCGACGTGCCGCTGATCGGCGTGCCCACGCTGCGCCGCCTGGCCGCGGCGGCCGGCGGCGAGCGCCTGGCGCTGCTGACGGTGACGCTGGACGAGCCGCAGGGCTACGGCCGCATCCTGCGCGACACCGCCGGCCGCGTCGTGCGCATCGTCGAGGACAAGGACGCCAGCGCCGACGAGCGCAAGGTGCAGGAGGTGAACACCGGGGTCCTCGTCGCCCCGGTCGCCCGGCTGCGCGACTGGCTCGGCCGCATCGGCAACGACAACGCCCAGGGCGAGTACTACCTGACCGACATCATTGGCCTCGCCGTCGCCGACGGCGTCGAGGTCGCCACCGTGCAGCCGGACGCCGTCGCCGAGACGCTGGGGGTCAACAGCAAGGCGCAGCTCGCCGAGCTCGAGCGCCTGCACCAGGGCCACATCGCGCGCCGCCTGCTGGACGAGGGCGTGACCCTGATCGACCCCGCGCGCCTGGACGTGCGCGGCCGCCTCGTCTGCGGACGCGACGTCGAGATCGACGTCAACTGCGTGTTCGAGGGCGAGGTCGAGCTCGGTGACGAGGTGCACATCGGCGCCCACTGCGTCGTGCGCAACGCCCGCATCGGCGCCGGCAGCCGCATCGCGCCGTTCTCGCACATCGACGGCTCGGTCATGGGGCAGGGCTGCGTCATCGGCCCCTTCGCCCGCACCCGGCCCGGCACCGTGCTCGGCGCCGACGTGCATCTGGGCAACTTCGTCGAGGTCAAGAACAGCGTCATCGCCGACCACTCCAAGGCGAACCACCTCGCCTATGTCGGCGACGCCGACGTCGGCCGCAAGGTGAACATCGGCGCCGGCACCATCACCTGCAATTACGATGGCGCCAACAAGCACCGCACGATCATCGAGGACGAGGTCTTCATCGGCTCCGACACCCAGCTCGTCGCCCCGGTGCGCGTCGGTCGCGGCGCCACGCTGGGCGCGGGCACGACGCTGACCAAGGACGCGCCGCCCGAGCAGCTCACCGTCTCGCGCGCGAAGCAGCTGAGCATCGCCAACTGGAAGAGGCCCGTGAAGCAGCCGCGCTGACGCCCTGCGAACGTCACCCGACAACCGAACAAGGAAGATCCGCCATGTGTGGCATCGTCACCGCCATTGCAAGCAACAACGTCGTCCCCATGCTGCTCGAGGGCTTGCGCAAGCTGGAGTACCGCGGCTACGACTCCGCCGGCCTCGCCGTGCTCGCGGGTGAGCTCGTGCGCCTGCGTTCGACCGGCCGCGTCGCCGAACTCGCCGCGCTCGCCGACGCGCGCCAGCTGTCGGCCAGCATCGGCATCGCCCACACGCGCTGGGCCACGCACGGCGTGCCCTCCGAGCGCAATGCCCATCCGCACATCTCGGGCGGCCTCGCCGTGGTGCACAACGGCATCATCGAGAACTTCGAGGCGATCAAGCGCAGCTTGCAGGCGCGCGGCTATGTGTTCGAGTCGGAGACCGACACCGAGGCCATCGCCCACCTCGTGCACAGCAAGCTGCAGGACACGCCCGAGCTCTTCGAGGCGGTACGCCTGGCGACCAACGAGCTTGCCGGCGCCTATGCGATCGGCGTCGTCGCTGCCGACGACCCCGGCCGCGCCATCGTCGCCCGCCGCGGCTCGCCGCTGCTGCTCGGGGTCGGCGAGGACGGCATGTACGCCGCCTCCGACACCGCCGCGCTGCTGCAGGTGACGCGCAAGGTGGTGTATCTGGAAGACGGCGACCTCGCCGAACTGCGCCGCGACGGCTACCGCATCGTGCGCGCCGACGGCACGCCGGTCGAGCGCGAGGTGCACCTGTCGAGCCTGTCGGCGGACGCGGTCGAGCTCGGCCAGTTCCGCCACTACATGCAGAAGGAAATCTTCGAGCAGCCGCAGGCGCTCGGCAACACGCTCGAGCTGATCGCCGGCGGCAGCGGCATCAGCGCCCAGCACTTCGGCGCACGCGCGACGGAAGTGTTCGAGGGCGTGCGCCGCGTGCTCGTGCTCGCCTGCGGCACCAGCTACCACGCCGGCCTCGTCGCGCGCTACTGGCTGGAGGCGGTGGCGAAGATCCCGACCACGGTCGAGATCGCGAGCGAGTACCGCTACCGCGAGTCGGTGCCCGATGCAGACACCCTGGTGGTCGTGGTCTCGCAGTCGGGCGAGACCGCCGACACGCTCGCCGCGCTCAAGCACGCCAAGGCCTTCGGCATGGCGCGCACGCTGGCGATCTGCAACGTGCCCGAGTCGGCCATCGTGCGCGAGACCGCGCTGCGCTTCATCACCCGCGCCGGCCCCGAGATCGGCGTCGCGTCGACGAAGGCCTTCACCACCCAGCTCGCCGCCTTCGCGCTGCTGACGCTGGCGCTGGCGAAGATCAACTGCCGCCTCTCGGAAGCCGACGAGGCCCGTCACCTCACCGCCCTGCGCCACCTGCCGGTGGCGGTGCAGAAGGTGCTCGAGCTCGAGCCGGAGATCGCCCTGTGGGCGCAGCGCTTCGCCGGCAAGGAGCACGCGCTCTTCCTCGGCCGCGGCAGCCACTGGCCGATCGCGATGGAAGGCGCGCTGAAGCTGAAGGAGATCTCCTACATCCACGCCGAGGCCTACGCCGCCGGCGAACTCAAGCACGGCCCGCTCGCCCTCGTCGACAAGGACATGCCGGTGATCGCCGTGGCGCCGGCCGACGACCTGCTGGAAAAGCTCAAGTCCAACCTGCAGGAAGTGCGCGCGCGCGGCGGCGAGCTCTACGTCTTCGCCGACGCCGGCAGCGAGATCGCCGCCTCGGAGGGCGTGCACATCCTGCACATGCCCGAGCACTACGGCATGCTGTCGCCGGTGCTGCACGTGATCCCGCTGCAGCTGCTGTCCTACCACGCCGCGCTGGTGAAGGGCACGGACGTGGACAAGCCGCGCAACCTGGCGAAGTCGGTCACGGTGGAGTGAGGGGCGGGCGGCGCGGCGCCGCTGTTCCTGACAATTAAAGTCGAAA
>JANJTU010000022.1 GCA_024710965.1 Thauera sp. | reverse complement strand
CTCCTCGCACAGCAGCAGGCCGATGATGGCGTTGGTCTCGTCGACCTCGCCCAGGGCGTGGATGCGCAGGCTATTCTTGGAGACGCGCTTGCCGTCGCCCAGGCCGGTGGTGCCGGCGTCGCCGGTGCGGGTGTAGATCTTCGAGAGGCGGTGTCCCATGGTCTGTCCTGTTGGTGAGTTGACGCGAACGTCAATTATAGGCGAAGCGCGCACGCTGGCCGCCCTCCCGCGGCTGCGGCTTAAGCTCATGATAAACTTGCGCATTCGCCTGCAGCCCGGCCCTTTTGTCCAGAAAACACGCAAACTCCCATGAAATCCGCCGAAATCCGCGACAAGTTTCTCAAGTTCTTCGAATCGAAGGGGCACCAGATCGTGGCCTCGAGTTCGCTCGTGCCGCACGAGGATCCGACGCTGCTGTTTACCAACGCCGGCATGAACCAGTTCAAGGACGTGTTCCTCGGCTTCGACAAGCGCGCCTACAGCCGTGCGACGACCTCGCAGAAGTGCGTGCGTGCCGGCGGCAAGCACAACGACCTCGAGAACGTCGGCTACACCGCGCGCCACCACACCTTCTTCGAGATGCTGGGCAACTTCAGCTTCGGCGACTACTTCAAGCGCGACGCCATCAGCTACGCCTGGGAACTGCTGACCGAGGTCTTCCGCCTGCCGAAGGACAAGCTGTGGGTCACCGTCTACGCGGAGGACGACGAGGCCTACGACATCTGGACCAAGGAAGTCGGCGTGCCCGCCGAGCGCGTGATCCGCATCGGCGACAACAAGGGCGCGCGCTACGCTTCCGACAACTTCTGGATGATGGGCGACACCGGCCCCTGCGGCCCGTGCACCGAGATCTTCTACGACCATGGCGCGGAGATCTGGGGCGGCCCCCCGGGCTCGCCGGACGAAGACGGCGACCGCTACATCGAGATCTGGAACAACGTGTTCATGCAGTTCAATCGCGACGAGGCCGGCGTCATGCATCCGCTGCCCAAGCCGAGCGTGGACACCGGCATGGGGCTGGAGCGCATCTCGGCGGTGCTGCAGGGCGTGCACAGCAACTACGAGATCGACCTGTTCCAGAACCTGATCAAGGCCGCGGCGCGCGAGACCGCGGCGGCGGACCTCGACTCGCCCTCGCTGAAGGTGCTGGCCGACCACATCCGCGCCTGTTCCTTCCTCATCGCCGACGGCGTGATTCCGGGCAACGAGGGGCGCGGCTACGTGCTGCGCCGCATCATCCGCCGCGCCATCCGCCACGGCTACAAGCTCGGTGCGCGTGCGGCCTTCTTCCACAAGCTGGTGCCCGACCTCGTCGCCGAGATGGGCGCCGCCTACCCAGAACTGAAGGAGGGCGAGCGCCGCATCGTCGACGTGCTGCGCCAGGAAGAGGAGCGCTTCTTCGCCACGATCGAGAACGGCATGGCGATCGTCGAGGCCGAGCTCGCCGCGATGGAAGCCGCCGGCAACAAGGTCTTCGACGGCGACACCGCGTTCAAGCTGCACGACACCTACGGCTTCCCGCTCGACCTCACCGCCGACATCTGCCGTGAGCGCGGCGTCACGGTCGATGCGCTTGCCTTCGATGCCGCGATGGCACGGCAGAAGGAGCAGGCGCGCGCCGCCGGCAAGTTCAAGATGGCGGCCAACCTCGATTACGACGGCCCGGAAACGAGCTTCCACGGCTACGAGCTGCTCGAGGAGAACGGCAACATCCTCGCCCTGTACAAGGACGGCGTGGCGGTCAATGAGCTGCTGGAGGGCGAAATGGGCGTCGTCGTCCTCGACCACACCCCGTTCTATGCCGAGTCCGGCGGCCAGGTCGGCGACCGCGGCGAGCTGCGCGGCGGCGCCGGCATCTTCGGTGTCGAGGATACGCAGAAGATCCAGGCGGCGGTCTTCGGCCATCACGGCGTGGTGCGCACCGGCAAGCTGTCCGTCGGCCAGGGCGTCGTCGCCCGCGTGGATGGCGCGGCGCGCGCTGCCACTGCGCGCAACCACTCGGTTACCCACATCATGCACAAGGCGCTGCGCGAAGTGCTCGGCGCCCACGTGCAGCAGAAGGGCTCGCTCGTCGATCCGGACAAGACCCGCTTCGACTTCGCCCACAGCGCGCCGCTGACGCCCGCGGAGGTCCGCGAGGTCGAGGAGATCGTCAACCGCGAGATCCTCGCCAACACCGCCACCGCGGCCGAGCTGATGGCGCTCGAGGCGGCGCAGAAGTCCGGCGCGATGATGCTCTTTGGCGAGAAGTACGCCGACGAGGTGCGCGTGCTGTCGATCGGCAGCTCGAAGGAGCTGTGCGGCGGCACCCATGTCGCGCGCACCGGTGACATCGGCCTGTGCAAGATCGTGTCCGAGGGCGGCGTTGCTGCCGGCATCCGCCGCGTCGAGGCGATCACCGGCGAGAACGCGCTGCGCTACGTGCAGGAGCAGGAGCGCCGCGTGCAGGGTGTTTCGGCGCTGCTGAAGGTGCAGCCGGACGAGGTCGCCGAGCGTGTCGCCGGCGTGCTCGACAACGTCCGTGCGCTGGAGAAGGAAGTCGCGCGCCTGAAGAGCAAGCTCGCCGCCAGCCAGGGCGACGATCTCGTCGGCCAGGCGGTCGAGCTCAAGGGCGTCAAGGTGCTCGCCGCCACGCTCGACGGCGCCGACGTGCCGACCCTGCGCGAGACCATGGACAAGCTCAAGGACAAGCTCAAGTCGGCCGCGATCGTGCTCGCCGCGGTCGCCGACGGCAAGGTCAGCCTGATCGCCGGTGTCACCGCCGACCAGACCGGCAAGCTCAAGGCCGGCGAGCTGGTGAACTTCGTCGCCCAGCAGGTCGGCGGCAAGGGCGGCGGGCGGCCCGACATGGCGCAGGCGGGCGGCACCGAGCCGCACAAGCTGCCGGCGGCGCTCGCCGCGGTGGCGAACTGGGTGGGGCAGCGGCTCTGAGCCTCTGATCGCGCCCGGGATGGTGTTCGTGCCCCGCTTTTCGCTGCCGCCTCGCCGTCCGGCCGTCGCGTCCCGCAGCGCTCCGCCGCACGTTCGCGCCTGGCCGAAGCGAGGGGGGGCGTGACGCCCGCCTACACCTTGCCGGTGGCGATGCTGGCCGGCAGCGCTGGACTCGCCGTCGCGGTGCTGGCGCTGTGGTTCTGCCTGCAGAACCGGCGCCTGCGCCATGAGGTCGCGGCGCTGCGCGCGGACCGGCTGGTCATGGAGTCGACCATCGACAACATGGCCGAGGCCCTGATCGTGACCGATCCCGAGCTGAGGCTGAGCCGCTTCAACCAACGCTTCGCCGACGTCACCGGCTTCGATGTGGCGTTTCTCGGCTCGCGCCCGCACATCGACGAGGTGCTGCGGCGCTGGGTGGGTGAGAACGCGCTGGCGGAGGCGCTGCTCGAACGCTCGATTCACCGCGCCCGGTCGCGCGAACCCTTCCACCATACCTTCACCCATCACGGCCGCAGCTTCGAGGGCAAGCACGTGCCGCTGCCGGGCGGCGGCTTCGTGCGCACGATCTCCGACGTCACCGAACGCCACCAGACCGACGCCCTGCTGCGCGCGAGCGAAGCGCGCCTGCGCCGCCTGCTCGAGCTGGCGCCGGTGGCGATCATCGTCATCGCACGCGCCGACGCCCGCATCCTGCTCGCCAATCGCCGGGCGCAGGAGCTCGCCGGCCGCAGCGAGGCGCAGATGCTGCACGCTCATCTGCATTCGCTGTACAGCGATGAGGCGGAGCTTGTGCGCCTGCGTCAGGCGGTGGAGCGCGACGGCGAGGTCAGCGCCATGGAAACGCGCTTCCGGCGCGATGGCGGCGAGGACTACTGGGCGCTGATCTCGGCGGTGCAGGGCGAGTTTGGCGGGCAGGACGTCTATATTGCGGCCGTCGCCGACATCACCGCGCGCAAGCTCATGGAGAAGCGGCTCGAAGAGGCGCACGCCGGGCTCGAGGCGGTCAATCAGCGCCTGCGCGAAGCCAACGCGGAACTGGCCGAGGCCGCATCGACCGACCAGCTCACCGGCCTCGCGAACCGGCGCCACATGGAAGCGGCGGCGGCGCGCGAGCTGACGCGGGCGGTTCGCTACCGCCATCCGGTCAGCGTCGTGCTCTTCGACGTGGATTGGTTCAAGCTCGTGAACGACCGCCTCGGCCACGAGACCGGCGACCGGGTGTTGCGTGAGGTGGCCGCGCGCGTGCTCGGCCAGTTGCGTGCGTCGGACATCGTCGCACGCTGGGGCGGGGAGGAGTTTCTCGTGCTCGTGCCCGAGGCGGGCATCCTCGAGGCCATTGCGCTCGCCGAGAAGTTGCGCCGGATCCTCTCCGAGGGGCCGTTCGAGGGCGCAGGCCGGCAGAGCGCCAGTTTCGGCGTGGCGCAGTTCGACGGCCGCGAAACCTTCTCGGGCCTGGTCGGCCGCGCCGACTGTGCCCTCTACCGGGCCAAGGCGGATGGGCGCAATCGGGTCAAGTGGGATCTGACCATCGAACAGGATCGGGTGCAGGTCGACGACTGAAGCCGCTGCGGCCACCTCCGCCTCAGGCGGGGAGGGGGGCGCCGCGGGCGCGCTGTGGCGCCTACGGCGTCAGGCGCGGACGGCGTTGCTCTGCCGGTCGAGCTGGTACAGCAGGTCTTCGACGAGGTCCTCGGTCTCGGTGGCGGACAGCCCCAGGTAGGCCATCACCCGGCCTTGTGCCCGCGGCCACTCGAGCCATTCCGTGCTCTGGTTCGTGTGCAGGAACTGATCGACGATGTGCTCGGCGATGGCGTTGAGGGCGATCAGCGTGCGCGCTTCGCCGTCCAGCCCAGGGCCGTCCTGCAGCGCGTCGAAATCGTGATGGAGCAGGATTGCGGCGCAGATCGTCTCGGGCAGCCCCCAGGCGCGGGTCAGCAGGTGGCCGACGGCGGCGTGGTTCGTGTTCAGCGCGGCGTCTTCGATGGCGGTCAGCGCCTGCGCGGCAGCCTGGCGGGCCCGTTGGAGAATTTCCACGTAGGCCGGAAAGCGCTGCATCAGCAAGGGGATGCCGCAGTCGTGGAAGAGGCCGAAGGTGTAGGCCGTGTCGGCGTTCACCCCGCCCAGCTTCCGCGCCAGTTCGGCACTCACGGCTGCGGTGTGGGCCGAGCTCGCCCAGAACTGCTCCAGCGCCGGATCCCGCCCGCCGAGCGCGGTGCGCAGCAGCCCCTCGTGCACCAGCTGCGTCAGGCGAGTGAAGCCGAGCAGGCGAACGGCGTCGGCGATCGAGCCGATCTCGCGCCGCGCGCCGAACAGCGGCGAGTTGGCCGACTTGATGACCGCTGCCGCGAGGCCGACGTCGGCGCCGATGAGCTGCGCCACCCGCTTGTCGCTGATCATGGGCTGGCGCAGTTCGGTCATCAGCGCGGAGAGGATGGCCGGGCAGGACGGGATGGTGATGCCGCGTGGTGGCGCCTTGTGACTGCTGTCTGCGACTGTGCTCATCCTGCTCCGTCTCCGGTTGTGCGAGGCTCAGAACGGCAGCTTCGCGCCCGGCCACACCGACTCGATGGCGTGGCGGAAGGCTGCCTGAATGCGCGCAAGGGCGGCTTCGTCATCGGCCTCGAAGCGCAGCACCACGACCGGGGTGGTGTTCGAGGGGCGTGCCAGGCCGAAGCCATCAGCATACTCGACGCGCACGCCGTCGAGCGTGATGAGATCCACGGCGCCCTCGAAGCGGGCGCCTTCCTTCAGGCGGCGCACGAGTTCGAACGGTTCGCCCTCGTTCATCCTGATGTTCAGCTCGGGGGTGCTCACCGCGTCCGGCAGCGCCTTCAGCGCGGCGCTGGCGTCGGCGCGGGCGGAGAGGATCTCGAGCAGGCGGGCGCCGGCGTAGAGGCCGTCGTCGAAACCGAACCAGCGCTCCTTGAAGAACATGTGGCCGCTCATCTCGCCGGCGAGCGGCGCGCCGGTCTCCTTCAGCTTGGCCTTCACCAGCGCGTGGCCGGTGTTCCACATCGTCGGCTTGCCGCCGCGGGCGCGGATCCAGCCTGCGAGCTTGCGGGTGCATTTGACGTCGTAGATGATCTCGCCGCCCGGCACGCGGCGGAGCACGTCCTCGGCGAAGAGCATCAGCTGGCGGTCGGGGTAGATGATCTCGCCGTCCTTGGTGACCACGCCGAGGCGGTCGCCGTCGCCGTCGAAGGCCAGCCCCAGCTCGGCGTCGGTCTCGCGCAGGGTGCGGATGACGTCCTGCAGGTTCTCGGGTTTGGAGGGGTCGGGGTGATGGTTGGGGAAGGTGCCGTCCACCTCGCAGAACAGCTCGATGACCTCGCAGCCGAGGCGGCGGAAGAGCTCGGGAGCGATGCCGCCGGCGACGCCGTTGCCGCAGTCGACGACGATCTTCATCGGTCGTGCGAGCTTCACGTCGCCGGCGACGCGGTCGAGGTAGGCGGCGGTGACGTCGGCGCTGCGCAGAGCGCCGGCGCCGTGGACGAGGTCGTCATCGGCGATGCGACGGCGCAGCGCCTGGATCAGCTCGCCGTGCAGGGTCTGGCCGCCGAGCACCATCTTCAGGCCGTTGTAGTCGGGCGGGTTGTGGCTGCCGGTGACCGAGACGCAGGAGTCGCAGTCGAGCTGGTAGGCGGCGAAGTAGGTCAGTGGC
Source organism: Thauera sp. (assembly GCA_024710965.1). GTDB lineage: Bacteria > Pseudomonadota > Gammaproteobacteria > Burkholderiales > Rhodocyclaceae > Thauera. The sequence continues at coordinate 11,459 of JANJTU010000022.1, read as the reverse complement.
GTCGGCACGCAGCCGATGTCGATGACGTCCACCCCCGCGGCGCGGATGCCATCGGCGAGCGCGCCGGCCAGCGCCGGGCCGGACAGCCGGCCATCACGGCCGACGGCGATCGCCTTCTGGCCGCGGGCGACGGCCTCGGAGCCGAGGGCGTGGCCGATCGCGCGCACCGCGTCGGGCGTCAGCACGGTATCGACGATGCCGCGGATGTCGTAGGCCTTGAAGATTTCGGGGGCGGGCAGGGGGTAGCGGAGAGCATTCATGAGGTCAGGGACTTTCGCGAAGGGTCGGGAACGGGGGCAGCGGATGGGGTCGGCGGATGGGCACGCCCGTTGCTGGGGCGCACGGTGGGCAGATTCTATGCGCCGTTCGGCGCGGCTGGTAGGGCGGACTGTTACGATGCGAAAAAATGCTACGCGGTTTTGTGCTGCACCGCGGCAGGAGCCCGCCTGCCGGTCGTGGCGTGCCGCCGGGGCGAGGCCGGTCGGGGGCGCGGCGAAGCTGCGGGGAGTGCCGGCTGCGCTGGCAGCAGTCTGCCCGGGCGATGTTGCAGCCGTTGGCGAGATGCTTGGTTACGGTATTGCCGCTCCCGTCCTTGACAGGCCGCGCTCAGTGCACGACGCGGGGCGAGAGTTCGCCGAAGTCGGTCGGGTCGGGGGCCGGCGAGGCGTGATGCACCACCATGCGCCAGCCGAGGGCGCCGCGCAGGTAGACGTTGGTGGCGACGATCGGTGCGCTGCGGCGGCCGTCGCTTTCCAGGCTGATCTCCTCGAACACGCTGTGCATCGCCATCACCGCGTTGCTCGTCACCACCGCGTGCGCGAGCCGCACCGTCAGGCGCTCGCCGCCGGACAGGATCTGACGCCAGACGTCGCGCACCGCGGCGAGGCCGACGATGCGGGGGCCGCCCGGATGGATGCAGACCACTTCCTCGTCCTCGGCCCACACCGACATCATCTGCTCGAGGTCGCCCCGGGAGAGGGCCTCGTAGAAGGCGGCTTCGGCGTCGGCAGCGGAGGTGTAGATCGGCTTGCTCACGGATGCGGGGGGCGGGTCTCGGGGGTGGGGATCGGGGGTGGGGCTCGGGGGCGGAGAAAAACGCACGGGGGCGATCGGCCCCCGTGCTGTCAATGACTGCGCTGCGCCTGCCGGGTTCAGTGATGACCCGCCGGCCGCTCGCCAGTGAAGACGTAGTGCGCGCTGCAATAGGGGCAGACCGCCTCGCCAGTCTTCAGCACGTCGAGGAAGACACGCGGGTGCCGTGCCCACAGCGGCGCGCCCGGCGGCGGACAGTGCAGCGGCAGATCCTTCGCGCTGATGGCGACGGCCTGGGTCTTGTCGGTGTTCTCAACCATGACGCAAATCCTCTGAGCGTGGAAATCAGACGTGGGCGAGCCAGTGGCCATACTCGGGCGCGCGGCCATTGACGACGTCGAAGAAGCGGGCCTGGATCTTCTCGGTGATCGGGCCGCGCTTGCCGGCGCCGATGCTGCGGTCGTCGAGCTCGCGGATCGGCGTGACTTCGGCCGCGGTGCCGGTGAAGAAGGCTTCGTCGGCGATGTAGATGTCGTCGCGGGTGAGGCGCTTGGTGGTCACCTCGTAGCCGAGCTCGCGCGCGATGCTGATGATCGAGTCGCGCGTGATGCCGGTCAGCGCCGAGGCGATCTCGGGTTCGTAGATCTTGCCGTCCTTGATCACGAACAGGTTCTCGCCGGCGCCTTCGGCGACGAAGCCCTGGGTGTCGAGCAGCAGCGCCTCGTCGTAGCCCTGCTTGGTCACTTCGAGGTTGGCGAGGATCGAGTTCGGGTAGGTGCCCGACATCTTGGCGCGCGGCAGGGTGGCGTTGACGTGGTGGCGCGAGTAGGACGAGGTCTTGACGCGGATGCCCTTCTCGAGGCCTTCCTCGCCCAGGTAGGCGCCCCACGGCCAGGCGGCGATGGCGACATGCACGGTGGCGCCGCGGGTGGAGATGCCCATCTTTTCCGAGCCGTAGAAGGCGAGCGGACGCAGGTAGCAGGATTCGAGCTTGTTCGCGCGCACGACCTCCTTCTGCGCCTCCATGAGTTCATCCTTGGAGTAGGGGATGTCCATCATGTAGATCTTGGCCGAGTTGATCAGGCGCTGGGTGTGCTCGGCGAGACGGAAGATCGCGGTGCCCGAGGCCGTGTTGTACGCGCGCACGCCTTCGAAGACGGCCAGCCCGTAGTGCAGGGAATGGGTCAGCACGTGCGTGGTCGCTTCGCGCCACGGAACGAGCTTGCCGTCTTGCCAGATGAAACCGTCGCGGTCAGCCATGGACATGATTGGGATCTCCACCTCAGAAAATGATATCGGCCGCCCGCGGGCGGCGGGCGCAACTGCAGGATTCTAGCGCAAAGGCAGGGCGAAAATCGCGCCCGGGGCGGGCGCGGATGCGGGCGGACGCCGATCGCGGGGTAAAATGCGCGGCTCGACTGCAAGGAGCCCGAATTGAACGAGCGCGAGTGGAAACCGAACGTGACCGTGGCCGCGGTGATCGAGCGCGATGGCCGCTTCCTGCTCGTCGAGGAGGAAACGCCCGAGGGCCTGCGCTTCAACCAGCCGGCCGGGCACCTGGAAGCGGGTGAGTCGCTGCTGCAGGCGAGCGTGCGCGAGGCGCTCGAGGAGACCGCCCACCACTTCGTCCCCGAGTATCTCGTAGGCATTTACCAGTGGACGCGGCCGCAGGGCGACATCACCTACCTGCGCTTTGCCTTTGGCGGCCGGGTGGAGGGCGAGGCGGTCGGCCGCGCGCTCGACGCCGGCATCGTGCGCGCGCTGTGGATGACCGCGGACGAGGTGCGCGCCACGCGGGATCGCCACCGCAGCCCGCTGATCCTGCAGTGCATCGACGACTGGGCCGCCGGCCAGCGCTTTCCGCTGTCGCTGCTGCGCCATTACTGAGCCACGCAGCGCGGCGCATGCGCGTACCGACCATCCTGCTCCTTGCGCTCGGTGTGGCGATGCCGGCCATGCCGGTGCGCGCCGACGGTGCGCTGCAGGCCACGGCGCCCGGCGTCGCGGTGACGCCGTCCGCCGGCGTGGCGCAGCCAGAATCGGCTGCGGTGGCGAGCCCGCCCGACGCCCGCGCCCGGCCGGCGCAGGCCCGCGTCCGCATCTGCTACAACTACGGCTGCGCGCGCGAGGACGAGGTCGTTGTGGGCAGCGCGGTGCTGGAGTCGATCCGGCAGCGCCTGGCTGCGGCCGCCGACGCAGCGGCCGAACGTGCGCTGCTGTCGGCCGCGGTCGGCCGGCTCTACCGGGTGGCGGCGGCACAGACGCCGGTCGGTGCGGACCGCGAAGGCAACTTCCTCGATCAGGGGGTGGAGGGGCGCATGGACTGCATCGACCATTCCACGTCGACGACGCGCCTGCTGCAGCTGATCGAGGCGCGCGGCTGGTTGCGGTTTCACCGCGTCGGGGCGCCGGCACGGCGCGAGCGCTTGATCTTCCAGCACTTCGGCGCGGTGGTGGAGGAGGTTGCGCCTGCTGCACCCGTGGTCGAGGTGGCGGTGCCCGATCATGTGGCGCCGCTGCTGGCGCTGTGCGACTGCCCCGAGGTGGTCGCCGACATCCCGCGCGCGGCCGCCGGCGAGCCGGCCGCTAGCGCACCGGGCGAACGTTTCGTGGTCGACAGCTGGTTCGTCGACAATGGCGAGGCGGCGATCGTGCTGCCGCTCGCCGAATGGCTCAAGGGAGAGGGACCGAATGTCCAGTAAGGATGGAAATGGAATGAAGGTGGTGGTCGGCATGTCCGGCGGCGTGGATTCGTCGGTGACGGCGCTGCTGCTCAAGCAGCAGGGCTACCAGGTGACCGGCCTGTTCATGAAGAACTGGGAGGACGATGACGATTCCGACTACTGTTCGACGCGGCAGGACCTGGTCGATGTCGCCTCCGTGTGCGACGTCATCGGCATCGACCTCGAGGTGGTCAACTTCAGCGCGGAGTACAAGGACCGCGTCTTCGCCGACTTCCTGCGCGAGTACGAGGCTGGCCGCACGCCCAACCCCGACATCCTGTGCAACTCCGAGATCAAGTTCCGCTGCTTTCTCGACCATGCGCTGCAACTGGGCGCCGATCGCATCGCCACCGGCCACTACGCCCAGGTGCGCGAGTGGAACAACGACGGCCGCAGCGAATTCCAACTGCTCAAGGCGGAGGATGGGACCAAGGACCAGAGCTACTTCCTCTACCGCCTGAACCAGGCCCAGCTGGCGAAGACGCTGTTTCCGCTCGGCACGCTGTACAAGCGCGAGGTGCGCAAGCTCGCCGAGCAGGCGGGCCTGCACGTGGCGGCGAAGAAGGATTCGACCGGCATCTGCTTCATCGGCGAGCGGCCGTTCCGCGAGTTCCTGATGCGCTATCTGCCGACGCAGCCGGGCGAGATCCGTGCGCTCGACGACGAGCGCGTGCTCGGCGAGCACCAGGGGCTGATGTACCACACCATCGGCCAGCGCAAGGGCCTGCACATCGGCGGCATCAAGGGCAACCAGGACGACGCCGGCGAGCACGAGGCCTGGTACGTGGCGAAGAAGGACGTCAAGGCGAACGTGCTCTATGTCGTGCAGGGGCACGATCACCCGGCGCTGCTGCAGGACCGTCTGCTGGCGACCGACCTGAACTGGATCGCCGGCCGCGAGCCGCACACGCACTGGGTGTATACCGCCAAGCCGCGCTACCGCACCCCCGACATGCCGTGCGAGATCGACCGCATCGCCGACGGCCGTGCCGAGATCGCCTTCGCCCAGCCGCAGTGGGCGCTGACGCCGGGCCAGAGCGTGGTGGTGTACGAATCGAAGGTGTGCCTGGGCGGCGGCATCATCGTCTGAGCCAGTGTCGCCCGCCGGCGCGTCAACAGGACATCCTGCCTGCCAGCGCCGGCCTTGCCTGCATCTGCGCCAGCGCCGCATAGGTCTCGCAGCGCTCGATGTACTCGCGCGTGCTCTTGGGCATGGGGACGCGGGCGCGGGTGATGTAGGTGACGAGATCGCGCCCCTGCTGCAGCACTCGCAGACCGTCGCCGGCGAGGCGCTGTTCGCGTACGCTCATGCGGTGCGACAGGCGGGGTGAGAAGGCCGACAGCCGTTCGGAGGCGACGACGAAGTCCGCCCACAGGTCGAAGATGTCGGGATCGGTGCGCAGGGTCTCGCATTTCTGCCGCGCGTTGCGGGCGAACTCGGCGATCAGCGCGTCGACGCCTTCGAACAGCGGGCTGCTCGCCAGGGTGGCGGTCATCACCGCGGCGATGCGGTCGATGTCACGCAGGGTCTGCGCGATCTTCACGTAGCGGCTCTCGTAGAAGGCTTCGACCGGGATCGAGAAGGCGCGGAAGGGCTCGCCCCACAGCTCGTCGATGCCTTCCTCGCCGCTGCGGTGCAGGACCATGCGCCCGAGCTTGAGCGCATCCTGCAGGCAGTTGCCGCATTCGCACATCAGCGCGTTGTCGGTGTCGATCTCGATGCCCAGTTCCTGCAGTTCCACCAGCTTGGTGAAGATGTCGGTGGCGCGGTTGAACAGCGCGCCGGCGTACATCGCGCCCTTCACCCGCCTGCGCTCCGGGTCCTGCTCGGTCTCGTAGGCGCGGCGGGCGTCGGCGAGGCGTTTGCCCGGGATGTTGATGCCGTGCTCGACGTGGTTGAACAGGCGCCGCGTCAGGGCCTGGATCAGCTGTTTCTTGGCGCGCAGCGAATCGGCCGGCGGATCGTAGACCTTGATCCAGTAGCCGTCATAGAAAACGCGTCGCACGCCGTCGATGAGGTCGACCGTGCCATTGGGAATGGGCTCGTTCATTGCCGCGTGCGCTCTGCTTGGCGAGGAAGGAGGGCGATCAGGATACGCCGCGCCTCAGGTGCTTCCAAGGGGGCGGCTTGCCCGCGCCGCCTTCAGCTGCCGGGTGCGGCGCTGATGCCGGCGCCGCGACATGATCCGGATGCGCCAGAACAGCTGGGCGCCCCAGTAGCCGAGGACGGCGGCGGCGACCGCCATGATCGCCATGCCGACCAGCAGCGGCTGGCCGATGCCGGTGATCCAGTGCCACGCCTGGGCCAGCGAGTCGAGCATCGCCACCGGCGCCTCCACGCGGTCGTGGACGAGCGGGGCCGGGGCACCGATGACGTCTGCGCCGAGCCGGTAGGCGAAGTAGTAGATCGGGCCGTAGGTCAGCGGATTGCTGACCAGGGTGGAGACCGCAGCGATCCACAGATTGCCGCGCAGCACGAGCGATGCCAGCGCCGCGGCGGGTATCTGCGCCACCGGAATCATCAGGCCGAAGAACGCCCCGACGGCAACGCCGCGCGCCACGGCGCGGCGGTTGATGTGCCACAGCAGGGGATCGTGGAGGCGGGGCCCGAGCCAGCGCAGCAGGCGACTCTGCCTGATGGCATCGTGTGAGGGCAGAAAGCGTCTGAACATGTTCCGATCCGGGCCGAAGTCGGCATCTTACGCAATGCCGTCGAAAGCACAAGCTACCGCCGCGGGCATGGTGCGCGCGCTTCAGCGGCGGCGGATCCGCGCCTCGATTGTCGCTGTATTGGATTGGGGCGGGCGTGCGAAATTCACGCTGGCCGCAGCTTCCCGGGCGCGCGCGGGCCGCCTCCGGACGCCGCCGGGGCGGCGCGTTCAGAGCAGTTCGGAAGGGATCACCGCGCGCAGCACGGTCTGGGTCTCGTTGTCGCGGACCCGGTTGGTGAACCACCACAGCGCGCCCTTCTTGATCGTCCAGTCGGCTTCGGTGCCGGACAGGAGCAGGGCGGCGAGGCGGCCGAGCGCGGGCTGGTGGCCGACGACGAGCGCGGCGCCACTGGCGTCGGGCCAGCCGGTGGCGGAGAGGATGTCGGCCACGCTGCCGTCGGGGCCGAGCGTGCGCACGATCTGGAACTGGTCGGTGAACGCGGCCGCAGTCTGCCGCGTGCGCAGCGTCGGGCTCACCAGCACCTGCAGGCGCTTCGGGCCGTGCTCGGCGAGCCAGACCGCCATGCGGCGCGCCTGCTTGAGGCCGCGGACGGTGAGTTCGCGGGTGTGGTCCGGACTGCCGTCCACCGCCTCGGCGTGGCGCCAGAGCAAGAGGTCCATGCGTGTCTCCCTGGGGTCGAGGGCCGGCATCATGGCGGCCTCGTGTTGCACGCAGATGTCGGCGCCGCTGCCGGCGGCCGGATGCTCGTCCATCGCGCCCTCCCTACCGAACCCCTGTGACCGCGGCTTGCCCGCCGCAGCCCGTTCGCGACGGCCCCGCGCCATCGCCCGTCACGCCATCCTGGGCCCTCACCACGGCGCCTTGCCCCACAGCAGCGGTTCGCAGTCGTGCAGCACGCGTCGGCGCAGGCGCGCGTAGCGTGGCCCGTGCCAGCCGAGGACGAAGGCCGCGGCGATGCGCACGCCGGTGTCGTCGCCGGCCCAGGCTGCGAGCCGGCCCCGTGCGGTGTCGACGTCCTGCAGGAAGCCGAGTGTGCCTTGCGCCCGCACCACGCCCTCGCGCTGGCGTTCCATCGCCTTGGTGGGGAATAGCGGGGCGAAGAACTCGATGCCGTAGCGCAGCTGCTTCACGCTGATGCGCAGCGCATGGAGGCGGACGGGCTCGAGCGTCGAAGCGGCGTCGAAGCGGCGTCGGCTGCGCTTGCGCAGACGCGTCAGGCGCTCGCGGGCGAAGCCGCGCAGCGTGGTCGGGGCGGCGAGACCGTCGGTGGGCAGGCGCAGGAGCGCGGCGTTGAATTCGAGCAGCAGGCGGCCCTGGGTGGCGGCGTCGAGGCTGTGCACCGCGGCCGTGCGCGCCGTTTCGCGCGCCGCCGCGGCGAGCTCCAGCAGGCGCGCCATGCCCTCGGTGTCGGCCAGGCCTTCGGGCGTGACCGGTTCGAGCAGCTCGGCGTGGAAGACGTCGAGGTCGCGCGCCTCGCCGAACCGGCTGGCGTTGTCGCGCAGGCGCTGGTTCCACTCGGCGACGAACGCCGCCGGCAGGGCCGGGGCGAAGATGCGCAGCAGTGCGCGCAGGCGGCGCAGGGCCACGCGCAGCTGGTGGATGAAGTCGGGGCCGATCGCGTCCGGGGCGGTGTGCGCCAGCGCCGCCGCGGCGTTCGCCTGCCACTGGCGCACGCCGCCGGACGCGAGCTCGCGGAACGCATCGATGACGCTCTGACCCGGCTCGATCGTGGAGCGCTCGGCGCCCATCGGCGCGAGCGGGGTGTCGAGGAAGAGCCGGTAGCCGCGCTCGGCCTTCGACAGGTCGGCCGGCATCAGCGGCAGGGTCTGCGCGAGGGTGCAGGCGAGCTCGAGCAGGTCGAGCGGGCGGCCCTCCTCGAGTTCGAGTTCGAGCTCGCAGATCGGCGCACTGCGTTCGACGCCGTCGGGTGTGGTCAGCGCGATCGTGCCGGTGTCGATCATCAGCAGGATGCTGACGCCTGCGCGCGGCTGGAAACGGCGGGTCTCACGGCGGAAGCGGGTGGTGAACACCGGCACCAGCTGCTTGCGGTGGCGGGCGAGCAGCTTGGCCGCGTCGGGAGCATCGACCTGCGAGAAGTCGAACTGGCCGTCATAAGGCTGCTCCCATTCGGGGCGCTGCGACAAGCCGCCACTGGAGACGGCGGCGCATTTCACCGTCTGCAGCCAGATGCGGCCCTGGCGGCGCGTGCGCACGGCGACCTTGCGCGCCTTGAGATGGAATTCGGGCGTGTCGTAGTACGTGTTGTCGAGCGTGACGGCCTTGCCCAGCTTGCTCGCCGCGGCGACCAGCGGGTGGCGCCGCAGCGCGGGCAGGGCGCGCGCCGGCAACGCGAGCTTGAGTTCGATTTCCTGGCTCATGGCGATCCGCCCGCGGGGAGGGCGGCGAATTGGTCGGTCGCCCACATTCTAGTCGGGTGCCGGCGGGGCGTCATGCACGCCATCATGACCGCGTCCACCGGGCGCGATGGCGGCGGACGGCGCCGTCCTGCCCGCCCTCACTCGCCGAACACGCTGTGCCACAGCGCCAGCACCGGCCGGCGCGCGGCCTCGGCCTCGTCCGGGGAAACGCGCGAAGGGCGGTCGTTGAGGCGCTGGCGGTGCTGCAGGCGACGCAGCTGGCGGTAGCTGTCGGCGCAGGCGGCGGCGAGTTCGGCCGGAATGAGGCCGAGCTCGCCGGCGATGCGCAGCAGGGCGATGTTGCCGAGGTTGCCGGTGAGCTCGGGGTGGGCGTGGGCGTGGCCGAGGACGAGGTACTGGATCAGGAACTCGACGTCGATGAGGCCGCCGGTGTCGTGCTTGAGGTCGAACAGCTCGCCCTTGCCGCCGTGGGCGTCGCGCATCTTCCTGCGCATCGCCAGCACTTCGGTGCGCAGCGGCTCGAGCGCGCGCGGCAGGCGCAGCACCTCGCAGCGGATGCGCTCGAAGGCCTCGCCGATGGCGCGGTCGCCGGCGGAGAAGCGGGCGCGGGTGAGCGCCTGGTGCTCCCACACCCAGGCCGATTCGAGCTGATACTGGCGAAAGGCCTCGAGCGAGGTCGTGATGTGCCCGGCGTCGCCGTTCGGGCGCAGGCGCAGGTCGGTCTCGAACAGCAGGCCGGCCGCGGTCTGGCTCGACAGCCAGGTGTTGGTGCGCTGCGCCAGCCGCGTATACACCTCGGCCGCCTCGGCCGCGTCGTCGTCGTAAAGGAAGACGATGTCGAGATCCGAGGCGTAACCGAGTTCCTTGCCGCCGAGCTTGCCGTAGCTGATGACGGCGAAGCGCGGCGCGTCGCGGTGGCGGATCCTGATCTTGCGCCAGCACAGCGGCAGGGTCAGGTCGAGCATGATGTCGGCCAGCTCCGAGAGGTGGTCGGCGAGCTTCTCCACCGTCAGCAGGCCGGCGATGTCCTGCGTCAGGAGGCGGAAGACCTGGGCGTGGTGCTGCTCGCGCATGACGTCCATCTGGCGCTCCATGTCCGGCTCGAGCGCGTCGAGTTCGGCGCCGAGCGCGGCGCGGAAGGCCTTCCAGTCGGGCGCGGCCTCGAGGTGGCGGGCGTCGAGCATCTCGTCGAGCAGGATCGGGTGGCGGGTCAGGAACTGCGCCGCCCAGCGCGAGGCGCTCATCAGGTCGGCGACGCGGCGCAGCGCCTGCGGGTACTGCTGCAGCAGCGCGAGGTAGGCGCCGCGGCGGCCGATCGCCTCCAGCAGGTCGAGGCAGCGCGCCAGCGTGTCGTCGGCGCCGGGCGTGGTCGCGGCGGCCTCGATCATGCGCGGCATCAGGGCGTCGAAGCGGCTCTTGATGTTGTTCGGCAGCTGGCGGTAGCGCGGGCTGGCGTGGATGGAGGCGAGGCGCTCGGCGCCGGCCTTCGGGTGGCGGTAGCCGAGCTCGCCCAGCACCGGCACCACCGCCTCCACGTCCTCGGCGCGGGCCCAGGTGGCGTCGAGGCTGTGGTCCTCCTCCGAGGGGTCGCCGAAGACGGTGTCGAAGTGATGGCTCACCACCTTGCGGTGCGCCTCGAGCGCGGCGAGCAGGGCGGGGTAGGCGTCGAAGCCCATCGCCCGCGCGATCAGCGCCTGATCGGCCGCGTTCTGCGGCAGGTCGTGGGTCTGGGCGTCGTCGAGGTATTGCAGGCGGTGCTCGAGGCGGCGCAGGAAGTCGTAGGCCGCCGACAGTTCGGCGACCGCGGCCGCGGGCAGGATGCCGCGCTCGGCCAGGCGCGCGAGCACCTGCAGCGTCGGCCGGATCTGCAGCGCGGGCTCGCGCCCGCCGCGGATGAGCTGGAAGACCTGGGCGATGAACTCGATCTCGCGGATGCCGCCGGGGCCGAGCTTGACGTTGTGGGCGCGGTCGCGGCGCGCGACTTCGCGCCGGATCTGCGCGTGCAGGTCGCGCATGGCGTTGATCGCGCCGAAGTCGAGGTACTTGCGGAAGACGAAGGGGCGCGCGACCTTCTCCAGCGCCGTCTTCCAGCCCGGCTGCAGGTTGTCGCCGTCGTTCATCACGCGCGCCTTGATCCACGCGTAGCGTTCCCACTCGCGGCCCTGCGTGATGAAGTAGTTCTCCAGCGAGTCGAGCGAGCAGACCAGCGGCCCGGAATCGCCGTTCGGGCGCAGGCGCATGTCCACGCGGAACACCTGGCCGTCGGCGGTGGCCTCGCCGAGGGCGGCGATCAGGCGTTTTCCCAGCCGGGTGAAGAAGTCGTAGTTGTCGATCCGGCCGCGGCCGCCGGCGTCGCCGGCGGTCTGGCCTTCCTCGGGGTAGACGAAGATGTAGTCGACGTCGGACGAGACGTTCAGCTCGCGGCCGCCGAGCTTGCCCATGCCGACCACCAGCAGCCGCTGCGGCCGGCCGTCGGCGTCCTGCGGCTCGCCGTACTGGGCGGCGAGCTGGCGGTGCAGGCGGTCGAGCGCGAAGTTGGTGGTGACGTCGGCGAGCGCGGTCATCTTCTCGACGACTTCGGCGAGCGGCGCCTCGCCGGCCAGGTCGCGAACGAGCAGAAGCGCCATCGTGCGCTGGCGCAGACCGCGCAACA
>JANJTU010000020.1 GCA_024710965.1 Thauera sp. | reverse complement strand
GCCGGGGTCGGTCAGGGCCGAGCCGCCGAACTGGCCGAGGTTGACGCGTGCGAGGCGGTGTTCGCGCGCGCCAAGGGCGTCGGCGACGCGCTTCGAGGCGGTCAGCTCGGCGGCGTGGCGCTGGCCGTAGGCGACCGACAGCGCATAGGTCTCGAAGCCCTCGGCGCGGGCGATGGCGAGGCAGGTGGCGGAGTCGAGGCCGCCCGAGAGCAGGACGACTGCGCGTTTCGGTGAGCTCATGGGGTGTTCCGGGTGAGGACTGGAAAACGAGGAGGCAGGGAACGGGAGAACGGGCTGGGGGCGTACCGAGCGGTCGTCGTGGCGACGGCGGAGGCCGTCCGGGTCGGGCTGGCCGCGGCCGTCAGCGGCCGCGGGCGTCGTTCCACAACACCTTGTGCAGCTGCAGCTGGAAGCGCACCGGCAGGCGGTCGCGCACGATCCATTCGGCCAGTTGCGCCGGAGGCAGGCTGCCGGCGACCGGCGACAGCAGCACGCTGCAGCGCTCGGCGAGCGCATGCTCGGCGAGCTGGCGCTTCGCCCACTCATAGTCGGCCTCGTCGGCGAGCACGATCTTCAACTCGTCGTGCGCGGTGAGGTGAGCGAGGTTGGCATAGCGGTTCTTGTCGACTTCCCCGGAGCCGGGCGCCTTCAGGTCCATGATCCGCGCCACGCGCGGATCCACCGCGGCGATGTCGAGCGCGCCGCTGGTTTCGAGCGACACCGCGTAGCCGGCGTCGCACAGCGCAGCGAGCAGGGCGAGGCAGCCCTTCTGCGCCAGCGGCTCGCCGCCGGTGACGCAGACGTGGTGCAGGCCGTGGCGGGCGATGTCGTCGAGCACGGCGTCGAGCGTGCGTGGCTCGCCGCCGGTGAAGGCGTAGGCGGTGTCGCACCAGGTGCAGCGCAGCGGACAGCCGGTGAGGCGGACGAAGACGGTCGGCAGGCCGACGCGGCTCGATTCGCCCTGCACCGAGGCGAAGATCTCGGTGATGCGCAGCCTGACGGGCGCGGCCGTGGCGGGAGCAGCAGCGTGCACGGCTTCAGCGCGCGCCGAGGCGCTGTTTCGCCACCTGCGCGGCGTTGCTCTGCGGATAGCGTTCGGTCAGCGTCTGCAGCGTGCGGCGTGCGGCGGGGGCTTCGCCCATCGCCTGCTGGCTGTTGGCCAGGCCCAGCATCGCGTCGGGGGCGACGTTGTCGTTCGGCCAGCTTGTCAGCACGGTGTTGAAGTGCTTGGTCGCGGCGGCCACGTCCTTCGCCTGCAGCGCGGCGTTGCCGGCCCAGAAGTGGGCGCCGGCGGCAAAGTTGCCCGCGGGGTACTTGACGAGGAAGGCGTCGAAGGCGCCGAGCGCCTCGCGGTGCTTGCCGTCCTTGAGCAGGTTCAGCGCCGCTTCGTATTCGGCGGACTCGGCGGCCGGGTCGGCGGCGCTCTGGCCGGCGGTCGGTGCGGCTTCGATCTGGCGCAGGCGATTGTCCAGGTCGACGTAGAAGTCCCTCTGCCGCTGCTTGAGGGTGTCCACCTCGTTGACCAGCAGTTCGATCTGGCCGCGCAGGCGGGCCACTTCAGCGCGCAGCTGCTCGTTCTGGTTCGAGAGCTCGAGCTGGCCGCGGCTGGTCGTCTCGAGACGGCTCTCGAGATCCTGGCGCATTTGCATGATCTGCTGGCGCGCCTCGGCATCGTCGAACAGACCCGCTTGCGCGGGTCCGGCCGAAGACAGGGCGATCAGCGCCGCCAGCGGCAGAAGGCGTTTCATTTCAGAACTCGCCCGAGTACAGCATGTCGCCGCGACGGTTTTCGGCGTAGCAGGCTTCCGAGGCGTCGTCGCAACGCGGCTTCTCTTCGCCCAGGCTGACGGACTCGATCTGCGCTTCCTTCGCGCCCAGCAGCACCAGCGCCTGCTTGACGACGTCGGCACGCTTCTGGCCCAGCGCCACGTTGTATTCGCGGCTGCCGCGCTCGTCGGTGTTGCCCTGGATGAGCATCTTCATCTGCGGGTTCTGCACCAGGAAGCGGGCATGGGCTTCGACCAGCGGCTTGGCTTCGGGCTTGATCACGTAGCTGTCGAAATCGAAGAACACGCTGCGCTTGGACAGGATGTTGTTCGGATCGGTCAGGGCGGCGATACCCGAGCCGGCAGCGCGCGGCGCGGTCACGGTCGCCACGCCGGCGCCCGAGCGGTCTTCGACCGCGGCACCGCCAGTGGCGTCGGGACCGGTGCTCGAGCAGGCGGCGAGCAGGGTGGCGAGGAGGGCGGGGAGTACGAGTTTCTTCATTGGATGGTTCTCCGGTACTTGTGTTGAAGACAGCAGTGTTTGTACAGCCTTGTTATTACCGCGGCTGCGGACCCCAGGCGGGTTCGCGGACATCGGCAGCCTGCACCGTCAGACGCTGCTTCACCCGCCCATCAGACGACACCGCAGACAGCACGCCGCGGCCACCGCTTTCGGTGGCGTAGAGGATCATGCGTCCGTTGGGAGCGAAGCTGGGGGATTCGTCACGTGCCGAATCGGTGAGGATCGTGGTCTGCCGGGTGGCGAGGTCCTGCACGGCCACCTGGAAGCGGCCGCCATTGCGGGTGATGTAGGCGAGCAGCTTGCCGTCGGCCGACAGGCGCGGCGTGACGTTGTAGCTGCCGTCGAAGGTCACCCGCTGGGCGCTGCCGCCCCCGGCTGCAATGCGATAGATCTGCGGGCTGCCGCCGCGATCGGAAGTGAAGTAGATGTGGTCGTCCGCGCCCCAGAACGGCTCGGTGTCGATGCCGGAGGAACTGGCCAGGCGACGCACGCCGGAGCCGTCGGCGTTGAGCACGTAGAGCTGGGACTGGCCGTCCTTGGTCAGCACCACGGCGAGCTGGCCGCCGTCGGGCGACCACGCCGGGGCCGAGTTGGAGCCCCTGAAGTTGGCGACGACGCGGCGCTGGCCGGTGGCGAGCGTGTGCACGTAGACGATCGGCTTCTTCTGCTCGAAGGAGACGTAGGCCAGGCGCTGGCCGTCGGGCGACCAGGCGGGCGAGATGATCGGCTCGCGCGAGCGCAGCGCGGTGGCGGCGTTCATGCCGTCGGCGTCGGCGACCTGGAGCTCGAAGTTGGGGCCGCTCTTGATCACGTAGGCGATGCGGGTGGAGAAGTAGCCGGGCAGGCCGGTGAGCTTCTCGTACACGAAGTCGGCGATGCGGTGGCCGACGATGCGGTTCTGCGCCGGCGCCATCGGCAGCGCCATGGCGCCGAGTTCGGCCTGCTTCTGCGTGTCGAAGAGGCGGAAGCGGACGTCGTAGCGCCCGTCGGCGGTGGCGACCACGCTGCCGGTGAGGACGGCGTCGGCGCCGCGGCCGCGCAGGCCGGCGAGGTCGGGCATCACCGACTCGGGCAGCGCGAGCGGACCGAGGTCGATCAGGCTGAAGAGGCCGCTGCGCTCGAGGTCGGCGCGCACGACGTCGGTGACGCCGCGCGGCAGCTGGCCTTCGTTCTCGAAGATCGGGATCGCGACCGGGAAGCGCGAGGCGCCCGCGCCGGTGATCTCGATCGACAGCTGTGCCTGCGCCGCGAGCGCCAGGCTGGCGAGGGCGGTGGCGAGGAAGAGGCGGAAGGCGGAAAGGGTTTTCGTCATGGGGGCTAGACTCCAGCCGCGAATTATAGACATGGCGTGCTCCGGCAGGGCAGGGTCAGTCTTCCGCCAGGGGGCGGAACTTGAATTCCAGCGTGCGCTGGAACAGGCTCGGGTTGGCGGGCAGGGGCAGCGGGCTCGAACGGCGGATGGCGCGTTCGATCGCGTCGTCGAGCGCAGGCACACCCGACGAGCGCTTGAGGCGGATGTTCAGCACCTCACCCGAGGGCAACTGGTCGACCTCGAACGTGGCTTCGGGGTTGCCGGCGAGGCCGGGCGGGCGCAGCAGGTTGCCGCGCACCTTGGTGGCGATGGCGAGCTTGTACTTGTCCATGTCGCCCTGCGCGGCCGCGCGCGCGCCCTCCTGCCGCAGCAGGTTCTCCAGGCGCGCATCCTCGGCGCGGCGGGTCTCCTGCGCCAGGCGCTGCGCCATGTAGTCGTCCTGCGGCGGCTGCACCGGCTTGGGTTCGGGCTTCGGCTGCGGTTTGGGTTCGGGCTTGGGCTGCGGTTTGGGTTCGGGCTTGGGTTGGGGTTTGGGCTCCGGCTTCGGCTCGGGTTTCGGCTGCGGCTTGGGCTTGGGTTCCGGTTTCGGCTCGGGCTTCGGTTGCGGCTTGGGCGGTTCGGGCTTCTTCTCCGGCGCCTTGGTCGCGATCTCGGGCTTGGGCGCCGGCGCAGGTTTGGGCTCGGGCTTGGGTTCCGGCTTCGGCTCGGGCTTCGGCTCGGGCTTCGGTTCGGGTTTCGGTTCCGGCTTGGGTTCGGGGCGGGGTTCGGGCTTCGGTTCGGGGCGCGGTTCCGGGACGGCGGCGCGGGGCGGCGCGCTCGCCAGTTCGACCTCGAGCGAGGCCGGCGGCGCGCTCTGCCAGTTCACGCCGAAGAACAGGAAGAGCGCGAGCGCCAGGTGGACGGCGATCGTCAGCCCGAGCGAAGCCCACTTGCCCGGCGCCTCGCGCGGCGGTGCGGCACGCTCCCTCATCGCCCGGCGCTGCCCGTCTGCGTCTGCAGGCTGATCTTCTGCACGCCGGCGTTGCGCGCGGCCTCGAGCACGTCGATCACCTTCTGGTAGGGCAGCTTGCTGTCGGCGGCGACGAGGAAGGGCTGCGCGGCGTTCTTCGCCAGCGCGTCCTGGATCGCCTTCTGGAACTCGAGATTGCTCACCGGGCGCGAACTGGTGCTGGTGCTCGCACGCAGCGCCATCGCGCCGTCGGCCTTGACCTCGATGACGATCGCCTCGGCCGGCGGCGTGGACACTTCGCCCGCGGAGGGGACGTTGATGTTGCCGGTCTGGATCATCGGCGCGGTGACCATGAAGATCACGAGCAGCACCAGCATCACGTCGATGTAGGGGACGACGTTGATCTGGTTGACGAGTCGGCGTTGACGCATGGTCGGTGCTCCCCGTCCGCTCAGCGCAGGTTGCGCTGCAGGATGTTGGAGAACTCTTCCATGAAGCTCTCGAAGCGGATGCCGATGCGGTCGATGTCGTGGGCGAAGCGGTTGTAGGCGACGACCGCCGGGATCGCCGCGAAGAGGCCGATCGCGGTGGCGACCAGGGCCTCGGCGATGCCGGGCGCGACCTGCGCGAGCGTGGCCGAACCGACGTTGGACAGGCCGCGGAAGGCGTTCATGATGCCCCACACGGTGCCGAGCCGGCCGTTGTCGGGTGACCCCGAGCCGACCGAGGCGAGGAAGGCGAGGTGCGCCTCGAGATCGTCCACCTCGCGCTGGTAGGTGGCGCGCATCGCGCGGCGGGCGCCGTCGAGGGTGGCGGTGTGGTCGTGCGCCTTGCTGCGCAGCTTGCTGAACTCGCGGTAGCCGGCCTCGAAGATGCGCTCCATGCCGCCGGTCTGGTGGCGGGTGGTGGAGGCGGCGTCGTACAGCGTGTTGAGGTCGCCGCCGCTCCAGAAGTCGCGTTCGAACTCGTCGGTCTTGGCGCGCGCGGAGCGGATCTGGAAGGACTTGCGGAAGATCCAGTACCAGGACACCAGCGACAGCGTGGCGAGGAGCGCCATCACCAGCTGGACGAGGACGCTCGCCTGGCTGATCAGGCTGAGGATGGAGAGGTCGTGAGTGACGGTCATGCTTGGCTTTCGAGGTGGGCGTGCATGGCGGCGGGAATCGCTGCCGGTTTCTGTTTGTGCCAGTCGATGCAGGCGACAAGGACACGGGCGGTGAAGAGAAGTTCATCGTCGCGCCGCACGTCCTGGTGGAACAGGATGCTGGCGCGGCGCAGGGTGTCGACCCGGGTCACGACCGTCAGCGCATCGTCGAGGCGGGCGGGCAGCAGGTAGTCGGCCTGCACCGAGCGCACGACGAAGGCGGTGCCCTCGCCGGCGAGCATGGCCTGCTGGCCGTAGCCGAGCCGGCGCAGCCATTCGGTGCGCGCGCGTTCGCAAAAACGCAGGTAGTTGGCGTAATACACTACGCCTGCGGCGTCGGTGTCCTCGTAATAGACGCGGATGGGCAGCAGGAAGCGCCCTGGCTGGTCGGTGGAGGAAGCACTGCAGGGCCGGCTGAGGGCGGGTGGTGCGGGTTGCATCGCAGCATTCTAGCCGAGGCCGCGGCGCCGGTGCAGGGTGTTGTTTGCACTCCGACGTTTTCAAAACGTAATTGTCGCAAGTGTTTGCGGCGCAAGCATTTTGCGCAGAATGTTATTCTTTTCCGTCGGGCTCGCCGCATGTCCTGTGCGGGCCCCGCGGATCACCCTGGAAGAACAGCGTGGCACTTCCCTTTTTCGGCAGGAAACCTTCCGCCGGCGGCGCCAGCCCGGAGGCGCCGGCCGGCGTCGCCTCGCCGCCGCCGACCGAACTGACCGAGCTCGATTTCACCGGCGACGACGGCGGCCGCAGCCTGGTGCTCGCGGCAGGCAAGGTCGAGGTTCAGGAAGGCGGCGCCGGGATCGGGGCCGTGTTCGAGGAGGCCGCGGTGCTCTACGCCAACGGCAACGATACCGAGGCCGAGCGCATCCTCGTCGCAGTGCTTGGCGACCGCCAGGCCACCAGCGGCGAAGGGCTGTGGATGATGCTGCTGGATCTGTACCGGCTCACCGGGCAGCAGCAGCGCTTCGACGCCCATGTGCTCGACTACGCCACCCGTTTCGAGCGCTCGCCGCCGCCCTGGGTCGATCTCTCCGCGGCCGATGCGGCTGCCGCGCCGGCGCCTGCGCCGCTCGTCAACCTGGCGGGCAGCCTGTCCTCGCAGGCGGCGGCGCAGTGCCAGCAGATCATCCGCCTCGGCCGCCACGGCGGCGCGGTGCGGATCGACCTCGCCCGCCTGCGCGACATCGACGACGCGGGCTGCGGCCTGCTGCGCCGGACGCTGGCCGGCCTCGCCGCGGAGCGCGTCCAGGTGAGCCTGCTGAACGTCGCGGCGCTCACCGAGGTGCTGGCGCAGCGGCTTGCGCCGGGGCGGGCCGAGGCGCGCGACAGCTGGCTGATGCTGCTCGAACTGCTGCAGTACGCGGGCGATCCGGCGCGGTTCGAGGCGCTTGCGATCGATTACGCGGTTACCTTCGAGGAATCGCCGCCGTCCTGGGAAGGGCGGGGGGCGCCCGTCGCCAGGGCGGCGGCCGAGGAAACCGTGGCCGCGGCAACGGTGGCTGCAGCGAGGCCGGCGGGCGATGTCTTCCACCTCGAGGGCGAGCTGGGCGGCGCCTCGAGCGAGCTGTTGCGCCGCCTGGCCGCCTTTGCCGCCGAGCGCGCGGCGGTCCGGGTGGACTGCGCGCGCTTGCGCCGGCTCGACTTCGTCTGCGCCGGCATGCTGTTCAATATCCTCTCCACCCTGCGGGCTCAGGGTAAACTCGTCAGCCTTTGCAACGTCAACGCCATGGTCGCCGCCCTGCTGCGGGTCATGAGCGTGGATCAGGTCGCGCACGTCACGCTGCGCCATTGATGGACAAACAGGCGCCGGCGCACGGCCGGCGAGGAATCGGCATGGAACAATATCGCGGCACCACCATCCTGTCGGTGCGGCGCGGCAATCGCGTCGCCCTCGGCGGGGACGGCCAGGTCACCCTCGGCAACATCGTCATCAAGGCTTCCGCGCGCAAGGTGCGCACGCTCTACAACGGCCAGATCCTCGCCGGCTTCGCCGGCGGCACGGCGGATGCGTTCACCCTGTTCGAGCGCTTCGAGGCCAAGCTCGACAAGCACCAGGGCAACCTGCTGCGCAGCGCGGTGGAACTGGCCAAGGACTGGCGCACCGACCGCATGCTGCGCCGGCTCGAGGCCATGCTCGCGGTCGCCGACCGC
>JANJTU010000046.1 GCA_024710965.1 Thauera sp. | reverse complement strand
CGGGGATGAGCTGCTTCTCGTTCTGCAGGCCGTCGCGCGGACCGACTTCGACGATGCGCACGCGGGCGGGCAAGGCTTGGGACATGGCTACCTCTGCGGTGGATGGCGGTGGATGGCGGGCGCCGCCGGTCGGCGTGCCGGTGCTCAGGCCGTCTTCGTCTCGTCGAGGCCGAGCTCTTCCTTCATCTTCTGGCGGATCTGGAACTTCTGGATCTTGCCCGTCACCGTCATCGGGAAGCTGTCGACGAAGCGGATGTAGCGCGGGATCTTGTAGTGCGCGATCTGGCCCTGGCAGAAGGCGCGCACCTCGGCCTCGCTCAGCGTGCCCTCCTCGCGCGGGATGATCCAGGCGCACAGCTCCTCGCCGTACTTCTGGTCGGGGATGCCGACCACCTGCACGTCGAGCACCTTCGGGTGGGCGTAGAGGAATTCCTCGATCTCGCGCGGGTAGATGTTCTCGCCGCCGCGGATGACCATGTCCTTGATGCGGCCGACGATGTTGCAGTAGCCCTCGTCGTCGATGACGGCGAGGTCGCCGGTGTGCATCCAGCCCGCGGCGTCGATCGCCTCCTTCGTCTTGGCCTCGTCGTCCCAGTAGCCGAGCATCACCGAGTAGCCGCGGGTGCACAGCTCGCCCGGCGTGCCGCGCGGCACGACGCGGCCCTCGGCATCGACGACCTTGACCTCGCAGTGCGGCTGCACGCGGCCGACGGTGGACACGCGGCGCTCGACCGGGTCGTCGGTGGCGCTCTGGAAGCTCACCGGCGAGGTCTCGGTCATGCCGTAGGCGATCGTCACCTCGCCCATGTTGAGCTTGTCGATGACGCGCTTCATGACCTCGATCGGGCAGGGGCTGCCGGCCATGATGCCGGTGCGCAGGCTGGCGAGGTCGAACTCGGCGAAGCGCGGGTGATCGAGCGCGGCGATGAACATCGTCGGCACGCCGTAGAGCGCGGTGCAGCGCTCTTCGGCGACCGCCTCCAGCACCGCCAGCGGCTCGAAGGCCTCGGCCGGGTACACCATCGTCGCACCATGGGTGAGGCAGCCGAGGTTGCCCATCACCATGCCGAAGCAGTGGTAGAGCGGCACCGGGATGCACAGCCGGTCGCCGGGCACGAGCTTGATCGCCTCGGCGACGAAGTGGCCGTTGTTGAGGATGTTGTGGTGCGACAGCGTGGCGCCCTTGGGGTGGCCGGTGGTGCCGGAGGTGAACTGGATGTTGATCGGATCGTCGAACTGCAGCTCGGCCGCCAGCAGCGCGAGCGCGGTGAGTTCCTCGCGCGTCGGCGGGCTGAGCAGGGCGTCGAAGCCGAGCATGCCGGGCGTCGGCCCGGCGCCCATGCGGATGACGAACTCGAGCGTCGGCAGGGTGTGGCTGCGCAGCAGGCCGGGCTCGCAGTGACCGAGCTCGGGGGCGAGGTCGGCGAGCATCTCGAGGTAGTTGCTGCTCTTGAACGCCGGCGACAGGATCAGCGCACGGCAGCCGACCTTGTTCAGCGCGTATTCGAGCTCGGCGCGGCGGTAGGCCGGGTTGATGTTGACCAGCACGAGGCCGGCCTTGGCGGTGGCGAACTGGGTCAGCGCCCATTCCAGGTTGTTCTGCGACCAGATGCCGACGCGCTCGCCCGGCTTGAGGCCGAGCCGCATCAGGCCGCAGGCGAGCGCATCGACCTTGCTACGCAGCTGGGCGTAAGTCAGGCGCACGCCCTGGTGGCGCACGACCAGGGCCTCGCGCTCGGCGTGGCGGGCGCAGGCCTCGTCGAAGAAGCGGCCGATGGTCTGGCCGATCAGGGGTTTGGCGGACGCGCCGTGGACGTAGCTCAGGTTGCTCATGGGCGGCACTCTCCTCATTGCCTTGTGGGTTGCGCCCGCGGCGCGGCTCGAACGGCCGCTTCGGGCAGGTGCGTCGGTGCCGGGCCGTGCCGGCGTGCGGGTGGCGGGGCGGCGTGCGCCCCGCCTGCGTTCAGGCCGCGGCCTCGAAGTCGACCAGCTCGGCGCCGTCGCCGACCTGGTCGCCGACGCCGAAGCGGAAGGCCTTCACCGTGCCGGCGGCGGGCGCGGTGATCGTGTGCTCCATCTTCATCGCCTCCAGGATCAGCAGCGGTGCGCCCTTCTCCACCGTGGCGCCCTCGGCGGCGACGAGCGCGATGACCTTGCCCGGCATCGGTGCGAGCAACCCGCCTTCGGCGCCGCCGCCCTCGCCGGCGTGGTGCAGCGGATCGACCGCGGCCAGCTGCCAGGCGCGGCCCTTGGCGAAGACGTGGCGGCGGCCGGCGGCGGCGATCACGGTGGCGTCCATGCGCGTGCCATCGAGTTCGACGCGCAGCAGGCCGCGCGGGTTGAACTCGCCGCGCGCGGTGACGCTACGCCCGGCGATCGTCAGCCGATAGGCCGCCGGCAGGTAGGCCACCTCGACCGCCTGGTCGGTGTCGCCGTGGCGGAACAGCAGGGTGCGGCGCGCGGTGGTGTTCAGGCGCCAGCCGTCGCGCGCATGCCAGGGCGAGCGCGGGTCGGCGCTATGCGCGGCGCGCTTGTCGGCGAACGCGGCCTCGCGCAGCAGTTCGGCGAGCGCGGCGATCTGGAGCACCTCATCCGGCAGCGCCTCGTCGGCGGGGAAGAGGTAAGCCTTCTCGCGCTCGATCAGGCCGGTGTCGAGGTCGGCGCCGGCGAAGGCCGGGCAGGCCGCCAGGCGCGACAGGAACTCGATGTTGTTGGCAACGCCGACGACGCGGTAGTCGGCGAGCGCCTGCAGCATGCGTGCCAGCGCGCGGTCGCGGTTGGTGTCCCAGACGATGAGCTTGGCGATCATCGGGTCGTAGTGCGGGCTGATCTCGTCGCCCTCTTCCACCCCGGTGTCGACGCGCACGTGCAGGCCTTCGGCGGGCGGCGCCAGGTGCACCAGGCGGCCGGTGGAAGGCAGGAAGCCCTTCGCCGGGTCCTCGGCGTAGATGCGCGCCTCGAGCGCGTGGCCGCGGATCTGCAGCTGCTCCTGCGCGAGCGGCAGCGGCTCGCCGGCGGCGACGCGCAGCTGCCATTCGACCAGGTCCAGCCCGGTGATCATCTCGGTCACCGGGTGCTCGACCTGCAGCCGGGTGTTCATCTCCATGAAGTAGAAGGAGCCGTCCTGGTTGGCAATGAACTCCACCGTGCCGGCGCCGACGTAGCCCACCGCCTTCGCCGCCTCGACCGCGGCCTTGCCCATCGCCGCGCGCCGCTCGGGCGTCATGCCGGGCGCGGGCGCCTCCTCGAGCACTTTCTGGTGGCGACGCTGCACCGAGCAGTCGCGCTCGAACAGGTACACGCAGTTGCCGAAGGTGTCGCCGAAGACCTGGATCTCGATGTGGCGCGGGCGGGTGATGTACTTCTCCACCAGCACGTGCTCGTCGCCGAAGCTCGACAGCGCCTCGCGCTTGCACGAGGCGAGGAGGTCGCTGAAGTCCTCCGAGCGCTCGACCAGGCGCATGCCCTTGCCGCCGCCGCCGGCGGCGGCCTTGATCAGCACCGGGTAGCCGATGGCGTCGGCCTGCTGGTGCAGCCAGGCGGGCTCCTGATTGTCGCCGTGGTAGCCCGGGGTCAGCGGCACCTTCGCCGCCTCCATCAGCTTCTTCGCCTCGGACTTCGAGCCCATGGCGCGGATCGCCGCCACCGGCGGGCCGATGAAGACAATGCCTTCGCGCTCGCAGGCGTGGCAGAAGTCCTCGTTCTCGGACAGGAAGCCGTAGCCGGGATGGATCGCCTGCGCGCCGGTGGCCTTCGCCGCGGCGATGATCTTGTCCACGACGAGGTAGCTCTCGCGCGCCGCCGCCGGGCCGATCAGCACCGCCTCGTCGGCGAGGCGCACGTGGCGCGCGCCGGCATCGGCCTCGGAATACACCGCCACCGTCTTGATGCCCATGCGGCGCGCGGTCTTGATCACGCGGCAGGCGATTTCACCGCGGTTGGCGATCAGGATCTTGTCAAACATGGCAGTGCTCCGC
>JANJTU010000307.1 GCA_024710965.1 Thauera sp. | reverse complement strand
CAGTACGTCGAGAGCGCGCGCGGCGAGGATCTCGACGTGGTGGTGGCGGTCGAGGAGGGGGGCACGGTCTGCGTTAACCTGGCGATGGTGCGCGGCGGCCGGCACCTCGGCGACCGGCCGCATTTCCCGGCCGGCGGCGGGGCGTGCGCACCGGACGAGGCGCTGAACGCCTTTCTCGAACAGCATTACCTCGACCATCCGATCCCCGGCAAGATCCTCGTCAACCTGCCGGTGGACGACGAGGTCGCCGGCGCGCTGGCGGAAGTGGCGGCGCGACCGGTGCCCATCGTCGAACCGAAGCAGGGCATGCCGCGCATGTGGGTCGAGATGGCGTTGCAGAACGCGAAGATCGCCATCACCGCGCGACGGACGACGCTGTCGCTGCAGGGCAAGCGGCAGCAGGCGCTGGCCGGAGCGCTCGGGTTGGAGAGCCTGGATCGCATCGAGTGCTTCGACATCAGCCACACGCAGGGTGAGGCCACCGTCGCCTCGTGCGTCGTCTATGCCGGCAACGGCATGAAGAAATCGGAATACCGCCGCTTCAACATCCGCGACATCACCCCCGGCGACGATTATGCGGCGATGCGCCAGGCCGTGCAGCGGCGCTACGAGAAGGTCGCCGCCGGCGAGAGCGTGGCGCCGGACCTGATCCTGATCGACGGCGGCAAGGGGCAGGTCGCCGCCGCCGCCGCGATCCTGGGCGAGCTCGGCCTGTCGCATCTGCCGATGATAGGCGTCGCCAAGGGCGAGGAGCGCAAGCCCGGCCTCGAAACTTTGATCTTCCCCGACGGTCGCGAACCGCTACAATTGCGGCCGGAGAACCCGGGCCTGCACCTGATCCAGGAAGTCCGCGACGAGGCGCACCGCTTCGCCATTTCCGGCCACCGCGCGGCGCGCGGCAAGGCACGCCGCACCTCGACGCTGGAGGAAATCGGCGGCGTCGGCCCGAAGCGGCGCAAGGCGCTGATCGCGCACTTCGGCGGATTGCAGGGCATCGCGGCGGCCAGCGTCGAGCAGCTGGCGTCCGTACCCGGGATCAGCGACGAACTGGCGGAAAAAATCCACGCGGCCCTGCACTGAATGCCTTTCAACCTGCCCATCTTCCTCACCTGGCTGCGCATCGTCGCCATCCCGCTGCTGATCGCGGTGTACTACGTTCCCGACGGCTGGCTCTACGGCCACAGCCGCGATGTCGCCGCCTCCGTGCTGTTCTGCGCGGCAGCGATCACCGACTGGTTCGACGGCTACCTCGCACGCAAGCTGAACCAGACCTCGGCCTTCGGCGCCTTCCTCGATCCGGTCGCCGACAAGCTGATGGTCGCCGCGGCGCTGATCGTGCTGGTGCAACTGGGGCGTACCGACGTCATCATCGCCACCATCATCATCGGCCGCGAGATCACGATCTCCGCGCTGCGCGAATGGATGGCGCAGATCGGCGCACACAAGAGCGTCGCCGTCTCGATGATCGGCAAGGTCAAGACGACGGCACAGATGCTGGCAATCCCGATGCTCCTGTTCCATACGCCGCTGGCCGGCTTCGACATGAAGGAAGGCGGCACCTGGCTGATCTACATCGCCGCCGTGCTGACGCTCTGGTCGATGGGCTACTATATGCGGATGGCGTGGCCGGAGATCGTCAAGCGCGAACGTCATCTGTGATTTTTCGCAATCGCGCGTCGCACGCTTGACAGCAGAAAAACAGCCCTTATAATGCCGACTTCTCCAAGCGGCAGTAGCTCAGTTGGTAGAGCGCAACCTTGCCAAGGTTGAGGTCGAGAGTTCGAGACTCTTCTGCCGCTCCAGAATTTCAGGGAAAGCTTCACGGCTTTCCCTTTTCAGTTCCGGATGCGATGCCGGACAGTGGCGCGATAGCAAAGCGGTTATGCACCGGATTGCAAATCCGTGTAGGTCGGTTCGACTCCGGCTCGCGCCTCCAGAAAATTATCGCGGCAGTAGCTCAGTTGGTAGAGCGCAACCTTGCCAAGGTTGAGGTCGAGAGTTCGAGACTCTTCTGCCGCTCCAAATAAAAGAGGGAAAGCGTGAAAGCGCTTTCCCTCTTTGCTTTTCGGCGTCGGGCCGCGCACGACGGTGGCCTGCGGCCCGCCGAGTCTCGGGCTATAATCGCGCCTCCCGCCCGGATGATGAAATTGGTAGACATACCGGACTTAAAATCCGGAGCCGCAAGGCGTGCGGGTTCGATCCCCGCTCCGGGCACCAAGGCTTCCTGCAGATGATCATTTTCGACCTGACCTGTTCCGCCGATCACCGTTTCGAGGGCTGGTTCCGCTCCGCCGAGGACTTCGGCCAGCAGGAAGCAGACGGCATGGTGCTCTGTCCCTATTGCGGCTCGCACGAGGTGAAGCGCCTGCCGTCGGCCGTCCATCTCGCTTCGCCGACCCCGGCGGTCGGCCGGCCGCCGGAAAGCGACCCGCTGGCCGCGGCCCGGGCCTTCATCGAGGACATGATCCGGCACAGCGAGGATGTCGGCACCGCATTCGCCGACGAGGCGCGGCGCATTCATTACCGCGAATCGCCCGAGCGGACGATTCGCGGCGTCGCCACCGCCGACGATTGCGCGGCATTGCAGGAAGAGGGGATCGACGTCCTCCGTCTGCCGCGTCCGAAGAAACGGGAAGAGCTCAATTGACGGCGCCGCGGCAGAAACCGGTATCGGCCGGGCGGCATGCGCTGCAGACGGTCAAGGGGTGCCTGGCGTCGTTCATCCTCGGCGCCAACGTGCTGATCGTATTTCTGGCGATGACGCCGTTTGCGCTGCTCAAGCTGTGCTTGCCGTTTGCGGCGGCGCGCAAGCCGCTTGACCGTGTCCTCAATCGCCTCGCCGAAACCTGGATCGCCGCAAACGGCTGGTGGATAGGCCTGGTCGGCCGGGTGCGCTGGGATGTGCAGGGGGCGGACGCGCTCAATCGGCAGGGCTGGTATCTGGTCGGCAGCAACCATCAGAGCTGGGTGGACATCCTCGTCCTGCAGAAAGTGCTGACTGGCAGGATTCCGCTGCTCAAGTTCTTCCTCAAGCGCGAATTGCTGTACGTACCGCTGATGGGGCTCGCCTGGTGGGCGCTCGACTTCCCGTTCATGCGTCGCGGCGGCAACTTCGCACGCGACCTGGCGGCGACGCGTAAATCCTGCGAGCGTTTCCGCACGATTCCGACCTCGGTGATCAACTTTCTCGAAGGAACCCGCTTCACGCCGGCCAAGCACGACGAGCAGCAGTCGCCCTACCGGCATCTGCTGGTGCCGAAAGTAGGGGGGCTGGCGATGGCGTTGTCGGTGATGGGCGACCGCTTCCGCTCGTATCTCGATGTCACCATCGTCTACCCGGGCGGCGTACCGACTTTCTGGGACCTGCTCTGCGGTCGCATGCGCGAGGTCGTGGTACGCGTGCGCGAACTGGAATTGCCGGCGGTCGAGGCGGGAGCCGAGCTCGGCAGCGCCCGCTACCGGCGGCAGATGACGGCCTGGGTAAACGACATGTGGCAAGCGAAGGATCGCGACATCGCCGAGATCCTCGCCAGCCATGCGCCGCCGCTGCCCAAGGCCGCCTGACAAGACCGGACGATGCAGGGCGACCTCAGCGACATCACGCACGTCATTCAACTGGCCGTGGCGCCGGTCTTCCTGCTGACCGCCATCGCCACATTGATCAACGCCATGAACGCTCGCCTCGGTCGCATCGTCGACCGGCGGCGGGTAGTGGTCGAGCAACTCCGCCATCAGGAAGACGACCGTACCGAAGCCGAACGCGAGATGGCGACGCTCGGCCGGCGCAGCCGGCTCGTCTATCTGTCGATCCTGTTTGCCGTGCTCAGCGCCTTGCTGGTCTGCCTCGTCGTCGCTGGCGCCTTCGTCGGTGCGATGGTCGCGGTCAAGCTGGCGCAGGCCGTCGCCGGCCTGTTCGTCGCTGCGATGCTGGCGATGATCGTTTCGCTGTCGGTCTTCCTGCGGGAAATCTACCTGGCGGTAACGACGGGTAGCCATTACCGGCGCTGATCCGCGCGCGTTGCCGACATCCAATAATTTTACATAATACAAATTATACGAACCGGCAGATTGTTTGCATCTGCCGGCCACGCCAACGCCGCGATGAGCTTTCCGATGCCTCAGCCCCTTGTCTTCGTCGATCTGGAAACGACCGGCGCCAATTTCGCGCGCGACCGCATCCTCGAAATCGGGCTGGTCGAAGTCGACGAGAACGGCATTCGCGAATGGTCTGCGCTGGTCAATCCGGGGGTGCCGGTGACGCCGTTCATCCCCGGACTGACCGGCATCGACGACGCCATGGTCGCCGATGCCCCTCCGTTCGAACGGCTGGCCGGCGAACTTCGCCAGCGGCTGGCCGGCAAGCTCTTCGTCGCGCACAATGCGCGCTTCGATTACGGCTTCCTCAAGGGCGAATTCGCCCGCCTCGGCGTCGATTTCCGCAGTACCGTGCTGTGCACCGTCAAGCTGTCGCGCAAACTGTTCCCGCAGCACAACCGGCATAATCTCGACACGCTGATCGAGCGTCACGGCATCGCTGCCGATGCTCGCCACCGGGCGCTGGCCGACGCGCGGGTGCTCTGGGAACTATGGCAGCGCTGGCTTGACGCACCGGGTGCAGAACCGCTGGCGGCCGCCGTCGCGGCCTTGACCCGGACGGCGACGCTGCCGCCCGAGCTCGATCCGGCGCTGGCCGACGAATTGCCAGACATCCATGGCGCTTACGCGCTGATCGGCGCTGGCGGCGAAACGCTGCTCACCGGGCGCGCCAGCAACCTGCGGCAAAAAGTTCTCGCGCATTTCGCCGGAAACCGGGCCGGTCTGCCTCCCGCCAGCCTCGTCCGCCATGTCGAATGGTTCGACGCCGCCGGCGAATTCGGCGCCCGCCTGCATGAAATCCGCCTGCAGCGGCGGCGCAAGCCGATTCCGGCGGAGCTCTGCGCCTGGCGCCTGCATGAGGTGGCGCCCGGCGATTTCCGGCCGTCCCTGGTCACGCCGGGCGAAGCCGGCTTCGGCGTCGACGCCGACCTGTTCGGACTCTACGGAACGCAGCGCGAGGCGCGGCAGGCCTTGCGCAAGCTGGCCGAGGCGCATTTCCTGTGCCCGGTGCGCCTTGGTCTGGAGGGGGAAAGGCCGGGCAAGCCCTGTTCCGCGGTCAAGGGACACCACTGCCGCGGCGTCTGCATCGGCAAGGAGGATGTCTCGCGGCATAGCGCCCGCCTGATGGCGGCGCTGGGCAAGCTGCGACAGAAGACGTGGCCGTTCGCCGGACCGGTCGCGCTGGTCGAGCGCGATCCCTTCGGGATGATCGAGGACTTTCACGTCGTCGATCGCTGGCGCTACCGGGGGCTGGCGCGGAGCGACGAAAGGCTCCGTGAATTGGCGGAATCCTGCGGAGAACTTCCTTTTGATCCGGATATTTACAGGATTTTGTTAAAGTATATTCAAGGGTCGGCGCTGCGCGTCGTCACCTTGCCGGCGTCGCCCCCAGCGCCTGCCCGCTGAGGCCGCCGGCGGCGCGCAAGCGCTCGAAGATTCGGGTGTTGTCACCGCGCAGCGCGAAATCCATCGCCGTTTCGCCTTTGTCGCTTTTCAGGTTGGGATTGGCGCGGCGCTTCAGCAGCAGTTCGACGACCTCCTCATGCCCGCCGCGTGCCGCGGCGGACAGCGCGGTATAGCCATTGTCCGCCTGCGCATCGATGGCCGCGCCGTGGTCGAGCAGGTAGCGGACGACTTCGGCATGGCCGTTGAACGCAGCGTAGATCAGCGGCGTCCAGCCCGGCATGTTGACCAGTGCCCTCGCCTTCACCAGCCGCTCGACCATCGGCAGCGAGCCGCGGAAGGCGGCGAGGCGCAAGGCCGTGTCGCCGTGCGCGTTGCGCGCGTTGGCATTGGCCTTGGCCGCGAGCAGCACGTCGACGATCTCCTCGTTGCCGTCGCGCACCGCCAGCATCAGCAGCGTGTAGCCCTCGCGGTCGACGATATTCGGGTCGAGGCCGCGCTTGAGGATCTCGGTCACGTCCGGTGCGCTGCCGCGCTTGATGGCGACCAGCATGTCGTCGTAGATGCCGGCATGGGCCGGCAGGGCAAGCGTCAGCGAAAGCGCGGCGGCGGCGAGCAGGTTTTTCATCATGATTCCAGTAGCGGTCGGGTGCCCGGGAACAGCCGGGCGAAGTTGGTCGTGGTTGCCTCGGCGACGGCCTCCAGGCTGAGGCCGCGCAGGCGGGCGATTTCCTCGGCGACGTGCAGCACGTGGCCCGGCTCGTTCAGCTTGCCGCGGAACGGCACCGGTGCCAGATAGGGGGCGTCGGTCTCGACGAGGATGCGGTCGAGCGGCGCCTTCTGCGCCACTTCCTTGATCTGCAGGGCGTTCTTGAAGGTGACGATGCCCGAGAAGGAGATGTGGAAGCCGAGGTCGAGCGCCGCCGCGGCGACTTCCCAGGTTTCGGTGAAGCAATGCATGACGCCGCCAACCTCGCCGGCCCCCTCCTCTGCCATCAGCCGCAGCGTGTCGGCGGCCGCGTCGCGGGTATGGATCACCAGCGGCAGCTTCGCCTGCCGGGCGGCGGCGATGTGCGTCCGGAAGCGGGCGCGCTGCCACTCCGGGGCGTCCTTGTGCCAGTAATAGTCGAGGCCGGTTTCGCCGATCGCGATCACCTTCGGGTGGCGGGCGAGCGCGACCAGTTCGTCGGCCGACGGTTCGCGCGCGTCGGTGTATTCCGGGTGCACGCCGACGGTGGCAAAGAGCCGCGGGTCGCTTTCGGCCAGCGCGATCACCCTCGGCCAGTCCTCCAGGTTGACGCCGACGCAGACGGCGACGCCGACGCCGTTCGCCTGCATGCGCGCGAAGACCTCCGGCAGGCGCCCGGCGAGGTCGTCGAAATCGAGGTGGCAATGGGAGTCTACGAGCATCGTGCAGCCTGGCTTTCGGTGGTACGGGAGGTCGCCCGGCGGCGGCTCAGAGGGTGTGCGTCGGCCGGCTCGACTGCATGACGCCGCCGAGCAGGCCTTCGATCTTGCGGCGGGCCTCGACGCCGCTCTCGTCGGCGTTGAAATGGACGCCGATGCCCTGCGCCTTGCTGTTCTGCGCGCCAGCCGGGGTAATCCAGACGACGGTGCCGGCGATCGGCAGCTTGGCCGGGTCGTCCATCAGCGACAGCAGCATGAACACCTCGTCGCCGAGCTTGTAGTTGCGAGAGGTCGGGATGAAGATGCCGCCGTTCCGGAGGTGCGGCATGTAGCCCGCGTACAGCGCCGACTTCGAGTTGATGTTCAGCGAGAGGACGCTCGGACGGGGCGCGGCGGCAGGCTTGGCGGCTTCACTCATGGATCGCGTCAGCGTCGTTCGAAAAGTGCCGCGTAGCCCAGGAAGAAGTCTTCGAGGAAGAGGCGGCTGTTCAACGGATGTTCGGAATGACGCCTGTATTGTAGCGCCTTCCGCCCGAAGGCCAAGAGCCTTTGCGCGTCGGAACGGGCGGCAAGCTTCTCGATCTGCGCGCGCTCGCCGACGAAGTAGCGGACCGGCAGCTTCGCCGCCGCGAGCGACAGGTCGACCAGCCACTTCTGCGCCCATTCCATCAGCCGCTTCATCGGCGGCGCACCGCCGCCCTTCTCCGCCTTCACCGTTTTGTCGAGCGCCGCCGCCGCCGCCAGCGGATCGAGCGCCGGGCCGCGTGCCAGTTGTTCGAGCAGCGCCTCGATCAGACGACGCTCGCCCGAACCGTCGAGCTCCGCGGCCAGCAGCGGTGCGCCGCCGGCCAGCGCCAGCCAGCGCTCGGCGTCGGCGACGCCGGCGGCAGCCAGCCAGTCGCGTGCCCGTGCCGCGTCGGGCAGCGGCACGGCGACCGTCTGGCAGCGGCTGCGGATCGTTGGCAGCAGGCGCTCCGGCTCGTGGCTGACGAGCAGGAACAGCGTGTCCGGCGCCGGTTCCTCCAGCGTCTTCAGCAGCGCGTTGGCGGTGTTGCGGTTCATTGCCTCGGCCGGGCAGACCAGCACCACGCGCAGGCCGGCGCGGTGCGTGCCGACGTGCAGGAAGTCGTCGAGGCCGCGTACCTGGTCGATGGTGATCTGCTG
Source organism: Thauera sp. (assembly GCA_024710965.1). Classification (GTDB taxonomy): domain Bacteria; phylum Pseudomonadota; class Gammaproteobacteria; order Burkholderiales; family Rhodocyclaceae; genus Thauera. The sequence continues at coordinate 28,222 of JANJTU010000307.1, read as the reverse complement.
GCTGGCCTTCTTGCCGCTATCGCCGGCCTCGCCGTCGCCCTCCGCCTCGGCCAGCGCCTCCGGCTGGAGCAGCCGGAAATCCGGGTGGTTGCCCTGGCTCAGCCAGTTGCAGGCGAGGCACCGGCCGCAGGCTTCGCCGTTCGGCTGCGGGTTTTCGCAGAGCAGCGAGGCCGCAAAGACGCGCGCCAGGTCGAACTTGCCGAGGCCGCGCGCGCCGCCGAGCAGCAGCGAATGCGGCAACTGGCGACGTCGCGCCTGGAGTCTGGACCAGAGGTCTGAATGGAGCTGAATAACGTTCATCGACAAATAGTTGAAACGATTTCTTCAACCGTTTTCTTGATCTGGTCGAGCGGTCGGTCGGCGTCGATCACGCGGATGCGTTGCGCCGACGCGGCGGCGCGTTCGAGGTAGGCCTGGCGCACGCGCTCGTGAAAATCGGCGCGCTCCTGCTCGAAGCGGTCGAGCTCGCGCGTCTGCTGCACGATGCGCTCGCGCGCGACGGCGAACGGCAGATCGAAGAGCAGCGTCAGGTCCGGCTGCAGATGGCCGTGCACCCAGCGCTCCAGTTCGAGGAGCTTGTGCCGGTCGAGGCCGCGGCCGCCGCCCTGGTAGGCGTAGGTGGCGTCGCTGAAGCGGTCGCAGACGACCCAGTCGCCGCGCGCCAGCGCCGGCTCGATGACTGCGGCGAGGTGTTCGCGGCGGGCGGCGAACATCAGCATCGCCTCGGTTTCGAGATGCATCGGCTCGTGCAGCAGCAGTTCGCGCAGCTTCTCCCCGAGCGGGGTGCCGCCCGGCTCGCGCGTGCTGACGACGGCGAGGCCGCGGCCGCGCAGGAATTCGCAGACGCCGGCGATGTGGCTGCTCTTGCCGGCGCCGTCGATGCCCTCGAAGGTGATGAATTTGCCCCGCATCAGCGTTTTCCGCCTTTCAGTTGGTAGCGCGCCACGGCCTGGTTGTGTTCGTCGAGCGTGCGCGAGAATTGACTGCTGCCGTCGCCGCGGGCGACGAAATACAACGCGTCGCTCGCCGCCGGGTTGAGCGCCGCGCGCAGTGAGGCCAGCCCCGGCATGGCAATCGGCGTCGGCGGCAGGCCGCCGCGCGTGTCGGTATTGTAGGGGGTGTCGGCCTGCAGGTCGCGCTTCCTCAGGTTGCCGTCGAAGGCTTCGCCGAGGCCGTAGATCACCGTCGGGTCGGTCTGCAGCGGCATGCCGATGCGCAGGCGGTTCACGAAGACGGCGGCAATCAGCGGGCGGTCGGCTTCGCGGCCGGTTTCCTTCTCGACGATCGAGGCCATCACCAGCGCCTGGCGCGCGTCGGCGTACGGCAGACCGGCCGCGCGCTGCGCCCATTCCCGGTCGAGATGGCCGCGCATCAGGCGGTGGGCGCGGGCGAGCACGTCGAAGTCACTCGACTGCTTGGCGAACAAATACGTGTCGGGGAAGAACCAGCCTTCGGCGCTGGCGGCGTCGATTCCCAGCCGGCGCAGGAGTTCGCCCTCGGCGAGGCCGCGGCTGTCGTGGCGCAGGTCGGGATGGGCATCGAGTTTCTCGCGCAGCTGGCGGAAGGTCCAGCCCTCGATGAAGGCGATCTCGGCCTGGGTGACGTCGCCGCGGGTCAGCTTGCGCAGCAGTTCGAGCGGCGTGATGCCGGCGACGATTTCGTAGCTGCCGGCCTTGATCTGCGCGTCGACGCGCAGCAGGCGGCCGAGCAGTTCGAGCAGCCGCGGCGGCAGTGCGACGCCGGCGGCGGCGACCTGCTGCTCGGCGCTGCGCAGCGAACTGCCGGCAACGACGGTGAAGTCGAGCGGCGACGCGGCCAGTTGCAGCGGGCGGTGAGCCAGCCAGTAGACGGTGCCGGCGGCGACGGCAACGGCGAGCAGCGCCAGCAGAATCAGGTTGCGCAGGAGCTTGAGCATCGGAAGGCACGCGGCGCGCGGGCGGCGGGCGGTTTTTGCGGAGGCGTTATAATAGCCGAAGCATAGACCCCCACACGAGACTCGGCGACATGAACCCCACCTGGAAAGAGGCCCTCGGCGCCGCCGGCGCCCGTTTCAACGCAACCCGCACGGACGAGATCGACAGTTTCGGCGATGCCGCCGGCGAACTCGCCGCCGCCGGTGACGCCACCGTCGTCGCCCCGCTGACGCATCTTGGCGTCATCCGCGTCGGCGGCGAGGACGCGAAATCCTTCCTGCACAACCAGCTGACCAGCGATATCAACCACCTCGCCGCCGATGCTGCGCAGCACTCGGCGTGGTGCAGCGCCAAGGGGCGGATGCTGGCCAGCTTCGTCGTCTGGCGCGATGGCGACGACTACCTGCTGGCGCTTTCCGCCGACCTGCAGGCGGCGATCGCCAAGCGGCTGCAGATGTACGTGCTGCGTTCGAAAGTCACGGTCGCCGATGCCGGCCTCGTGCTGCTCGGCCTGTCCGGCCCGCAGTCGGCCACCGCGTTGCAGGCCGCCGGCCTGCCGCAGCCGGCGCCGATGAAGAGCGCTGCCGCCGACAGCTGCACGGCGATCCGCATCGACGAGGCGCGCCAGTTCGTCGCCGCTCCGGTCGAGCGCGCCGCCGCCGTCTGGGCAAAGCTCGCCGGCGCCGCACGTCCGGCCGGCCTGCCGGCCTGGCGCTGGCTGGACATCCGCGCCGCGCTGCCGGTGATCTGCGAGGCGACGAAGGAACATTTCGTGCCGCAGATGGCCAATTTCGAGCGCATCGGCGGTGTCAGCTTTCACAAGGGCTGCTACCCCGGCCAGGAAATCGTCGCCCGCACGCAGTACCTGGGCAAGGTCAAGCGCCATCTCTACCGGCTGCGCAGCGATGCGGCGATGGCTGCCGGCGACGAGCTCTATTCGGATGCCGTGCCGGACCAGTCCTGCGGCATGGTGGTCAGCGCGGCGGCGTCGCCGGCCGGCGGCTACGAAGCGCTGGCCGTGGTCATGGAACTGGCGGCGGACGGCGGCGTCCGCCTGCGCGCGCGCGACGGCGCCGTGGTCTCGGCGGCAGCGGTCGCCGCGGCGGCCTGAGCCGCCGCATTTCCTTTCGGCCCGCCGGCGATGTGCCTGATCTTGGTCGCCTGGCGGGTTCATCCCGACTACCCGCTGGTCGTCGCCGCCAACCGCGACGAATTCTTTGCCCGGCCGACGGCGGCTGCCGCGCGCTGGGCCGAGGCGCCGCAGATTCTCGCCGGCCGCGACCTGGAAGCCGGCGGTACCTGGCTCGGCATTGCCGCCGGCGGCCGTTTCGCCGCCGTCACCAATGTCCGCGAGCCGGGCAAGCCGCAGGGGCCGCGTTCGCGTGGCCGGCTGACCGCGGATTTCCTCGCCGGCGACATGGCCGCCGCCGACTACGCGGCGGCGATCGACGGTAGCGCCTATGCCGGCTTCAACCTGCTCGTCGGCGACGGTCGTGAGTTGTGGTACGCCGCCAACCGCATCGCTGCCCCGCGCCGGCTGCCGCCCGGCATCTACGGCGTGTCGAACCACCTGCTCGATACGCCGTGGCCGAAGCTGGCCACCGCCAAGGCGCGTTTCGCCGCCGCGCTGCCGCGGTTGCCGGCGAGCGAGGCGTTCTTCGCGCTGCTCGCCGACGACGAGATCGTCCCCGACGCACACCTGCCGGCGACCGGCGTCAGCCTGGAATGGGAGCGACGGCTGTCAGCGATCTTCGTCCGCTCGCCGGACTACGGCACACGGGCGTCGACGCTCGTCTGCGTCGCCGCCGACGGCAGCGCTTCCTTCCGCGAGCGTCGCTTCGACGCCGGCGGCGCGGCCGGCGAAAGTCTCCTTGCGCTGAACTGAATGCCGGTCGGCGACCGGCTTCACGCGGGGTCCGGCACGAAGCGCCGGACGACGTGCCCGCTCATGCCTTTTGCCAATTCCTCCTCGCCGAAGAAGACGGTGCCGATATGCTCGCTTTGCAGGAGCCGCGACTCGTCCTCGCTGTGCGTGCGCACGACGATCTCGATGCCCGGGTTGAGGAGACGGGCGGTGTGCGCCATCGCCCGCACGTTGACCGGGTCCGGCGTCGCCACGACCAGCATCGCCGCATTGGCGACGTGCGCCTGGATCAGCACCGCCGGATCGGCGGCGTTGCCGGAAACGGCGGCGACGCCCTGCTTGCGCAGATCCTCCACCTGCTCCCGGTTCTGTTCGGCGACGACGTAGGGGATGCCGCGCTCGTCGAGCGCGGCGGCGATGCGCCGGCCGACGCGGCCGTAGCCGACCAGCACCACCTGCCCTTCCAGATACTTGCGCTCGGTGCTCATCGGCAGCTCGGCGTAGGGGTCCTGCCGCTGTTCCAGCCGGCGGGCGAATTCCGAGCGCGCCAGCATCCAGCGGCTGAACGGCGCAACGCCGGCGAAGACGAAGGGGTTCAGCGCGATCGAGATCAGCGCGCCGGCCAGCACCAGGCTCATCCCTTCCTGCGGCAGCAGGCCGAGCGACAGCCCGAGGCCGGCCAGGATGAACGAAAACTCGCCGATCTGGGCGAGGCTGGCGGCGACGGTCAGCGCGGTGTTCAGCGGGTAGCGCAGCGCCAGCACCAGCGCCATCGCGGCGAGCGTCTTGCCGACGACGATGATGGCGACGACGCCGAGCACGCGGAACGGCTGGTCGACCAGCACCGCCGGATCGAAGAGCATGCCGACGGCGACGAAGAAGAGCACCGAGAAGGCGTCGCGCAGCGGCAGCGACTCCTCGGCGGCACGATGGCTGAATTCCGACTCGCGCATGACCATGCCGGCGAAGAAGGCGCCGAGCGCGAAGGAGACGCTGAACAGCTTGGCGGCGCCGAAGGCGATGCCGATGGCGGCGGCGATCACCGCCAGCGTGAACAGCTCGCGCGAGCCGGTGCGCGCCACCTGCGCCAGCAGCCAGGGCAGCACGCGGCGGCCGGCGATCAGCATCAGCGCGATGAAGGCGGCGACTTCCAGCAGCGTCGTGCCGATGGCCCGCCACAGCTCCGTCGCCCCCTCGCCGCTCGCCGCCGTACCGGCCAGCACGCCGGCGAGCGGCGGCAGCAGCACGAGGATGAGCACCGTCGCCAGATCCTCGACCACCAGCCAGCCGACGGCGATGCGCCCGTTCATCGTTTCCAGCACGCCGCGCGCCTCCAGCGCCTTGAGCAGGACGACGGTGCTGGCGCAGGACAGCGACAGGCCGAAGATCAGCGCGGCGCCGGTGTCCCAGCCCCACCACATGGCCAGGGCCATGCCGAGCACGGTGGCCAGCCCCATCTGGACGACGGCGCCCGGTACCGCGATGCGCTTCACCGAGAGCAGGTCGTCGAGCGAGAAGTGCAGGCCGACGCCGAACATCAGCAGCATGACGCCGATTTCGGAGAGCTGGGTGGCGGTATCGACGTCGGCGACGTAGCCGGGCGTCGACGGCCCGATCAGGATGCCGGCGAGCAGGTAGCCGACCAGCGCCGGCACTTTCAGCCGTTCGGCGATGAAGCCGAGGACCAGCGCGAAGCCGAAGCCGGCGGCGACGGTGGTGATCAGGGTGATGTTATGTTCCATCGGTCTGCTTTTCTTTCGGGTCGGGCGGCTCGTCGGCGTCGATCCGGACTGGCGTGCCGGCCGGCACCAGAGCGAACAGTTCGACGATGTCGGCGTTGCGCATGCGGATGCAGCCGTGCGAGCCGGGGGTGCCCATCGGCGTGCCGTCCGGGCAGCCGTGGATGTAGATGTAGCGGCGCATCGTGTCCACCTCGCCGAGCCGGTTGACGCCCGGCTCGCAGCCGGACAGCCAGAGGATGCGGGTGAGGATCCAGTCGCGGCCCGGATGCGCGGCGGCAAGTTCCGGCGAATGCACCTCGCCGGTTGGCCGGCGGCGGACGAACACGGTGTTCGTCGGCTGGCCGCCACCGATCTTGGCGCGGATCACGTGCCGGCCGCGCGGCGTGCAGTAGCTGCCGGAAACCTCGCCGGCGCCGTTGGTCGCGGTCGATACCGGCCAGCGGCGGAGCGGCGCGCCGGTGTCGTCCGTGAGCGTCAGTTCCTGGCGCGGAATCGAGATGCGGACGATCACTGGCCGCGGCTCCGGCGGCGGGCGGCGAAGAAGCCGGAGAGCATGCTGCCGCACTCCTCGGCGAGAACGCCGCCGACGACCTCGGCATGATGGTTCAGGCGTTCGACGGCGAAGAGGTCGACGACGCTGCCGTGCACGCCGGTCTTCGGGTCGCGCGCGCCATAGACGACGCGGGCGACGCGGGCGTGCATGATGGCGCCGGCACACATCGCGCAGGGTTCGAGGGTGACGTAGAGGGTGCTGCCGGGCAGGCGGTAGTTGCCGAGGCGGCGGGCGGCATCGCGCAGCGCGGCGATCTCGGCGTGGGCGGTCGGATCGCTCTCGCCGATCGGCGAATTGAAGCCGCGGCCGACGATTTCGCCGTCGAGCACGACCACCGCGCCGACTGGCACCTCGCCCAGGCATTCGGCGGAACGCGCCAGCGACATCGCCTCGCGCATGAAGTATTCGTCGTTCATCGCCCCGATTGTAACAAGCCGGGAGGCACCGGCCCGCTTGCCGCCCCCTCCGCTTCGTCGCCGCCCTTCCGGCGACGCCGGTTGTTTTTGATAACGTTATCCCTGATCGTGCCGGTGGCCCACAGGCCGGACGCGGCCGCCGCCTCGCGGAAGGTCGCCTGCAGGTCGCCGCTGGCCACCGCCGCCCCGAGGCGGTCGAGTGCCTTGGCCAGCGCCGCCAGTTCGGCCGCGCGCCGCGCGCGGTACAGCCGCATGTTCTGCCGGACCTGCTCGTCGCGTTCGGCGTAGCGTGTGCGCGGTCGCCCCCGCTTGCGCGGTGTGTCCTCGTTCGTCATGACCGACCCATTAGATAACGTTATCGTAATTGTAGCGGCACCGCCGTCGGGATGCGTCGAAAGGCGGTTGGCCGCGCTAGGCGGAAAGCGCTTCGCCGGCGGCGTTTGCCGCCTCGCAGGCCAGCAGCGCGTATTTGCGCTCGCTTCCCCAGCGGTAGTCGCCGATCTCGCCGCCTTCGCGCAGCACGCGGTGGCAGGGAACGAGGACGGCGAGGCAGTTCCGCGCCAGCGCGCTGCCGACCGCCCGCTGCGCGCGCGGCTGGCCGATGCCGGCGGCGAGGTCGCCGTAGCTCAGCACGCAGCCGGGCGGGATGCGCAGCAGCGCTTCCCAGACCTTGATCTGGAAATTGGTGCCGCGCAGCAGCAGCGACAGCGGCCGGCCGTCGGCGGCGCCGGCGAACATCCGCACCGCCACCTCGGCGGCGGCCGCGTCGTCGCGCCAGAAGGCGGCTTTCGGCCACTCGTCGCGCAACACGGCCTCGGCGGCGCCCTCCCCGCCCGCCTCGACGAACTGCAGATGGCAGACGCCGCGCGTGCTGACGGCGACGATGACCGCGCCGAGCGGCGTTGCCGCGAAACCGAAGCGCAGCGTCAGCCCCTCGCCGAGGGCGCCGATCTCGCCCGGCGTCAGCGCCTCGCAGGCGACCATCAGGTCGTGCAGCCGGCCGGGGCCGGAGAGACCGCTTTCCAGGCTGGCGGCGAGCACGTCGCGCGACTGGCGCAGCAACGCCCGGGCGTGCTCCTTGGTCAGGAACTGCAGGAAGCGTTTCGGCGAAATCCCGGCCCAGGCCGAGAAGGTGCGCTGCAGGTGCGCCGGGCTGAGGCCGACGTGCGCGGCGACCTCGCCGAGCGAAGGCTGCCGCCGCGCCTGCGCGCGGACGAAGCGGATGGCCGCGGCGACGGTGTCGTAGGGCGTGTCTGCGATGGCGCTCATGGTCTCGCTCCTCGTTGGCCGATGCGCGATTCTTGCCGCTTGCCGACGTTTCCGCCACCCGCTTCTTGCGCCGGCGCCATGAAAAAAGCCGCAGGCAACGCCTGCGGCTTTTCGCGGAACGTGCAGCGTCGCGCGCTCAGCGTTCGGTCCAGCTCCGGCGCGGCTGGCCGCCGCTGCGCGGGGCCGCCTGGTCGAAACGCTTGGCGAAGCCTTCGCGCTTGCCGCCGGCACCCTGGCCATTGCCGCGGCGGTCGCCGAAGCCGGCATTGCCGCGCGGCTGGTAGTCGGCGCGATTGCCGAAATTGTCCGGGCGGGTGTCCGGACGCTCGGGGCGGTTGCCGAAGTTGTCGGGACGGCCCTGGCTGCGGTCGCGCTCGGGACGGTTGCCAAAATTGTCCGGACGCGAGTCGTTGAAGCCTTCGGCGTTGCGCGGGCCGAAGCCGCCTTCCTGGCGCGGACCCTTGCCGTAGCGCTTCTCGCCGCCACCGTCGCGCGAATAGCCGCCGCTCTTGCCGTAGCGGTCGTTGCCCGGCTTGCCGTTACGGTCGCCGCCCCGGCTCTGCCCCGGCTTCCAGCCGGCCGGCTTGGCCTTCTTCGGCGCCGGTGCGCGCTTCGGCTCGTGGCCGGGAACGACGTCGACCGGGATCACCTGCTTGGTGAAGCGCTCGATGCGCTTCACGTGGATGCCTTCGGCGTGGTGCACCAGCGACACGGCGACGCCGCTGCGGCCGGCGCGGCCGGTACGACCGATGCGGTGCACGTAGTCCTCGGGAAACTTCGGCAGGTCGTAGTTGAAGACGTGCGTGATTCCCGGCACGTCGATGCCGCGCGCGGCGACGTCGGTGGCGACGAGGATGCGTAGCTGGCCGCGGCGCAGCGCGTTGAGGGTGCGGTTGCGAGCGCCCTGATGCATGTCGCCGTGCAGCGGCGCGGCGGCGAAGCCGGCCACGTTCAGCTGCTCGGAAATGCTGTCGGCGTCGCGCTTGGTGGCGGTGAAGATCACCGCCTGGTCGAGCGCGGCGTCGCGCAGCAGGTGGTCGAGCAGGCGGTTCTTGTGCGCCATGTCGTCGACGAAGTGCACCTTCTGCTCGATGTTCTCGTGCTTCGTCTGCGAGCCGGCGATGCGGATCACCTGCGGCTCGCGCGTGATGCGCTCGGCCATGCGGCCGACATCGCCTTCGAGTGTTGCCGAGAAGAGCATTGTCTGGCGGGAAGCCGGCGTCGCCGCGATGATCGTCTCGATGTCGTCGATGAAGCCCATGTCAAGCATGCGGTCGGCTTCGTCGAGGACGAGGATCTGCAGCTGCGAGAAGTCGATCTTGCCCGAGTTCATGTGGTCGATCAGGCGGCCCGGCGTGGCGACGAGGATTTCCGGGTTGCGCGCCAGCAGCTGCATCTGCTTCGGATAGGGCATGCCGCCGAGGATGGAGACGGCCTTCATGCGGCGCAGGTTGGCGCCGTATTTCTCGGTGGCGGTGGTCACCTGCAGCGCCAGTTCGCGCGTCGGCGTCAGCACCAGCATCTTCGGCTGCGCCGGCGTGTAGCGCGGACGCTCGCCGCGGGCGCGCGCCGACTGGCGCTCCTGGTTCGCGGTCTTCACCGCCGGCAGCGGGTTGTCCTGCGCGGCAACGGCCAGCTTGTGCATCGACGGCAGCATGAACGCCGCGGTCTTGCCGGAGCCGGTCTGCGACGAGACGAGCAGGTCGCGGCCTTCGATCGCGGCCGGAATGGCCTGCGCCTGGACCGGGGTCGGTTCGGTGTAGCCCGCGTCGGCGAGCGCCTTCAGGATGGCCGGGTGGAGGCCGATCTCTTCAAAAGTCATCGTTTTCTTTCGTCAAAATGGGCGCGCGCAGCCGGTCCGGAGGACAGGTCACGGGCGCTGGAAATGCAGCGCTAACCCACGAAATTGCTTGAAAACTCAGAGAGAATCGAGATTTCGGCACGAAAGCTTTGTGCCGTGACGGCACCACATGTTTCGGTGCCAAGGGGCAGGAAGGCTTTGTCGTTGCTACTGCTTCAGGTTCGCGATGCGCGTTTCGTGCAGGCAATTGCTGCAATGCACAAGTCCGCGCATTCTACGGATGTACGCCGCCGCTGTCCAGCGGAATTTTCAGTAGCCCTCGCCGTCCCCGCCCATCAGGTCCGGTAGCTGGACGCGGGCGCGTTCGAGCGTCGCGTCGAAGTCGGCGCAGACGTTGCCCGGGTCGAGGTGGCCAAGGAAGCCGGAGCGGCGCAGCAGCGAACCCGGCTGCGAATTCAGCCCGCAGACGATCAGCCGGCAATTGCGTTTCTTCAGCTTCAGCAACAGGTTCTCCAGCCCTTCGAGACCGGTGGTGTCGAGCTGGACGAGGCGCGTCATGTCGAGAATGACGATCTCCGGGTGGCCGGCTAACGGGTCGAGCAGTTCTTCCAGCTTGTTTACCGCGCCGAAGAACAGCGAGCCATAGAGCTGCCAGGCGGCGACGCGCATCGTCCCGTCCGGGTAGATGAAGCGTGGGTCGAGTGCCTCGTCGTCGAGCGGCAGGCGCTGGATCTTCGTCAGCTCGGACATGCGGTAGATGAAGGCGAGGCAGGCCAGCACCATGCCCAGTTCGACGGCGATGGTCAGGTCGAAGATCACCGTGACGAAGAAGGTGGCGAGCAGGATGATGCGGTAGTTGTTGGTGTAGCGGCGCAGCTCGCGGAACTCGTGCCACTCGCCCATGTTGATGGCGACGACCATGACGATCGCCGACAGCGTCGCCAGCGGCACGTAGGAAGCGAGCGGCGCGGCGACCAGCACGATGGCCAGCAGAACGCCGGCGTGGATCATGCCGGCGACCGGCGTGCGGCCGCCGGTCTTGACGTTGGTCGTGGTGCGGGCGATGGCGCCGGTGGCGGCAAAGCCGCCGAACAGCGGCGCGGCGATGTTGGACAGCCCCTGCGCGATCAGCTCCTGGTTCGGGTCGTGGCGGTCGTCGATCTGGCCGTCGGCGACGCGCGCCGAGAGCAGCGACTCGATGGCGCCGAGCAGCGCGATGGTGATCGCCGGCGAGATCAGCTTGCCGAAGTCGTGGATCGACAGCGGCGGAATGCCGAAGGCCGGCAGCTCCTGCGGGATGCCGTCGAAGCGGCTGCCGATGGTCTCCACCGGCAGGTCGAACAGCCACGCGGCGAGCGTGCCGGCGACGAGCACCGCCAGCGGGCCGGGCGCCCGGCGCAACGGTGCGAGCCACTGGGCGAGGCGGTTGTAGAAGAGCAGGAAGAGCAAGGAGGCGACGGCCAGCCCGAGCGTCGGCAGGTCGACGGTGTGGGCGTGCGCGGCCAGCGTCTTGATGCGCGCGAAAAACTCGGCCGGCAGCGCGTCGATCCTGAGGCCGAAGAAGTCCTTGATCTGCGCCATGAAGATGACCACGGCGATGCCGTTGGTGAAGCCGATGACCACCGTCACCGGAATGAAGCGGATCAGCTGCCCCATGCGCGCGACGCCCATCGCCAGCAGGAAGATGCCGGCAAGCATGGTCGCGCCGAGCAGGTTGACATAGCCATGGACGGCGACGATGCCGTAGACGATGGGAATGAAGGCGCCGGTGGGGCCGCCGATCTGGACGCGCGAACCGCCCAGCGCGGCGGTCAGGAAGCCGGCGCCGGCCCGCGGCGCCAGAGCTTGCGCATCTGCTGCCGCTGCTCGTCGGTGAGCAGCGCGTCCATGCGCTTGTGGGCCTCGATCGACGCGCGGTACATCTTCTGCTGGAGCTCGCCGAGGCGCTTGTACGACTCCTCGATCGCCGTGTTGTCGGGTTTTTCGGCGTCATAGAGGTCGCGCAGCCGGGCCTGCTCGTCCATCATCTCGCCCATCGTGCTCCAGTGCTGCTTGCGGGTCTCGTCCTGGATCGCGTTGAGCTCCGCACGCTGCTTGTCGCTGAGCTCCAGCCCCGCCCCGCGGTAGGCTCCCATCATGCCCGGACCCATGCCATAGCCGCCCATCATGCCGGGTCCCATCCCGGGACCCATCCCATAGCCGCCCATCATCCCGGGACCCATGCCGTAGCCGCCCATCATTCCGGGCCCCATCCCGTAACCGCCCATCATCCCCGGGCCCATGCCGTAGCCCGCTCCGGGGCCGCCGTAGGGGCAATCCCATGCCTTCGCTCCCGGTGCGGAGCGGGGGTCGGCGGCGCTGGCGCCGCCTGCGGCGGCGGCCACCGTCGCCACCATCGCCCAAATGATCAGCCGGCCGCTTCGTGTGCCTCGATTCATGTTTGCCTCCTCGTTGCGCCAGGTAGGGAACCCACCACCAGTTCAGCATAGTCCCGCATTGCGCCGATTTTTCGGCATTGTTCCGGGAAGTTTCTTGTGCAACGCAATATGCATACCCGGATCGGGCGGGCGCGGCCGCGCCGGCGGGCTCGCCGCTTGTCGCAACCCCGCCCCATGGCTTGGAATTCGGCGATGCGCGGCTAGGATGAAACTGGAGCCGGCGATGCGCCACGGGTGGCGGGCGCGGACTGTCCGCCGCCATGGCAAGCGCACCCTTGCTGCTGCCATGGTGCGCCCCGCATCGCCCCAACACTGACCGAGGAAGACCATGCAACTGCCGATGCAGATCGTGTTTCGGGATCTGCCGCGCTCGGAAGCGATCGAGGCGGCGATCGAAGAGAAGGTGGGCAAGCTCGACGGTTACTACGAGCACATCATGCGCTGCCGCGTCACTGCGGCGCTCGTCGCCAAGCACAAGCACCAGGGCAAGCTGTTCAACATCCGCGTCGACCTGACCGTCCCCGGCGGCGAGATCGTGGTCAATCGCGACAATGCCGAGGACATCTACGTGGCGATCCGCGACGCCTTCGATCATGCCCGGCGCCGGCTCGAGGATTTTGCCCGGCGCCAGCGCGGCGACGTCAAGGCGCACGAACCCGAAGCGCACGGCCGCGTCGTCCGCCTGTTCGCCGAGGACGGCTACGGCTTCATCGAGGACGGGGATGGGCGCGAGTGCTATTTCCACCGCTACAACGTCGTGCATCCGGATTTCGATGCGCTGGCCGTCGGCGACGAGGTGGTCTTCCTCGAGGAGGCCGGCAGTGACGGGCCGCAGGCCAACCGCGTGCGGCTGCGCCGGCACGCCTGAAGGCGCGCTCCGGAGACGATCATGGCGCTGACGATCACCTCTTCCGCCTTTGCCGAGGGCGGGACGATCCCCGCGCTGTACACCTGCGAAGGGCGGGACCTGTCGCCGCCGCTGGCCTGGAGCGGCGTGCCGGCCGACGCCAGGAGCCTGGTGCTGATCGTGGACGACCCCGACGCGCCCGACCCCGCGGCGCCGCGGATGACCTGGGTGCATTGGCTCCTGTACAACCTGCCGGTGGACGTCGGCGGGCTGGCGGAGGCGGTCCGGGCGCTGCCCGCGGGCACGCTGGAAGGCATGAACGACTGGCGGCGCGCCGGCTACGGCGGCCCCTGCCCGCCGATCGGGCGGCATCGCTACTTCCACAAGCTCTACGCGCTCGACGTCGTCCTGCCCGACCTCCAGGGGCCGACCAAGCGCCGGCTGGAACAGGCCATGCAGGGCCACATCCTCGCCGAAGCGCAGCTGGTGGGGACCTATCAGAAGGGCGACTGAGGCAGACTGCGCGGCCACCGCTTCGCGCTCGATGTCCTCCCGGTGCGACGGCGGAAGCAATGCCGCGGCCGCCCGCCATCTGCCGGTCGGGCCGGATCTCCGGCGCCGGGCGCTGGCGGCCGGCCGCGAACCGCTGCGTCGCCCCCGGAAGGGGCCGTGCCTACTGGCGCTGCTGGATGCCGGCCAGTCGCCAGCCGCCCTGCCCGTCGCGCGGCTTGGTCAGGTGCCAGATCTCGTCAATGGACTCGACCGGGCCGTCGCGCTCTTCGCGCAACAGGCCGACGTAGCGCACGCTGACGATGTAGCGGCTGGCTTCCTCGACCACCTCGAGCACTTCGGCGTCGATGTTGACGACATCGGTCTGCTGCGCCCCGTCGCCGCGTTCGGCGAGGTTCATTTTCAGTTCGGCGAACATCTCGGGGGTGGTGAACTGGCGCAGGTCGTCGAGGTTGGCGGCGTCGTTGGCCGCCTGCAGGCGGATGAAGTTGATCTTCGCCTGGCGCACGAAGCCGGCGACGTCGAAGTCGGCCGGCAGAGCTGCGGCCGCGGCCGGTGCCGCGACCGCCTGCGGCGTGCCGTGATGGGCGGCAGGCATCGACGGCGGAGCGGCCGGCGTGGCCGGCGGCGTCGCGCCCGCTGCGGCGTACTGCATGCCGCCGGCAGCGGCCAGGGCGGGCTGCTGAGCGGCGGCGCGGCGGCGCATGACGAGGCCGACGACGACCAGGACCGCCATCACGAGCAGGCCGATCATCATCATCGAGGCGAGTTCCTCGCCGAAGCCGAGGTGCGAGGCGAGGGCGGCCAGGCCGAGGCCGGCGGCCAGGCCGGCGAGCGGGCCCATCCACGAGCGTTTGGGCTGGGCCTGCGGGGCGGTGGCGGCGGCCGGTGCCCGGGTGGCGGCGGAGGCTGTCGGTGCCTGCGCCGGGGTGGCGGTCGGGGCCCTGTCCGCGGCGCCCATGTCCCTTTGCATGCCGGACGAACTGCCCGCGCCGAGCCGCTTCGCCGCCTCGGCATCGGGCATCGCCAGCGTCAGGCCGAGCGCCAGTACGGCAGCCAGCAACGAGAAGGTCTTCATCGGGAACGCTCCATCACAGAAAAGGTAGAAGGCCCCGAAAGATAACGACTCGTTAGCGAAAGAAAAATCAGATAAAGCCTGAAAGATCGTCTGGAAAAACAGGACTATTGGCCCCTCCCTCCCCGCGTCCCGGGCGCCGGGGGAGGCTGCGGGCGTGGTGCGCGACCGGGGCCGTGCTCAGCCGCCGAGCAGTCGATCGACCTTGGCCGCCATGATGAAGTCGTTCTCATGCAGCCCTGCGATCTTGTGCGTGTACCACCGGATCCCGGCCCAGCCCCAGCCGAGGCAGATCTCGGGGTGGTGGCCTTCACCCTCGGCGAGTTCGCCGACCTTGGCGACGAAGGCCATCGCCTGGCGGAAGTCGTCGAAGCGGAAGCGGCGCTCGATGTGGTGGGCGTCGTCCGCCAGCGTCCACTCAGGCACCTGGGCAAGGTATCGCTCGGCCTCTTCCCGCGTCAGCGCCGGAATGCCGCCGCGGCAGGGCACGCAGTTCTTCGCCAGCAGTTCCTCGCGCATGATCCTCCTCCCGCGAAGCTCGGACGGAATGTCGCCCGACGGCGCTTTCAGGCTAGCCTGCGCGCAGCCGCAGTTCAACGTGCCACGCGCGCAGCGCTTGAACCTGGCGCCGGAACGACTACATGAAAAGAAGAGTGGTGTCGCACGCCGCGCTCGCGGCGACAGGAGGGAAGCGGTGGCCCGACATGTTCCGCGCCTGTCCGACTTCGTCGAACTGGCGGCGATGGAGTACCTGCGCGAGACCGGCCGCTTCGAGCTCGATGCGCGCTGGATCGCCGCCTATTTCCAGGACGGCGGCGTCCTCGATGCCTATCCGCGGCTGGATCTGGTCGCCTTTGGCGCCCTCGTGCAGAAGGCGCTGACGGCCGAGGCCGAACGCAGCGGCAAGGCTGCACGCCTGCACCGGCAGCGCATCGCGCGACTGCAGTGGCGCACGTGAGCGGCGCGCAGTAGGGCGCGGAGGCGACTGTCGGGCGTGCCGGGCACCGCCCTCAAGGCATGCGTCGGCGTCTCGTCCGGCAGCACAGCCTAGACGATGCAGTGCGGATTCTCGATGATCTGCTGATAGACGAAGGCGGTGATGAGGACGTGATCGGCGGGGCGCAGGCCGCGGAACTCCAGGCCGTGCCGGAACGATGTCGGTGCCCCCACCGCGCCGGGCTCGTCGTCCTTCACCAGGCTGCGCACTTCGGCCTCGACCGTGATCGGCGTGTCGACTTCGTGCAGTCTCGCCACGAAGCTCAGGCGCAGGACGGCTCCGGGTGGCGCGAGTGCCTGGTGGGCCATGAGCAGTACCCCCGTCGCGCTGATGTTGTGGATCGCGGCGGCGACATCCGCCGCCCTGCCCTGGTCTGGGTCGGCGGCAACCTGCACCGCGATGTGCGTGCGCACCCGGGTGGATTTTCGGATCGTGCTGCTGTGGACCACCTCCGGAAACGACAGATGCAGGTAATCGAAGGGGCGTTTGCAGACCTGCAGGATCGTTGCGCGAAACGCGAAGGCCGTCTGCCGGGAGAACGCACGGACGACCAGGGCGTCGCCTTCCAGAAGGTCCAGGCGCATGCCGTGGTGGGCGGGGGCGGTGACGAGCAGGCTGACGTGCTCGACGTGCCCGACCATGCGCACGATCAGGCGTTCGCCGCCCAGGTGCGCCGGACATTCGACCTGCAGGCGGTCGCCGACCAGCAACTGCATGTCGTCAAAGCGCAAGGCCCTGCGCGCGGTGGCGACAGGCTTCCCCGCGGCGGGGGCTGCAACCGCGGCGGGGTCCGGCCGTGGCGGCGTGCGGGGCTCGACCCCGCCATGGCCGGGCAGCGGGTGGTGCATCTCCGAATGCGGGTTCACGGCGGTGCCTCCACGAGAATTCGACGACGGACGCGGACACCGGGCCACCCGTTGGCAGCGGGCGTGGCCTGGTGGCGGCAGTCGTCGATGCCACGGCTGATCATCTTTTTATCGGATTCCCTTTGCCGCGCGGTAAGGGGCCTGGAGCGAGTCTATTCAGTCGCACGTCATGCAGTCCGCGGCACATGTCACGTCCTCGTGCATCGGGTTCTCGCGCGGTGCCGACATCATGAGCGGGCGGGGCCGTGCGTTCCGCAAGTGGACGGCGGCCTTGAACTCCGTTCCGGCACGCTTGTCTGTCCCGCGACCCATCATTCAGGAATACCTCATGGCCATCCGCAAGCTACGCGTCTGGGATCTGCCGACGCGCATCTTCCACTGGACCCTGCTCGTCCTCGTCGTCGCCGCCTTCGTCACCGGCCTGGTCGGCGGCAACCTGATCGAATGGCACGGCCGCGCCGGCATCGCCATCGCCGGCCTGCTCGCCTTCCGCCTGGTGTGGGGCTTCGTCGGCTCGACCTATGCGCGCTTCGCCGACTTCGTGCCGGGGCCGGCGCACATCTGGGCGCACCTGCGCGGGCAGTGGGACGGTCTCGGCCACAATCCCTTCGGCGCGCTGTCGGTGCTGGCGCTGTTGCTGGTGCTGGCGTTCCAGGTGCTGAGCGGGCTGGTGTCGAACGACGACATCGCCTTCGAAGGGCCGCTCCATGCGCTGACGAGCAAGGACACGAGCGACTGGCTCACCGGCCTGCACCGGCAGAACTTCTGGACCCTGATCGTGCTCGTGGCGCTGCACGTCGCGGCGATCCTGTACTACCTGCAGGCGAAGAAGGACAACCTGGTGAAGCCGATGATCACCGGCGTCAAGGAGGTGGCCGACCCGGCGGCGAGGCCGGCGCAGGGCGGCGGCGCGGTGGCCTTCGTGCTGGCGCTGGCGGTGGCGGTGGCGGCGGTGTGGGCGGCGAGCGGCGGCCTGCTGCCACCGCCGCCTCCCCCGCCGCCGTCCCAGCCTGTGCCAGCCTGGTAGACCGGCCGCAGAATCGGAAAAGCCGCCGAAAGGCGGCTTTTTTCATGGGCTTGGCGTCGCTCAGTCGGCGCGATACTTGTCGTGACAGGCTTTGCAGGTTTCGCCGGTGTCGCCGAAGGCCTTCTGCACCGCGGCCTTGTCGCCGCTGGCGGCGACCTTGGCCAGGTTGGCGGCGGCGGCGTTGAAGTTGACGGCGAGCTTGCCGACGTTGTCCATTTCCTTGAAGAACTCGGGCTTCACGCGCGTCTTGCGCTCGCCAATGGCCTTGTCCGTGCCGGGGCCGTAGAGCGCGCCCATGCCCGAGCCGGCAATGGCGGCGATGGCATTGGCGGCGGCTTCGACCTGCTTGGCGTTGTACTCGCCTTCGAGGTTGGCCTTGATCTTGCCCATGTTCCAGCTCATGAAGCTGTAGCCGGCCTGGCGGAACTTGATCTGGTCTTCGGGCTTGACCTGGGCGGAGGCGGCGGTGGCGAGCGAGAAGGCGAGCACGCCGAGGGCGATGGATTTTTTCATTGTTTCCTCATGGCTGAGTGGTGGAAGGGAAAGTGAAGCGGGTGCCGGGAAAGCCGGGCGCGACTGCGACAGCGTCGCCGCATGGATGGTTCAGTTCTGCTTCATCAGATAATGATCATATGCCGATCGCGCAGTGCCGATCAAATCCGCCAGCATCGGCTAAAGCTTGCCGGCGGTGCTCCGTTGACCTGCCCGATGAATGAGTTCCGCATGCGACCCGCGTTCCGGGTCTGGAGAAAAAGAAGATGCGCCGCCTTGCCGACACGCCGATCTGGTTCCGACTGACTGCCGCCATCTGGCTCATGCTCGTGCTCGCCTGGGGCAGCATGATCGCGTGGGAGACGCGCGTGAATCGGGGCATGGCGATCGAGCAGGCGAAGGATTTTGCCGGCACCGTCAACGAGATGACGATGGCGGGCCTGACCGGCATGATGATCACCGGCACGGTGGCGCAGCGCGACGTCTTCCTCGACCAGATCAAGGAGCTGTCGGTGGTGCGCGACCTGAAGGTCATCCGCGGCGAGGCGGTGAGCAAGGCCTTCGGCCCGGGCAGCCAGGCCGAGAGCGACGTCGATGCGGTGGAGCGGCAGGCCCTGGCCGATGGGCGTCCGGTGTACCGCGTCGAGAACGACGCCCGCTACGGCGAGCACTTGCGCGTGGTGATGCCCTCGCTCGCCTCCAGGAGCTGGCTCGGCAAGGACTGCCTGGGCTGCCACCAGGTGGCGGAGAACGCGCCGCTCGGCCTGGTCAGCATGCGCATCTCGCTCGACAAGGCCTATGCGGCGGTGGCGAGCTTCCGCAACGAGAGCATCCTGTTCGCGCTGCTGGTGTCGCTGCCGCTGCTCGGTTTCGTGTTCTTCTTCATCCGCCGCTTCGTCAGCCGGCCGCTGTCGCACCTGACCGCCAGCCTGTCCGAGATCGCCGCCGGCGGGGGCGACCTGACCCGCCGCCTGGACCGCCGCGGCGAGGACGAGATCGGCCGCACCGCCGCCACCTTCAACAACATGATGACGACCATCGCCGCACTCGTGCGCCAGGTCGGCGAGGCCGCCGGCGCGGTCACCGGCGCCGCCCACGGCCTCGCCGACGGGGCGTCGCGGCTGGGCGAGAGCTCGCACCGGCAGAATGACAGCTCGGTGAGCGCGGCGGCCGCGGTCGACGCGATGATGACCAACATCAACCACATCGCGGACAGCACCGAGGCGGTGCGCGAGCGCTCGCACGACAGCCTGCAGCGCTCGCGCGAGGGCCAGCAGAGCCTGGCGCGGCTGATCGGCGAGGTCGGTCAGGTCGAGGCGGCGGTGCGGCAGATGGCCGATGCGGTGGGCGATTTCGTCGAGTCGACCGCGGCCATCACGCGCATGACGCGCGAGGTGCGCGAGATCGCCGAGCAGACCAACCTGCTCGCGCTCAACGCCGCCATCGAGGCCGCACGGGCCGGCGAGCAGGGACGCGGCTTCGCCGTCGTCGCCGACGAGGTGCGCAAGCTGGCGGAGAAGTCGGCGCGCTCGGCGGGCGAGATCGACGCCATCACGCGCGAGATCGGCCGCCGCTCGGATTCGGTGCAGGGCGCGATCGAGAGCGGCCTGGAGCATCTGGAGTCGAGCCGCCAGGTGGCTGACGACGTGTCGAGCGTGCTCGGCGCGGCCAACGCGCTGGTGGCGGAGGTCGGCGACGGGCTCGACCGCATCGCCGGCGCCACCGCCGCGCAGCGGCGTTCGAGCGAGTCGGTCACCGCCAGCATCGACGCCATCGCCGGCATGGCGCAGGACAACAACCGCGCCATCGAGCAGACCGTGCACGCGGCGCGCGAACTCGAGCAGCTGGCCGCGCGGCTGCAGGAGTCGGTGTCGAAGTTCCGCGTCTGAGGTCGGGCGCCGGCGCGCGCCCTGCCCGTCCCGCAGCGGCGCGCCGCTGTCCGGTCGCGCCGCCGGGGCGCCCGGACGGCGCGGCGTCGCTGTCGCCGGCGGCGCTCAGTCGAGGCGCAGCGGCACGAAGATGCGCGCGTTGCCGCGCTGGATCAGCAGCGCGAAGCGGTTGCCGGCGCGCTCGAGCAGGCCGCGGAACTCGGCCACGCTGGCGACCATCTGGTTGTTCAGCGCGAGGATGATGTCGCCGCGCTGCAGCCCGGCACGTGCCGCCGGGCCGTCCACCCCTTCCACCACCAGACCGCCGCGCAGGCGCAGCTGGCTGGCCTCCTGGGCGGTCAGCGCGCGCGCCGAGAGGCCGAGCTTGGCGCCGACGTTCTCGACCTGGCTCGGCGCCGGCGTGCCGGCGACGGTCTCCGGGCTGAGTTCGTCGAGCGTGGCGACGAGCTCGCGGCTGCGGCCGTCGCGCCAGACTTCCATGCGGATGCGCGTGCCGGGGCGCTTCTCGCCGATGAGGCGCGGCAGTTCGGCGGAGTCGCTGATGCGGCGCCCGTCCAGCGCGAGGACGACGTCGCCCGCCTGCAGGCCGGCCTTGTCCGCAGCGCTGTCCGGTTCGACGCTGGCGACCAGCGCGCCGCGCGCATCCGGCAGGCCGAAGGACTGCGCCAGATCCTTGTCCACGCCCTGGATGGCGATGCCCAGCCGGCCGCGCTGGACGCGGCCGTGGGCGATGAGCTGGTCCTTGACGCTCATCGCGACGTCGATCGGGATGGCGAAGGAGATGCCCATGAAGCCGCCCGAGCGCGAGTAGATCTGCGAGTTGATGCCGATCACCTCGCCGCCGAGGTTGAACAGCGGCCCGCCCGAGTTGCCGGGGTTGATGGCGACGTCGGTCTGGATGAAGGGCACGTAGGTCTCGTCGGGCAGGCGGCGGGCCTTGGCCGAGATGATGCCGGCGGTGACGGTGTTGTCGAAGCCGAAGGGCGAGCCCACCGCCACCACCCACTCGCCGACGCGGGCCTGCTCGGCGTTGCCGATCTTCACCACCGGCAGCTTGGCGGCGTCGATCTTGAGCACGGCGACGTCGGTGCGGCGGTCGACGCCGATCACCTTGGCCTTGAACTCGCGCTTGTCGGTCAGCGTGACCGTGACTTCGGACGTGGTCGCGTCGCCCTCCTCGCCGGCGACGACGTGGGCGTTGGTGAGGACGTAGCCGTCGGCGCTGACGATGAAGCCCGAGCCGATGCCGCGCCGCACGCGCGGCCCCATGCCGGGCTGGCCGGGCATGCCCGGCAGCGGCACGCCGAAGCGGCGCAGGAAGTCGTAGAAGGGGTCGTTGGCGAAGGGGTTGTCGCCTTCCGTCGCCTGCTGCTGTTGCTGCACGACGGCGATGTTGACCACCGCCGGGCCGACCTGGTCAACGAGGTCGCCGAAGTCCGGCAGGCCGTAGCGATTCGGCGCCGCCATCGAGCCCGTCGGCGGCGTCGCGGCCGCCTGGGCGTGGGCGGAGGGCAGGGTCGGGCTGCCGGGCAGTCCGGCTAGGATCGCGGTGGTCAGGGCGGTCGCGAGGACGATTTTTCGCATGGTCGGTTTCCTGCGGTTGGAAGTGCTGACAGTGCCGGTGGACGCGGATTCGCGCGCCCTGTTCCCGGGCTCACATCAGCTTGCAAGATTGGGACGGCGGCCGTCCCCCTCAAGGCCCGGCGGGGCGGGCGCTCAGAACGGTGCCTGCAGGCTGACGAACACGCGGCGGCCGACCTCGTTCGCGGGGTCGTCGAGGTGTTGCGGCATCGCCTGCAGCGGCTTGTGCGCGAGTTCCTGGTGGCGGCCGAGCAGGTTGGTGGCGGTGAGCTGCAGCTCCAGCGTGTGGCCGGCGAGCCGAAGGCTGCGGCCGACGCTCCAGTCCAGCGTCGTATAGGCGGGGACCGTGTAGCGCAGCCCCGGTACGTTGCCGGTGCCGGCTTCGAGCGGCCCCATGCGCAACAGGCTCATGGTCGAGCGCCAGGCGCCGACGTCCTCCATCCAGGTGAGGGTGGCGGTGTAGGGCGCGACGCTGCGGCGCACGACCGGGTCGTCGGCGCGGCGCTGCATCAGCGTGTGGGTGAACAGCAGCCTGGTCGTGGCGCGCGCCTGCAGCGTGAGCTGGTATTCGATGCCGGTCAGGCGGATCCGGCCGGGCATGTTCGCCCACTGCGTGCCGCCCATGATCCTGTGGATCAGGAAGGGATCGGGTAGCGCGCCCAGCAGGGCGGCGCTCGGGGTGAACGGCGCCGGGTCGAGGAGCGGCGTGCGGCGGATGTAGTCGTGGATCGTTTCGTTGAAGACGCGAACGTCGAGCAGGCCCTTCTGCCACGGCGTGGAGCCGAGGTAGCCGACTTCCCAGGAGTCGATCTGCTGCGGCCGGATGTCGGGGTTGGGGCTGTGGCGCTGATTCACGACGCCGAGCTGCTCGGTGCCGACCTGCACGTTCGCCCAGCGTTCGTACAGCGTGGGCTGGCGCCAGGCGCGCGAATGGCCGATGCGCCAGGTGTGGCTGGGGTCGGGTTGCCAGTTCAGGAACAGGCGTGGCGCCCAGCGCAGGCGGTCGCCCTCGATGCGTTCGGCCATCGCGCCCGCGTTCCACAGCCAGTGCGGCGCCATGCGCCATTCCGCGTTGCCGAACAGGCGTCCCTCCTGCTGCGAGGGCCGGCGCCCGTCGGAGAACAGGAAGGCGGATTCGATGCGGTCCTGCCGCCACTCCGCACCCCACAGCAGGCGCAAGCCCGGCGTGGGGCTGAAGTGATGCTGCCACTCGATGTTGTTGCGCACGCTGCTGCGGTCGTTGTTCACGGCGCCCTGCAGCCTCGGCAGCCGCTGCAGCAGGCCGCAGATGGCGGGCAGGGTGCAGTTGGCGCGCGAATCCACCAGCCAGGCGTCGTCGGTGCGCTCGCGGTTCTGGTACCACGACAGCGACCATTCCTCGTCCGGACCGGGTGCGTGGCGCCAGCGCAGGTGCACGGTGTGGTCGCGCTGGGTGAGCTCGTGCTCGCCGCTGCCGTCGAACAGCGTGTCCGGGTAGCCCATGTCGAGCTTGCCGTCGCTGTAGCCGGCGCTGAACATCAGCTCGTCCTGCGGACCCAGGCGCAGATCCCCGCGCAGGTTCAGCGTGCGCAGGCGGCGACCGTCGTGGAGCCCGTCCATGCCGTCGTCGCGCCGCTCCTGGGCGCTCAGGCGCAGGCCGAGCGGGCCTTCGTGCGCCACCGCGCGGCCGCCGAGGTCGACGATGCCGTTCTCGCCCAGGCGGGTGTAGGCCGAGCTGGCGGTCTCCGCGCCGGTGTGGCGGGTGAGGATGTTGATCACGCCGAGGACGGCGTTCGAGCCGTAGGTGGCGGAGTTCGAGCCGCGCACGATCTCGATGCGCTCGATGTCCTGCAGCGTGATCGGCAGCGCGCTCCAGTTGGCGCCGCCCGAGTAGTGCGGCGAATACACCGAACGGCCGTCGATCAGCACCTGCATCTGGTTCGGGTAGTCCGCGCCGAGGCCGTGATAGGTGACCCACTGCTGGTTGCCGCGCTCCTGCGCCACCTGCATGCCGGGCACGAGGCGGAAGAGGCGGGCGATGTCACGGTAGCCGGTGGCGGCGATCAGGTCGGCATCGATGACGGTGAGCGCGCCCGGGCTGTCCTGCAGCGGCTGCGGCAGGCGCGATGCGCTGAGCACGACCGGCAGGGGTTCGAAGAAGTCCACCTCGGCCGCCGCCGGGGCCGCGCACAGGGCCATGGCCAGAGAGGACAGCAGGGCGGCGGGCGAATGGCGGATCGTCATCGTGGAAGAGGGGAGGTGCGCGGGGCGGCGCGGAGTATACCGGCGGCAGGCGGTCCGCGCAGGATCGGCACGGACGCGGTAACATCGCGCGATGCCCAATTCAGGTTCTCCGCCACCTCCTCGCGTGCCGCCACCATGACCCTGACCGACCTTCGCTACCTCGTCGCCCTCGCCCATGAACGTCATTTCGGCAGGGCCGCCGAGAAATGCCATGTGTCGCAGCCCACGCTGTCGGTGGCGGTGAAGAAGGTCGAGGACGAGCTCGGCATCCAGCTCTTCGAGCGCAGCGCCTCCGAGGTCAAGATCACCGAGACCGGCCGCCGCATCGTCGCCCAGGCCGAGAAGGTGCTGATGGAGGCGAGCCAGATCCAGGAGATCGCCGCCGCCGGCAAGGATCCGCTCGCCGGCCCGCTGCGCGTGGGCGTGATCTACACCATCGGCCCCTACCTGCTGCCGCGCCTGATCCCGCGCGTGCACCAGCTCGCGCCGCGCATGCCGCTGATCATCCAGGAGAACTACACCGCGCGCCTGGCCGAGGCGCTCAAGCGCGGCGAGCTCGACGTCATCATCATCAGCCTGCCGTTCGAGGAGGCCGGCGTCGTCGCCCAGCCGGTCTATGACGAGCCCTTCCGCGTGCTGCTGCCGGCCGACCACCCGTGGACGGCGGAGTCGCGCATCGAGGCCAGCCATCTGGCCGAGGATCAGCTGCTGCTGCTCGGCGCCGGCAACTGCTTCCGCGACCAGGTGCTCGAGGTGTGTCCGAGCTGCCGCAACGTCGGCGGCCTGCAGCGCACGCTCGAAGGCAGCTCGCTCGAGACCATCCGCCACATGGTCGCCACCGGGCTCGGGGTGACGGTGCTGCCCAGCTCGGCCGCCGACGAGATCACGGTGCAGAACCCGCTCGTCGCCGTGCGCCCCTTCACCGCGCCCGAGCCCTCGCGCCGCGTGGCGCTGGCGTGGCGGGTGACCTATCCGCGCAGCGGCGCGATCGACGTGCTGCGCAGCGCGATCCTCGACAGCGAGCTGCCGGGCACGCACCCCGTCGGCCGCCTGCCCGGCGCCGAGCCGGCGCGGCGCGCGGCGGCGCTCCGATAGGCCCGGAGGATCGGCGGCATCGCGGCGATCAATTGGCTCGATCGTCGCCCCTGGCGTAGGATTGACGCATAAGGCGGCGCATGCCGTCGGGGCCAACCAAGCACAAGGAGCGACGCACATGGACATCGACATCGGCATCAACCCGCAGGACCGCGCCCGGATCGCCGAAGGGCTCTCCCGCCTGCTTGCGGACAGCTACACGCTGTACCTGACCACGCACAACTTCCACTGGAACGTCACCGGCCCGATGTTCAACACCCTGCACCTGATGTTCGAGGCGCAGTACAACGAGCTCGCGCTCGCAGTCGACCTGATTTCCGAGCGCATCCGCGCCCTCGTCTTCCCGGCGCCCGGCACCTACCGCGAGTTCCAGAAGCTCACCAGCATGCGCGAGCCGGACGGCGTGCCCAATGCGCAGGACATGATCCGCCAGCTCGTGCGCGGCCAGGAGGCGGTGATCAAGACCGCGCGCAGCATCGCGCCGATCGCCGACCAGGCGAGCGACGAACCCACCCTCGACCTGCTCACGCAGCGCATGCAGGTGCACGAGAAGACGGCGTGGATGCTGCGCAGCCTGCTCGAGAGCTGAACCCAACGCGTCCTTCGCCCCCGTGCCGCCTGGTTCGGTGCAGGGCGGACGACGATCGACGGCGACGGCGGGCCCTGCGGGGCCCGTCGCCGTTTCCGCGGCCTGGGCGGCCTGTTCGCGGCGTGCGCCACCGTCCGCCGCCGGCGCCCGGCCGCCTGCCCCGGCGCTTCAGTCGCCCGCGTAGCGCACGCGTTGGCGCGGCCGGTTCGGCTGCGCGATGTGCTCGAGCGGCAGCACGTGGGTGTGCTTGACCGTGTGCAGGGCGATGTTGGTCTTGATGTTGGCCACCCCGGGCAGGCGCAGCACGCGCTTCATCATCAGCTCGGAGAAGGCGGCGAGGTCGGGGGCGACGATGCGCAGCATGTAGTCGGCGTTGCCGCTGACGGCGAAGCATTCCAGCACTTCGGGCAGCGCGGCGACGCCGCGCTCGAAGGCGTCGGGGCGGGCCTCGCCGTGGCGCTCGAGGATGACCTGGGCGAAGGCGGTGACGCCGAGGCCGAGCGCGGCCGGGTTCAGCAGCGCGGCATGGCCGGCGATCAGGCCCGCCTCCTCCAGCCGCTGCAGGCGGCGGCTGACCTGCGAGGCCGACAGGTGCACGCGCTCGCCGAGGGTGGCGTTGGTGGCGTTGCCGCTGTGCTGGAGCGCGTCGAGGAGGGCGAGGTCGTGGCGGTCGATGGTGAGGGTCGTCATGAAGTGGCGTCCTGATGCACGAACCGTGCATGAATTGCCGATTCTACTGCGAACAACAGGCGCATCTTGCGTCGGTCGCGCAGGATAATCTGCGCACCACCCTCACCGCGGAGAGACCCGATGACGCTCACCGAATCCCTGTTGCAGGCGCTGAAGGCGCATGGCGCGCACCAGATCTTCGGCATCCCCGGCGACTTTGCCCTGCCCTATTTCCGCATCATCGAGGAGTCGAAGATCCTGCCGCTGTACACGCTGTCGCACGAGCCCGGCGTCGGCTTCGCCGCCGACGCCGCGGCGCGCATCGGCGGCGGGCTGGGCGTGGCGGCGGTGACTTACGGCGCCGGCGCGCTCAACATGGTCAATGCGGTGGCCGCCGCCTATGCGGAGAAGTCGCCGCTGGTCGTGCTCTCGGGCGGGCCGGGGCGGGGCGAGGCGCGTTCCGGCCTGCTGCTGCACCACCAGGCGAAGACGCTCGATTCGCAGTTCCGCATCTTCCGCGAGATCACCTGCGACCAGGCGCGGCTGGACGACGCCGCGCGCGCGCCGGCCGACATCGCGCGCGTGCTCGGCAGCTGCCGACGCCATTCGCGGCCGGTGTATCTCGAGCTGCCGCGCGACATGGTGGCGCAGCCCTGCGCCGCGGTCGTCGCCGAGCCGCCGCCGGCGGTCGACGGCGAGGCGCTCGAGGCCTGCGTCGCCGAGCTCCTCGCGCGCCTGGCGCAGGCGGCGGCGCCGGTGCTGATGGTGGGCGTCGAGGTGCGCCGCTTCGGCCTCGAGGACCGCGTCGCCGAACTGTCGCGCCGGCTCGGCCTGCCGGTGGTGACCAGCTTCATGGGCCGCGGCCTGCTCGCGGAGCAGGATGCGCCGCTCGTCGGCACCTACATGGGCGGCGCCGGCCTGCCCGAGCTCACCCGCCTGGTGGAGGATTCGGACGGCCTCTTCCTGCTCGGCGTCATCGTCTCCGACACCAACTTCGCCGTGTCGGAGAAGCACATCGACCTGCGCAAGACCATCCAGGCCGTCGACGGCCGGGTGACGATGGGCTACCACACCTATCCGGCGATCCCGCTCGACGCCCTCGTCGACGGCTTGCTCGCGCGCGTGCCCGCGCGCGACAAGGCCTTCGCCGTCACCCGCCCCGCCTTCCCGCGCGGCCTCGCCGCCGACGATGCGACGATCGCGCCGGCCGACATTGCCACCGCCGTGAACGACCTCATGGCCGCCCACGGCCGGCTGCCGATCGCCGCCGACATGGGCGACTGCCTGTTCACCGCGATGGACATTGCGCACACTGCGCTGGTGGCGCCGGGCTACTACGCGACGATGGGCTTCGGCGTGCCGGCCGGGCTCGGCCTGCAGGCGGCGACCGGGCAGCGGCCGCTGATCCTGGTCGGCGACGGCGCCTTCCAGATGACGGGCTGGGAGCTGGGCAACTGCCGCCGCTACGGCTGGGATCCGATCGTGCTGCTGTTCAACAACGCGAGCTGGGAGATGCTGCGCACCTTCCAGCCCGAGTCCGGCTTCAACGACCTGGACGACTGGGGCTTCGCGCAGATGGCCGCCGGCCTCGGCGGCGACGGTGTGCGCGTGCGCACGCGCGCCGAGCTGCAGGCCGCGCTGGCGCGGGCGGTGGCCACGCGCGGCCGCTTCCAGCTGATCGAGGCGATGATCCCGCGTGGCGTGCTGTCGCAGACCCTGGCGCGCTTCGTCGGCAGCGTCAAGCGCCTCACCGCCCCGCCGCGCTGAGGCAAGAAAACGGGCCGCCGCTGCGGCCCGTCGCGGGGCGAGACGGCGCCGGCTCAGGCGCTCTTCTTGCTGGTCGCGCGCTTGCGCGCGGCCGGCTTGGCGGCTGCGGGCGCTTCGTCGGCGGCGACGCCCTCGTCGGCTTTCGCCGCCGCAGCCTTGGCACCCTTTGCTCCCGCTGCCCCCGCCTTCGGCGCCTTCGCCTCGAACTCGAAGCCGACCTTGCCGTCCTTGCCGCGCACCAGGAAGGCGGAGAACTTGCGCCGCGTGCGCGCCGAGACGAAGCCCTTGAGCAGCTCGGTCTTGCCTTCGGCGAGCAGTTTCGCCATCTGTTCGCGCTCGATCGGCTGCTGCAGGATGATCTTGCCCGAGCGGAAGTCGCAGCTCTTGCCCGGGCCGACCGACTTCTCGCAGACGTAGGCCAGGCCGTGCTCGAACACCCGGCCGGTGCACTTGGGGCAGGCGCCGACGGCCTCCTGGGCGGAGAAGTCGACCGCCTCGGCCTCCTCGCCCTCCTTCGGCTGGCCGAAGTCGAACGCCGGCTGCTTGTCCTCGTTCAAGACGATGTCGGCGTTGAACAGCCGCCCCATCTTGTTGCGGAA
>JANJTU010000276.1 GCA_024710965.1 Thauera sp. | reverse complement strand
GGCTCGGGCGAAGGCCACAGTTCCTTCTCGCCGAAGAGCTTGTAGGTGGGGACTTGCGGCTGCGCCATGGCGGCCTCGCGGGCTCATCGAACGGTCGGCTTTCGAGCCTAGCGCAACTTTCCAAAAGTACAAGCATTCGCGCAAGGGAATTCAAGCGCGAGGCTGGGACGCTGCCTATAGTTCAAGCTTGCTTTCACCCCCTGTTTCACCCCCTTTCTTCACCCCACAACGAAGCCAACATCACTACAGGAGAGAGACTCATGCAAACCCAAGTCGGCATCATCGGTGGCGGCCCCTCGGGCCTGTGCCTTGCGCGCCTGCTCAGCCAGGCCGGCATCAAGAGCGTCATCCTCGAGCGCCAGACGCGCGAGTACGTCGAGGCGCGCATCCGCGCCGGCATCCTCGAGCAGGGCATGGCCGACCTGATGCGCAAGGCCGGCGTCGGCGCGCGCATGGACAAGGAAGGCCTGGTGCACGACGGCATCGTGCTCACCTTCGCCGGGCGCGAGGAGCGCATCGACATGGCCGCGCTGACCGGCGGCAAGCAGGTCATGGTCTACGGCCAGACCGAGCTCACCAAGGACCTCTACGACGCCGTGCTCAAGGACGAGAACATCACCGTGGTGTTCGAGGCGCGCGACGTGCATCCGCTCGGCTTCCTCGTCGAGGGGCGCAAGCCGGTGCTCGAATACTTCAAGGACGGCAAGCCGCACAGCGTCGAGTGCGACTACATCGCCGGCTGCGACGGCTACCACGGCGCCTCGCGCGCGGCGGTGCCGAAGGACCGCATCACCGAGTACGAGCGCATCTACCCCTTCGGCTGGCTGGGCCTGCTGTCGGACACGCCGCCGGTGCACGAGGAGCTGATCTACGCCAACAGCAAGCGCGGCTTCGCGCTGTGCTCGATGCGCTCGCACACCCGCAGCCGCTACTACCTGCAGGTCGGCCTCGACGAGAAGGTCGAGGACTGGTCGGACGAGCGCTTCTGGGACGAGCTCAAGAAGCGCCTGCCCGAGCACGTCGCCGCCAAGCTGGTGACCGGCCCCTCGATCGAGAAGAGCATCGCCCCGCTGCGCAGCTTCGTCACCGAGCCGATGCGCTTCGGCAGCATGTTCCTCGTCGGCGACGCCGCCCACATCGTGCCGCCGACCGGCGCCAAGGGCCTGAACCTGGCCGCCTCCGACATGTACTACCTGTCGACCGCGCTGATCGCCTATTACAAGGAAGGCCGCAGCGACCTGCTCGACCGCTACTCGGAGACCGCGCTGCGCCGCGTGTGGGCCGCGGTGCGCTTCTCGTGGTGGTTCACCTCGATCATGCACAAGTTCAACGAGGACCCGATCGAGCACAAGATCCAGCTCGCCGAGCTCGACTACCTGATGAGCTCGACCGCCGGCAAGACCACGATCGCGGAGAACTACGTGGGGCTGCCGTTCGATCCGACGTTCGAGTAAGACCGCGCCGCTCCGGCGCCGGTGCAGCGGGCGCAGCCTCTCGGGGGCTGCGCCCGCTTTCGTCTACCGCGGCGCGTTTAGTGCCGCTCCGACGGCGTCTCCAGCGTTTCGGCGTCCTCCGGCACGTCGAGGAAGGAGTCCGGTGCCGGCAGCGGCGTGCTCGGCACCACCATGTCGGCCGGGCAGAGCTGCTCGGTGAAGCCTTCCAGCGTCCCCATCGAGCGGCGGTCGCGGTGCGCCACCGGTTCGCTGCACAGGTAGGCCACCACGAGCCGGGTGAGCGCCTCGAGGGCGTCGCGGTGGGTGCGCTCCTGCGCATGCGAGGCGTCGCCGCCGAAACCGATCAGCGCGGTGCGGATGTCGTTGCCGGCCTCGACCGCGGCGGCCGAATCCGAGCGGTAGTAGCGGAAGATGTCGCGACGGTGGGGGATGCCGTGCTCGCGGGCGAGCGCGATCAGCTTGTGGGTGAGGTGGTAGTCGAAAGGGCCGGACATGTCCTGCATGCAGATCGTCGCCGCGTGCTCGGAGGTGTTCTGCCCCGGCGCCGCGATCGAGATGTCCAGGCTCACCATCTCGGCGATCTCGCCATGCAGCGCGGCCGAGGCGCCGGAGCCGATCTCCTCGGTGATGGTGAGCAGCGGATGGACATCGACCGGCAGCACCAGGCCGTGGTCGCGCACCGCCTTGCACGCGGTCAGCAGCGCCGCCACCGCCGCCTTGTCGTCGAGGTAGCGCGAGTTGATGTAGCCGCCGGGCTGGATCTCGGGCTGGGGGTCGAAGGCGATCCAGTCGCCGACCTCGAGCCCGGCGGCGGCGAGTTCCTCGCCGCTAGTGGCCGGCAGGTCCACCCGCACCTCGACCTGCTCCCAGCCCACCGGCTGGGCATCGACCTCGTGACCGAAGGCGTGGCCGGAGGTCTTCAGCGGAAGGCAGGTGCCGCGCACCTGGCCGTGGTCGGTGAAGATCGTCAGGCGCGAGCCTTCGGCAAAGCGCGCCGACCAGTGGCCGATGGGCGCGATCGCGAGCCGGCCGTTGGCCTTGAGCGCGCGCACCATCGCCCCCAGGGTGTCGAGGTGGGCGACCACCGCCCGCGCCGGCTGCGCGTCGCGCCCGCGCAGGGTGGCGCGGATGGCGCCACGGCGGGTGAGCTCGTAGCCGATGCCAAGCGCCTCGAAGCGGCCGGCGGCGTAGCGCACCACCGCATCGGTGAGGCCGACCGGGCTGGGGATGGCGAGCAGCTGCAGCAGCGTCTCCTCAAGGTAGTCGTAGTCGATCGCGGGCAGGGGCAAGGGCTTCGGGTTCATGTCGCGGGTCCTCCCGGCAGTGCACGGCTGTGCGGGAACAGCAGGTCGACGAAGCGCTCGGCGGTCGGCTGCGGCTCGTGGTTGGCCAGCCCCGGGCGTTCGTTCGCCTCGATGATGACGTAGTCGGGTGCATCCACCGCGGGGACGAGGAAGTCGAGCCCGGTCACCGGGATGTCGAGCACGCGCGCCGCGGTCTCGGCCGCGGCGCGCAGCGCCGGGTGGAGCTCGGCGGTGACGTCGTGGATGGTGCCGCCGGTGTGCAGGTTGGCGGTGTTGCG
>JANJTU010000268.1 GCA_024710965.1 Thauera sp. | reverse complement strand
GCCCGTGGGGGGCGCCCTTGTTCGAGTTCGCCCGCGGGGGGGCGCTCCCCCGCCCGGCTACCCTGGGCCCGGCCGGCGCTTTGGGGGGGGGTTGCGGGGGGGGGGGGGGCCGGGCCCGGCGCCCCCGCCCCTGTTCCTTCCGCCTTCTTCCGCCTTTCCCCGGCTTTCCCGTTCAGCCTTGCCGGCCGAGCCGGTATACCGCCATGCTGGCAAGGAAGTTGGCTTCGTCCAGGATCGGCTTGCCTTCGTCGAAGGCAAGCCGTTCGCGCACCGCGATGCCGTTCATCTCGCACAGCGCATCGAAGTCGGCGATGGTGAAGAAGCGCACGTTGGGCGTGTTGTACCACTGGTGCGGCAGGCTCTCGGACACCGGCATGCGGCCGTTGAGGATGCTCTGGCGGTGGCGCCAGTAGCCGAAGTTGGGGAAGCTCACCACCGCCTCGCGCCCCACCCGCAGCATCTCCGCGAGGATGCCCTGGGTGTTGTGCATCGCCTGCAGCGACAGGCTCATGATGACGTGGTCGAAGAAGCCGTCCTCGAGCCCGACGAGGCCCTTTTCCAGGTCCATCTGGATCACGTTCACGCCGCTCCTGACGCTCGCCAGCAGCTTGTCCGGGTCGTTCTCGACGCCGTAGCCCTGCACCTGGCGCACATCCATCAGGTGGCGCAGCAACGCGCCGTCGCCGCAGCCGAGGTCGAGCACCTTCTCGCCGGGCTCGATCCACTGCGCGATCACTTCGTAGTCGTAACGGTAGGCCGCCATGTCACACCTCGATGCGGTCGAACCAGGCCGACAGCAGCGCGTGGTAGCGCGGCTCGTCGAGCAGGAAGGAGTCGTGGCCGGCCGGGCAGTCGATCTCGGCGTAGCTCACGTTGCGGCGGTTGTGCAGCAACGCATAGACGATCTCGCGCGAGCGCTCGGGCGCGAAGCGCCAGTCGGTGGTGAAGGAGACGACGAGGAAGTCCGCGCTCGCGCGTGCCAGCGCCGCCGCCAGGTTGCCGCCGTACTCGAAGGCGGGGTCGTAGTAGTCGAGCGCCTTGGTCGTCAGCAGGTAGGTGTTGGCATCGAAGTAGCCGGCGAACTTGTCGCCCTGATAGCGCAGGTAGGACTCGATCTCGAACTCGACGTCGTAGCTGTACACCGCCTTGCCGTGGCGCAGGCTGCGGCCGAATTTCTCCGCCATCGCGTCGTCGGACAGGTAGGTGATGTGGCCCACCATGCGCGCCAGCTTCAATCCGCGCGCCGGCACCACGCCGTGCTCGTAGAAGTGGCCGCCGTGGAAGTCGGGGTCGGTGAGGATGGCCTGGCGCGCGACCTCGTTGAAGGCGATGTTCTGCGCCGTGAGCTTGGGCGCGGCGGCGATGACGGCGACGTGGCCGACGCGCTCCGGATACTGCAGCGCCCACGACAGCGCCTGCATGCCGCCCAGGCTGCCGCCGACGACGGCGGCGAAGCGCGCGATGCCGAGGCGGTCGGCCAGCCGCGCCTGCGATTCCACCCAGTCCTCGACGGTGACGAAGGGGAAGTCCGCGCCCCACAGCTTGCCGGTGGCCGGGTTGATCCGGTTCGGCCCCGAGGAGCCGTAGCAGCCGCCGAGGTTGTTCACGCCGATGACGAAGAAGCGGCGCGTATCGAGTGGCTTGCCCGGGCCGACGAGGTTGTCCCACCAGCCGACGTTGTGTGGGGCGTCCGCATATACGCCGGCGACGTGGTGCGAGCCCGACAGCGCGTGGCACACCAGCACCGCGTTGCTGCGCTCGGCGTTGAGCGTGCCGTAGGTTTCGTAGACGAGATCGTAGTGCTCGAGCGTGCCGCCGCTGCGCAGCGGCAGCGGCTCGGCAAAGTGCGCCGTCTGCGCCGCGACAATGCCGACGGATTGAGGTTGGATCATGTGCGTCATGGAAAAAACAAAAACCCAGTCGGCTGCAAACGCGGACTGGGTGCCCTCGCTTTAGCCGTACTTATTGAGCGCCCGCAAGCTGTAGTTCAAATCGGCGCTGGATGGGCGGAAGTTAGCGTCCGGGGCAGGAAAAGTCAAACGCCGCGCCGTGTTAAGATTTTCGCCCGCATCACCTCCGTTCCTCGCCATGATCCAGGTTCTCCTCAACGGCCAGTCCGAAGCCCTGTCGCCCGATCTCACCGTGCGCGCGCTGCTCGAGCAGCGCGGCCTCGCCGGCAAGCGCCTGGCGGTCGAGCGCAACGGCGAGATCGTGCCCAAGGCGCGCCACGCCGAGGTGCGGCTCGCCGACGGCGACCGCCTCGAGATCGTCGTCGCCGTCGGCGGCGGCTGAACGCTCGCGGCGCGTGCCGCGGTCATATTCCAAGAAGACTCCCCACCCTACAGGTTTCCGCCATGAACGACCCCCTGGTGATTGCCGGCAAGGCCTACGCTTCGCGCCTGCTCGTCGGCACCGGCAAGTACAAGGACTTCGCCGAGACGCGTGCGGCGATCGACGCCAGCGGCGCCGAGATCGTCACCGTCGCGATCCGCCGCACCAACATCGGCCAGAACCCGGACGAGCCCAACCTGCTCGACGTGCTGCCGCCGGAAAGATTCACCCTGCTGCCCAACACCGCCGGCTGCTACACGGCGGACGACGCGGTGCGCACGCTGCGTCTCGCGCGCGAGCTGCTCGACGGCCACCGCCTGGTCAAGCTCGAGGTGCTCGGCGACCCGAAGTCGCTGTTCCCGAACATGCCGGAGACGCTGAAGGCGGCCGAGACCCTGGTCAAGGACGGCTTCGACGTCATGGTCTACTGCGCCGACGACCCGATCCAGGCGAAGATGCTCGAAGACATCGGCTGCGTCGCGGTGATGCCGCTCGCTTCGCTGATTGGCTCCGGCATGGGCATCCTGAACCCGTGGAACCTGCGCCTGATCATCGACAACGCGAAGGTGCCGGTGCTGGTCGATGCCGGCGTGGGCACGGCCTCCGATGCGGCGATCGCGATGGAGCTGGGCTGCGACGGCGTGCTGATGAACACCGCGATCGCCGCCGCCGGCCAGCCGGTGCTGATGGCGAGCGCGATGCGAAAGGCGGTCGAGGCCGGGCGCGAGGCCTA
>JANJTU010000259.1 GCA_024710965.1 Thauera sp. | reverse complement strand
ACCTTCCTCGCCACCAACCTGGCCTGGATCCTGGCGCTCGAGCACGGCAAGCGAGTGGCGCTGATCGACCTCAACCTGCAGTTCGGCGACGCCGCGATGTACCTCACCGACGAGAAGCCGGCGAGCAACCTCGCGCAGGTGTGCCAGCAGATCCACCGCCTGGATGCGGCCTTCCTGTCCTCGGCGATGATCGAGGTGGCGCCTGGTTTCAGCGTGCTCGCCGCGCCCGACGATCCTTCCCATGCCACCGACGTCAAGGCCGAGCATGTCGCCGCAATCCTGAAGGTGGCGCGCGCCAACTTCGACTTCGTCGTCGTCGATGTGGGCCGTTCGCTCGACGCCGTCAGCCTCCAGCTGTTCGACATGGCCGACATGATCCTGCCGGTGGTGCAGCTGACCCTGCCGTTCATCCGCGAGGCCAAGCGGCTGGTCGAGGTGTTCATGTCGCTCGGATACCCGCAGTCGAAGATCGGGCTCATCGTCAATCGCTTCGAGAAGAGCACCGAAATCGGCCTGCAGGACCTCGAGCGCACCGTCCATGCGAAGGTGTTCAAGGCGGTGCCGAACTGCTACCGCGCCGTCGCCGCCTCGGTGAACCAGGGGGAGCCGGTCGCGCGGCTGGAGAAGAGCAGTCCGGTGACGAAGGCGCTGCGCGAAATCGCCGCCGCGCTCGACGTCGAATCGGAGAAGGCAGGCAGGGGCTGGCTGTCGCGCCTGTTCGCCATCCATTGAAAGCGGTCGGCCACCTTGTGCGGGGGTACCTGAAATGAGCCTGCGTCAACGCCTCGAAGCGGTTTCGCCCGAGATTGCCCTGCGCTCCTCGCCTTCGCCCGACGCGGGCAGCGGCAAGGCCTACCAGAGCCTGAAGATGCGCATCCACCAGCTGCTGCTGTCGCGCATCGATCTCGAGGCGATGGAAGGGCTCACGCCCGAGCGGCTGCGCGAAGAGCTGCGGCTGATGGTGGAACGGCTGCTCGCCGAGGAAAACGTCGTCGTCAACACCAATGAACGGCGCGATCTCGTGCGCGACATCCAGCACGAGATGCTCGGGCTGGGGCCGATCGAGCCGCTGCTGGCCGACCCGACCGTGTCCGACATCCTGATCAACGGCGCGCACCAGATCTATGTCGAGCGCCACGGCAAGATCCAGCTCACCGACGTCAGCTTCAGCGACGACGCCCACCTGATGAAGATCATCGACAAGATCGTGTCGCGGGTCGGGCGGCGGGTGGATGAGTCGAGCCCGATGGTCGATGCGCGCCTGCCCGACGGCTCGCGCGTGAACGCGATCATCCCGCCGCTGGCGCTGGACGGCCCGGTGGTGTCGATCCGCCGCTTCGCCGCGGTGCCGCTGACGATGGACAAGCTGATCGGCAACAAGTCGCTGACGCCGGTGATGGGTGAGCTGCTCGCCGGGCTGGTGCAGGCGAAGGTGAACATCCTGATCTCGGGCGGCACCGGCAGCGGCAAGACCACGCTGCTCAACATCCTGTCGGCCAGCATCCCCCACGACGAACGCATCGTCACGATCGAGGACGCGGCCGAGCTGCAGCTGCAGCAGCCGCACGTGGTGCGGCTCGAGACGCGGCCGCCGAACATCGAGGGCAAGGGCGAGGTGACGCAGCGCGCCCTCGTGCGCAACGCGCTGCGCATGCGCCCGGACCGCATCATCCTCGGCGAGACGCGCGGCGCCGAGGCCTTCGACGTGCTGCAGGCGATGAACACCGGCCACGAGGGTTCGATGACGACGGTGCACGCCAACACGCCGCGCGACGCGCTGGGCCGCATGGAGAACATGATCGGCATGTCGGGCGCGAACCTGCCGCCGAAGGTGGCGCGCAGCCAGATCGCGAGCGCGATCGGCGTCATCGTGCAGGCGAGCCGGCTGACCGACGGCAAGCGCAAGGTGGTCAGCATCCAGGAGATCACCGGCATGGAGGGCGACATGATCACGATGCAGGAGATCTTCTGCTTCCGCCAGCAGGGCATCGGCGAGGGGGGCGTGGTCCAGGGCCACTTCTCGGCGACCGGTGTGCGCCCGCATTTCGCCGAGCGCCTGCGCGCCTTCGGCATCCGCCTGCCCGAGGACATGTTCGACCCGGGCCGGCGCTTCGAGTGAGGTCGTCATGGACATCCTGACCCTGCTGTTTGCACTCGCCACCTTCATCGCCGTGGTGCTGTTCCTCGAAGGCGGCTACCTTTGGTGGGCCTCGACACACAGCGCCGAGGTCCGGCGCCTCAACCGTCGCCTGGAAGAGGTCGCGAGCGGTGTCGCCGGCACCCGAGCGGCCTCGCTGATGAAGGAGCAGAACGCGACCGGCTCGGCCGCCGGCGACCGCCTGCTCGATGCCGTGCCGAAGCTGGACGGGCTCAACCGCCTGATCGTGCAGTCGCGCGCCTCGCTGACGCTGGCGCAGTTCGTCGGCTGGACGGCGATGCTCGCCGTGCTCGGCTTCGCCCTGCCGACCCTGCTGAACCGGCCGCTGGTGTTCGGCCTCGTGGGCGGCGGCGTGCTGGCGCTGCTGCCGCTGTTCTACGTGCTGCGCGCGCGCGCCAAGCACATGCAGCGCTTCGAGCAGCAACTGCCCGAGGCGCTCGACCTGATGGGCCGCGCCCTGCGCGCCGGCCATGCCTTCCCGACCGCGATCAAGATGGTCGCCGACGAGATGAAGGACCCGATCGCCGGCGAGTTCCGCATCCTGTTCGACGAGATGAACTACGGCGTGCCGCAGCAGACCGCGCTGTTGAACCTCGCCTCGCGCACCGACAGCACCGACCTCAGCTACTTCGTCATCGCGGTGCTGATCCAGCGCGACTCCGGCGGCAACCTCGCCGAGCTGCTCGACAACATCTCCGCCATCGTCCGTGCGCGCCTGAAGCTGTATGGCGAGATCCGCACGCTGTCGGCCGAGGGGCGGCTGTCGGCGTGGATCCTCGGCTGCCTGCCGTTTGCCACCGCGGCAATGATCAACCTCGTCAATCCGGGTTTCATGAAGGTGCTGTGGGAGGACCCCGCCGGCATCAACTTCATCTACGGCGCGCTCGTG
Organism: Thauera sp.; assembly: GCA_024710965.1. Classification (GTDB taxonomy): domain Bacteria; phylum Pseudomonadota; class Gammaproteobacteria; order Burkholderiales; family Rhodocyclaceae; genus Thauera. Next base: position 14,821 of record JANJTU010000259.1, on the reverse strand, counting down.
ATGATGGTCGTGGGCGTGCTGTGGATGCGCAAGATCATCCGCATCCGGGTCTAGCCGGCCGCACGGAAACAGGGAGGAAAACATCATGGACTACACGCAGATCGGATTTCTCGGGCTGCTGTTCATAGCCGTCGCGGCCGGCGCCTTTTTCTTGATGAGCCTGTTCTCGCGTTCGGCGACCGCCGAGCGCCTGGACGCGCTCGGCGGCGGCAAGGCGGGCCCGGCTCCGGCGGCGGACGCCTGGGTCGAGCGCGCCGTGCGCCTGACCGGGCCGTTCGCCAAGCTGTCCACGCCCGAGGACAGCGAGGACACGTCGGCCCTGCGCAAGCGCTTCATGAATGCGGGCATCCGCCACCCGGCCGCGCCGCTCGCCTTCTTCGGCATCAAGACGGTGCTCGCGCTCGGCCTGCCCTTGCTGGCCTACTTCACGGTGCTGGTCTCGAGCCCCGAGCTACAGTTCCAGGGCACGCTGCTGGTGGTGCTGCTCGCCGCGGCGCTCGGCTATTACCTGCCCAACATCGTCCTCAATCGCTTGATCTTCGTGCGCCAGCGCGAGATCTTCGAGACCTTCCCCGACGCGCTCGACCTGATGACGGTGTGCGTCGAGGCGGGCCTCGGCGTCGAGGCCGCGCTGGTGCGCGTCGCCGACGAAATGCAGCACAAGAGCGAGGCGCTCGCCGAAGAGCTGCACCTGGTGACGCTGGAACTGCGCGCCGGCCTCGAGCGTGCGCGGGCCCTGCGCAATCTCGCCACGCGCACCGGCGTGGAAGAGGTCGAAGGCTTCGTCGCCATGATCATCCAGGCCGAGCGCTTCGGCACCAGCATCGCCGCCTCGCTGCGGGTGCATTCCGACATGCTGCGCACGCGGCGCCGCCAGCGCGCCGAGGAGGCGGCGGCGAAGATCGCGCTGAAGCTGCTGTTCCCGCTGATCTTCTTCATCTTCCCGTCGCTGATGCTGGTGCTGCTCGGGCCGGCGATGATCCAGATCTACCGCATCCTGCTGCCGACCATGGCCGGCGGCGGCTGAAACGGGGGAATGCCGTCATGAAAAAGTTTGCCCTGTGCCTGAACCCTGTGCTTGCGGCCCTGCTGCTGGGCGCGTGCAGCACGAACCCGAAGATGCCGGACAAGGCGTGGTCGGTGGAGCCGGTGCAGACGGTACGTCACGGCCACCCCAGCGCGGCGGGCTACTACGCCCTCGGCCGCTACAAGGAAGGGCAGGGCGCCGCCGACGAGGCGGTCGCCGCGTACCGCAAGGCGCTGGAGGCCGAGCCGGGGAAGGTGGCCGCGTGGAGCGCGCTCGGCGCCCTGCAGGCGCTGCGCGGGCGCTTCGACGATGGCGTGGCGGCGCTCGAGCGGGCGGTGAACCTCGCGCCGGCCGCCAGCCATCTGCACAACAACCTCGGCTACGCGCTGCTGCTGGCCGGGCGCGACGAAGCCGCGGCAAGCGCGCTGCGCCGCGCGGTGGAACTGGACGGCGGCAACCGGCGCGCGTGGGCCAACCTGGCGACCGTCTATCGGCGCCTCGGCGACCCGGACCGGGCGGACGTGGCTGAGGCCCGGTGGCGCGGCAACACGCTGCCGCTGCCGAAGCCGTCCGCGCCGCCCGCGCCGGGTGGCCCCATCCTGCTGGCCGCCGCTAGCGCCACGGTGGCGCCGGTGATGCACACCGAGATGCCGGCGCAGGTGGCGCTCCCCGCGCTGTCGGCGCTTGCGCCGGCCGCGGCCGAGGGCCAGCCGCCGGCAGCCGCGCAGCGAACCTCGTCAGGACGGGTGACGGTGCGCACGGCGCAGCCGGTGGGGGCGCCCGACAGCATGGTGGTGAAGGTGGCGGAGAACGTCTACACGCTGCGTAACGGCCCGCCGGCGGCGGCCGAGGTGGCGGAGGCGGCGGTGATCATCGCCGCGGTCGCGCCGCCGGCGGTGGTGGCAGAGGGGGCAGCAGACGGGGCGGCGCCGCGCGCCGAAGCCGCGAGCCCTCGTGCGGCGGCGGCCACGCCGGCCGCGCGCGCCGTGCGCTACGAAATTGCCAACGGTCACGGCAGCAATGGCCTCGCGCGCCGGCTCGCAACGCTGCTCCGCGAGCAGGGCCAGGCCTGGCCGCGGCTCACCAACCAGCGCCCGTTCGACGTGCCGGCCTCGTTCGTCGAGTATCGCGACGGCTACCGCGAGGCGGCTGCCGCCTTCGCCGCCGCCCTGCCGTTCAAGCCGCTGATCGCGGCCGCGGCGAGCGCGCAACTGGCCGTCGACGTCCGTCTCGTGCTCGGGCGTGAGCTGACGACCAGCGACGCCTGTGCCGTGCTCGGCCTGTGCACCCGGCTCGCGGCGGCGGCGATGCCGGCCGACACGCGCCTTGCCGCAAAGGCCGGGGCACATACGGACGACTGACTTCAGGCGGCGGCAGTGAGCAGGCTCGCACCCGGCGGGTGGACTGCCTCGACCACCGCCGGCAGGTTGGCGACGATGATCTCCGCCAGCCTGAGCACGGTCTTCTCGCGCGGGTAGTGGCGGCGCCACACCAGGCCGATGCTGCGCCAGGCGTCCGGGGCGGCGAAATGGCGCAGCTGCAGCAGGTGGCTGGGCACCGAGCTCGCCCGTGGCAGCGTGGCGAGCGCGGGCAGCAGCGTGCAGCCCACCCCCGCGGCGACCATCTGGCGCAGCGTCTCGAGGCTGGTCGCCTGCAGCTCGTCGCGGGCCGGCGAGGCCGCACTGCCGCACAGCGCCAGCGCATGGTCGCGCATGCAGTGTCCTTCCTCGAGCAGCAGCACGTTCTGTCCGTCGAGGTCTTCCGCGCCGATGAAGGGTTTGCGCGCCAGCGCGCTGTCCTGCGGCAGGGCGACGACGAAGGGCTCGCGAAACAGCTCGACACTCTCGAGGTCGCCCCCCGCCACCGGCAGCGCCAGCAGCAGCGCGTCGAGCCGGCACTGGCGCAGGCGCCCGAGCAGGTTCGCGGTGAGGTCCTCGCGCAGGAACAGGTGCAGCGCCGGCGCGGCTTCGTGCAGCGCGCCGAGCAGGTGCGGGATCAGGTAGGGGCCGAGGGTGGGGATCACACCCAAGCACAGCGGCCCGTCCATCGGGTCCTGGCCCTGGCGCGCGAGCGCGCGGATCTCCTCGACGATGGCCAGTGCGGCGCGTGCGCGCTCGATGATCTGCTCACCGACGGGGGTGGGCACGAGGTGATGCCTGTCGCGTTCGAACACGATGACGCCGAGGTAGTCCTCGAGCTTGCGCAGCTGCGTGCTCAGCGTTGGCTGGCCGACGTGGCAGGCCTGCGCGGCGCGGCCGAAATGGCCCGTGTCGGCAATCGCAACGAGATAGCGCAGCTCCTGCAGCGTCATGATCTGCCTCCCTGGTGCCGGCTCCGCGGTCTGTAGTCAATCTAGTAGACATTCCGTGGCGCCGAAAGCCGCGGCGCCCGCGCGGGGCTCGCCGCCGGCGCGCGCCGGGCAGCAGCTTGTCGATATCCGTGATCTAGACAATGAATTTTCCCCGCCGCAGGCGGGCTGCTTAAATCGGACTAGCGTAGGGGTGCTTCCGTGCAGGCGGCGGACGTTACGGCTTGGCGGTGAGCGCGGTGGCGGCCGGAGACGCAGCAGAGCGGGGCGAGGAGCGAGGCATGGGCAAGTCGGCGAGTGCGTTGATTGCGGTGCTGCCTTGGCTCCTGTCGACAGGCGGCATTTCGGCGGCCTCGGCCTACGAGGTGGTCGCCGTTGCCGGCGGCGGCAGGATCGAGGGCAAAGTGGTCTTCAACGGCAACGTGCCGGTGCGCAAGATCATTCCGACCAAGAACCGCGAGGTCTGCGGCGGGCCGCGCGACGAACCGCAGCTGCGGCTCGGCGTGGACAAGGGCGTGCAGGACGCGGTGGTCTACCTGAAGGCGGTGCCCAGGGGCAAGGCCTGGGCCGAGGCGCCGACGCCGGTCCTCGACCAGGAGCGCTGCATCTTCAGACCGGCGGTGCAGATCGTCCGGGCGGGCAAGCTCGACGTGCTCAACTCCGATCCGGTGCTGCACAACACGCATGGCTTCTACGGCCGGCGCACGGCCTTCAACCTGGCGCTGCCGGACAAGGGGGCGAAGGTCACCGTCGACCTGCCGCGCGCCGGCTTGGTGCGGGTCGAGTGCGACGCGCACGGCTGGATGCTCGCCCACATCTTCGTCGCTGACAGCCCCTACTACGCGCTCAGCGGCGAGGACGGCGGCTTCAGCATCACTGAGGTGCCGCCGGGCGACTACACCCTGGTGGCGACGCAGAACTACACCGGCGACACGGAGCTGCCGGTGACGGTGAAGAGTGGGGAGACGCTCACGCTGTCGATCGAGCTGAAGAAGAAATAGCGTGCGCCTTCCGCGCGCTCCGGCACGCGTGCGAAGGAGCGTAAGGAGATGAGGGGTAAGGAGATGAGCGAAAAGATGTGGCGATGCGGTGACATGGAAGGGGGCCTGCGCCCCGATCGCGTCCGTCCCGACGCGGGGACGACGATCACGCGCCGCACCTTCCTGCACAAGTCACTGAGCTATGGCATGGCGGGGGCCGCCACCTTCGGCCTGCTGCCGATCCTGAACACGATCGAGATGGCCTTCGCGCAGAGCGGCACGGCCTTCAGCTTCGCCTGGGTGTCGGACACCCACCTCTACCCGAAAGACGTCAACACGCGCTTCGTCGAGAAGGCGGTGCGGGCCTTCCAGGAGGTCCAGGCGATGAATCCGCCGGCCGACTTCATGGTCTTCGGCGGCGACCTCGCGCAGCTTGGCGATCCGGTCGAGCTGCAGCTCGGCGCCGAACTGCTGAAGGAGGTCAAGATCCGCCAGGTCTTCATCCCCGGCGAGCACGACTGGTACCTGGACATGGGCGCGACCTGGAACAAGATGTTCGGCGCCACGCCGTGGAGCTTCGACCACAAGGGCGTGCGCGTCATCGGGCTGGACACGATCAGCCGCGCGCCGGACTTCTGGACCGCGCGCAAGATGAGCGACAAGGAGCGCATGGGCCACATGGCCACCCTCGACGGCACGCTGGGCGGTGCCTGGGCGGCGGTCGGCGACGAGCAGCTGAAGTGGCTCGCCGACAAGCTCGCCGACTGGCCGAAGGACAAGCCGGTGCTGATCTTCAGCCACAATCCGCTGTACGAGTACTACCCGCCGTGGAACTTCTGGGTGCGCGACTGGCTGCCGGTGCAGGAGATCCTGAAGCCTTTCGCCAACGTCACCAACATCCACGGCCACACCCACCAGGTGCTGTACAACGAGATCGGCACGATGCGCTCGATCGGCATGCTCGCCACCTCGTGGCCGTGGCCGTATGCGCCCGAAGGCGTGCCCGCGCTGACCCAGCCGATGATCCGCGCCGACCCCGGCGATCACTTCGACGGCGTAGGCTGGGGCGCGATCGCGATGAACGCGGCCGGGCGCGCCGAGCACGAATACAAGATGTGGCGCAAGGACGTCTATGCAACCGCAGCGGACGATTCCGGCACCGGCGACAACCGCAACCAGGTGCTGTCGCCACGCATCGCCGACCGCATCTGAGTCCCACTGCATGAAGAAGGAGGGACGACCATGGCAAGGAAAGGACTGCGCTACCCCTTGATCGCGGTGGCGGTCGGTGCGGTGGTCGCGCTCGCCGCCGGCGGCATGGAGGCCTTGGCGCACAAGGAAAAGCACACCGCAGAGCAACTGAAGGCCTTCGAGGAGGTGTTCATGGAGCAGGTGCGCGACGGTGACCGGCTGTTCCACGGCGATGCCGCCACCGAGAAACGCCTCGGCGTCAAGCTGTCGAACACCGGCATGGCCTGCGCGATGTGCCACCCGTATACCTCGGACACCCACCCGCAGGAGTTCCCGAAGTTCCAGGAGCAGATGAACGAGTTCGCGACCCTGCGCGACATGATCAACTGGTGCATCGAGAAGCCGAACGAGGGCGAGAAGATCGACCCGGACGGGCCGGCGATGAAGGCGCTGGAAGCCTACATCTACTGGTCGAACCGCAACTCCAGGCTCGATCCGGGCAGGCATTGAGCCGGATCCGCGGCGCGGTGGCCCCGCCTCCTGCCTGACCGCCGCGCGCGGCGGCAAGCGGGGCCGCGAGGGGGAAGGCGCGAGGAGGGGCAAGGCCATGGCTGCTGAGAACGACTACCCGGAGCTCGACTCGCTGGTCGATCGCGAGCTGGTGCTGAAGTGGCTCTACTGGGGCCTGTTCTGGCTGATGTTCACGCCCAGCATCGGGGTGACGATCTCGACCCTGTTCAACTACCCCGACTACCTCGGCACCTCGGAATACCTCACTTTCGGCCGGCTGCGCCCGATGCACGTCAACGGCGTCATCTTCGGCGCCTTCTCGACGCTGTTCATCGGCCTGTGCCACTACCTGCTGCCGCGGCTGTGCGGCGTGCGCGTGTGGAACGGGCAGTGGGGGCACTGGCTGGTGTGGGCGTGGAACCTGAGCCTGGTGGCGGGCATGGCCTCGCTGCTGCTGGGCTACAACCAGGGCCTGGAGGCGGGCGAGTTCCCGCTCGCGATCGATGCGCTGATCTTCGCCGTCATCGCCATCACCACCGTGCAGTTCCTCGTCACCATCGCGCGCCGGCGCGAGCCGCAGCTCTACGTCGCGGTGTGGTACCTGATCGGTGCCTTCGTGTGGACGGTGATGAACCTGATCCTGGGCAGCTTCATCCTTCCCTACTACATCACCGGCATCAACAGCGCCGCCTTCCACGGCCTCTTCATCCACTACATCGTCGGCCTGTGGATCACGCCGGCGGGTTACGTGCTGATCTACTACTTCCTGCCGGCGAGCGTGAAGAACCCGATCTACAGCCACAAGCTCTCCTTGGTGGGCTTCTGGTCGCTGGCGCTGTTCTACCCCTTCGTCGGCATCCACCACTACCTCTACAGCCCGATCGCCGACTGGGCCGAGACGCTGGCGATCATCACCTCAATGCTCTTGATCGTGCCGGTGTGGACGGTGCTGCAGAACTTCTTCGGCACCATGATCGGGCGCTGGCACAGCTTCGGCGACAACCTCACGGCGAAATTCCTCATCATGGGCTCGCTGATGTACCTGGTGGGCTGCTTCCAGGGCTCGACCGAGGCGCTGCGCTCGATCCAGGAGCCGACCCACTTCAGCGACTTCGTCATCTCGCACTCGCACCTGACGGTGTTCGGCACCTTCGTCGTGTGGGCGATCGCCGGCACCGTGTACACGATCCCGAAGCTGGTCGGCCGCCCGCTGTGGTCGCCGACGCTGGGCAACTGGTCGTTCTGGCTGATCACCTTCGGCATCAGCCTGATGGGGCTGGACCTGACCATGGCCGGGCTGCAGCAGGGCTACATGCTGATGGCCGGGGTCGAGTGGCTCGATTCGCTGGTGGCGATCCGGCCCTACTGGCTGGTGCGCACCGTGGCCGGCATCTCGATGGACATCGGCATGTCGCTGCTGGTGTACAACCTGATGCGCACCGTGCTCGCGGCGCGCGCCGCGGCGCCGGCCGCGGCGGGCAGGGCGGCGGAGGTGGCGACATGACGCGCTACGGCCTGCGCTACTACGCCCTCATCGGCGGCTTCGGCTGCCTGTCGCTGGCGGCCTTCGTGCAGGGCGTGCTGCCGATGGTGGAGCCACAGTCGCGCACCGACAAGGTCACCGCGGTGGTACGCACCGAGCTCGGTGAGCTGAAGTGGGTGGAGTACCGCGCGAGCGCCTACACGCCGCTCGAGCAGCGCGGGCGCCAGGTGTATACGCGCGAGGGCTGCTGGTACTGCCATTCGCAGTACGTGCGCCCGGTCGCCGGCGAGACGCGGCGCTGGGGGCCGATCACGCAGGCCGGCGAGTATGCCCATGACCTGCCCCACCTGTTCTCGACGCGGCGCATCGGCCCCGACCTGTCGCGCGTCGGCCTCAAGTACAGCGACGCCTGGCATATCGCCCACTTCTGGAACCCGCGCATGCTGTCACCCGATTCGATCATGCCGCGCTTCACCGCGCTGTTCGACGGCCCGCACCGGGCGAAGATCGTCACCGACGCCGACGGCGAACGCAGCCTGGAGCGCACGCCGGTAACCGAGCGCCTGTTCGATTTCGACAGCGACGAGCGCATCGTCCTCACCCCCAACGCCGAGGGCCTGCTTTACGTGCCGGCGCTGGGCAAGTACCCGGTGATCTTCACCCCCAACGACGAATACACCGGCGAGGAGGTGCAACTGCTCGCTGCCAGCGCGGACCTGCAGGGCCTGGTCGCCTATCTGCAGAAGCTCGGCATCCACCGTGGCAAGTGGCGCGACCGCTTCGAGCCGCAGCGCATGGATGCCTCGCAGGTCATCGTGCCGCGCTCGGAAGAATGGATCGCCCACGGCAAGGCGGTGTACGCGCGCCGCTGCCTCGGCTGCCACGGCGAGCAGGGCGACGGCAACGGCCCGGCCGCGGCCTTCATGCAGACCGACCGGCCGCGCGACTTCACCCTCGGCGTGTTCAAGTTCCGCCTCACCCCGTCCGGCTCGATGCCCGACGACGGCGACTTGCTGCGCACGATCACGCGCGGCGTGCGCGGCACGGCGATGCCGTCCTGGCACGAGCTGCCGCTGAAGGATCGGCTGGCCGTGATCCAGTACATCAAGTACGTGCTCGCCGCCGACCGCAGCGATGCGGCCAGCCCCTACTTTTACTTTGTCGAGGAGCCGGCGAAGGCGCCGCTCTTCGTCGGCGAGCCGCCGGCCCCGAGTGCGGCCCTGGTCGAGCGCGGCCGCAGTGCGTGGCAGGCTGCGAAGTGCTGGGAATGCCACGGCGACGGCGGCAAGGGCGACGGCGAGAAGGCCGAGGGGCTGGAGGACGACTTCGGCTTCCCGATCCCGCCGGCCAACCTGACCACCGGCCAGTTCAAGTCGGGGGCGGACGTGAAGGACATCTTCCGCACCATCTCCACCGGCCTCTCCGGCACGCCGATGCCCTCCTTCGCCGACACCGTGGCCGAGGACGAGCGCTGGGCGCTGGCCTACTACGTGCTGTCGCTGTCGGCGTTCAAGGACCCGCTGACGGGCGAGCCGCTGCGCATCGATGCGTCCGACCGCGCCGCCCTGAACGATCCCGGCCTGCGCGCCGACGAGTCGCGCCACGCCTACCGGCTGCAGGCGGACGAGGCGCCGACGCGCTACGCCGGCGCGGCCTGGGCGGCGAAGCACGGCTTCGAGCTGATCGACGACGACCCGCCCGCGGCGCCGGAATGAGGTTGTGCACGATGGCCAAACTGACCCTGATCCAGTTCCTCGTCGCCCTGTGCATGAGCCTGGGCGCGGTCTGCCTGTTCATCTGGGCGGTGCTGTCCGGCCTCTTCAACGACGTCGAGGCGGCCAAGTTCCGCGCCTACCGGGCGGAGGTCGGCCGCGAGGAGGATGGCGATGACTGACTTCGGCAAGGCTGAACCCGGCAAGACGCCCGCGTCCCCGGCGCCAGAGGAGCCGCACGAGCGCCAGACGCAGAAGTATGGCGGCGGACACATCGAGGCCCGCCACGGCCGCATCAACCGCTGGCTGCTGCTCGTCTACCTGGTGCTGTTCGTGTGGGCGCTGTACTACGGCTACACCTACTGGGGCGGCCTCGGCCCGGGGCTGGACCTCAGTCAGTGAGCGCATGGCAAAGGAGCGACGATGGCACCGAGAATCCTGCTCGCCCTGGCGGTGCTGAACCTGCTGTTCCTGTTCGGCGAGCTGGCGCTGAACGTGATCGGCGTCGGCCTGCCCTAGGAGGCCGCGATGAGCCTGGCCGAAGGGATCGCCTTCTGGATCTTCGTGATCATGACGGTGGGCTTCTTCGCGTGGGTCGCCTGGCTCGCGCTGCGGAAGTGAGCGCCGCCGCGCCGGCGCGCGCACGCGAGGAGGGCCCCGGGCGCACCGAGGGCGCGGAGGGGCAAGAGCGCCGCCCGGCCGCGCGCAGGGGGGGGGGCGCATTCCAGGGTCGGCCGTGCAGAGACGACCCGCCGGCGCGTCGCCACAGGAGGATGATCCAGTGAGCGAGACCGTGCTGATCTTTCTCGCCGGGGTGGCCGGCAGCATGCACTGCCTGGGCATGTGCGGGGGCTTTGCCTGCGCGCTCGGCGCCGATGCGCGCGGCGGGGCGGCGACGCTGCGCCGCCACCTGCTCTACAACCTCGGCCGCATCACTACCTACTGCTTTGCCGGTGCCTTCGTCGGCCAACTCGGCGTGCTGCTCGTCGGCCACGCCGGCGAGGGGTCGGCGGCGAGCATGGCGCAGCGGGGGCTGGCGCTCGTCTCCGGGCTGCTGATGGTACTCGTCGGCCTGCAGTTTCTCGGCGTGCTCGGGCGCCTCGCCCTGCCGCGCGCCGAGGCCGCCGCCGTGCAGCTGGGGGCGGTGCTGCGCACCTTGCTCGCGGCGCGCGGCAGCGGCGTGCCGCTTGCGCTCGGCGTGGCGAACGGCCTGCTGCCCTGTCCGCTCGTGTATGCCTTCGCCGCTCAGGCCGCGGCCAGCGGCGGCGCGCTGCCGGGGCTGCTGACGATGGCCGCGTTCGGCCTCGGCACGCTGCCGATGATGCTGCTCGCCGGCGGGGTCGGGCTGCGCCTGCGCGTGCCGCCTGGGCACGGCGGCGGCCGGCTCGCGCCGACGGCGGAGAGCGGCAAGCTCGCAAGCGGCGAGGCCCGGATCGTGCTCCTGCGGGGCGGAGCCGACCGCGCCGACCGCCCGGACCGTGCCCGCCTCGCCGCCTTCGGCCCGGCGCGGCGGCTGCTCGGCGTGCGCGTTGCCGGCGGCTTCATCGTCACGCTCGGCCTCGTCACCTGCGCCCGCGGCCTGTTGCCGATGAGCGCCCACCTGCACGGGCTGTGAGGGCCGGCGCGATGGCCACGTCCACGTCGACTTCCGCTGCTGCTGCCATTCCCGCCGCTGCGCATTGCAGCCACTGCCAGCTGCCGCTGGGCCGCCTCGGCCTGCAGCGCGAAGTCGGTGGCGAGCCGCACGCCTTCTGCTGCTACGGCTGCTGCCTCGCTTTCCAGGTGAGTCATGGCGAGCACGACGAGCCGGAGGCCGCGGCGCTGCTGATCCGACTCGGCGTTGGTGCCTTCCTCGCCATGTTCATCATGCTCTTCAGCCTGCTGCAGTATTCGGGCAGCCTCGCCGGCGAAGCCTGGCTCGGCCGCCTCGTCGATGCGCTGTTGTGGCTGCTGGCGACACCGCTGCTGGTGGTGCTCGGCGCGCCCTTCTTCGGCGGTGCGTGGCAGGCGGCGCGCGCCGGCCGCCTCACCGCCGACAGCCTGGTCAGCGTCGGTGTGCTCGGCGCCTACGGCTATTCGGTCTGGCAGGTGCTGCGCGGCAGCGGTGGGGTGTATTTCGACACCGCGGCGATGGTGCTGATGCTGTTTACCCTCGGCCGCTATCTTGAGGCCCAGGCTCGCGTGCGCGCGGCGCGCAGCCTGGCGCCGATGCTCGCCGCGGAGCGGGCGATGGTGCGCGTGCGGGGCGAGGGCGAGGGCAGCGCCGCAGGCGGCGTCGGGGGTGGTGCCGGCAGTGGCGAGGTGCTGCGGCCGGTGGCCGAGGTGGCGGTCGGAGAGGTCGTGCGCGTGCTGCCCGGCGAGCGCATCGGCGTCGATGGCGTCGTCCTCGACGGCTATTCGGCCTGCGACGAGTCGGTGCGCAGCGGCCAGCCCGCGCCGCAGTGGAAGGCGCCCGGCGCGCAGGTGTGGGCGGGCAGCGTGAACGGCGCCGGCCAGCTGCTGGTGCGCGCCACGGTGGCGGGCCGCGCGACGCACTGGGTGCACATGGGCCGCCTGGTGCGCGAGGCGCTGGCGCGCAAGTCTGCGCTCGGCGACACCATCGACCGCGTCGCCGCCGCCTTCGTCCCTGCGGTGCTGCTGCTCGCGGCGGCGACGGCGTGGTACTGGAGCGGGCGCGCCGGCATGGAGGCGGCGCTGCTGGCCGGCATCTCGGTGCTGGTGGTGGCCTGCCCCTGCGCGCTCGGGCTGGCCGCGCCGCTTGCCGGCGTGCTCGGCATCGGCGAGGCGGCACAGCGCGGCATCCTGGTGCGCGGCGGTGTGGTGCTGGAGCGGCTCGCACGCGTGCGCGCGCTGGCCTTCGACAAGACCGGCACGCTGACCCGTGGCGAACTGCGCCCGCTCGCCTTCGCCGTCGAGGGCGCGTCGGTGCGCGAGGTGCTGCGCCGCGCTGCGGCGCTGGCGGCGGGGTCCGATCACCCGGTGGCGCGTGCCATCCGCGCCCACGCCGGCTCGGCAGGGCGGCGCGCCGGCGTGGTCCATGCCCTCCAGGCGCAGGCCGGCGCCGGCATCGGCGGCGAGGTCGCGGGCGAATACTGCGCGCTCGGTTCGCAGGCCTTCATGACGGCGCAGGGCTGGGCAACGCCGCCGGCGCTCGCGCCGGCGGCGTTGCCGGCGGGCAAGGCGGCGTGGATCGGCTGGGGCGGGCGGGTGCGAGGCGCGGCGGTGTTCGCCGATCCGCTCCGGCCCGAGGCTGCCGTCGTGGTCGCCGCGCTGCGCCGGCAGGGGCTGCCGAGCCTGCTGCTGTCCGGCGACGGCGAGGCGGCGGTGGCCGCGCTCGGGCGCCGGCTCGGCCTCGCGGCCTGGCAGGGCGGGCTGCTGCCCGAGGCCAAGGTCGCCGCGCTGCGGCGCTGGCAGGCGCTCCATGGCCCGCTGGCGATGGTCGGTGACGGCCTCAATGACGGCCCGGTGCTGGCGGCGGCCACGGTGGGCATCGCCGTGGGGGGAGCGAGCGATCTGGCGCGCGAGAGCGCCGACGTCGTGCTGCCGCGCGGCGGGCTGGCGCAGCTGCCGGAACTGTTCGTGCTCGCACGGGCGGTGCAGGCTTCGGTGCGCGCCAACCTGTGCTGGGCCTTCGGCTACAACCTCGTCGCCCTCGCGCTGGCCGCCGCCGGTCTGCTGCAGCCGGTGCTCGCCGCGGCGCTGATGGCCGGCTCGAGCCTGGTCGTGGTCGTGCGCACGCTGCGAGCACGCCGCCGCGCGCGACCGGGGGGCGAGGCCATCGACCCGGCAATCGAATATCGCATGCCGTCGTCGCCGCGAAAGCGCGGAGCGGGACCCAGCACGGCGGGCGGGGATTCCCGCTTGCACGAGCATGAACTGATCTGCTGCCGGGTTCATACAAACGCCGCTGCCACCGCGGCCGGCGGCGCACGGAGCCGGCCATGAGACCGCGGCGCGGTTGTGGCGCCGGCGCGCTCGCGCTCGCCTTGATCCTCGCCGCCGCGCCGACGGCGCGGGCCGCCGAGCCGCCGGCGCTACAGCTCGACGTCGGTGCCGCCGGCTGGCCTGTGCCCGACTTCGAGCTGCACGACGCCCGCGGCGAGCCCTTCGGCTCCGAACGGCTGCTCGGCCAATGGACCTTCGTGCTGCTCGGCGACCTGCAGTGCGCGGCGCCCTGCGAGGCGGCGCTGGCGGCGCTGGCAGGGCTGCAGCGCCGCCTCGCCGGCACCGCCAAGCGGCCGCAGGTCTTGTTCGTCGCGCTCGAGCCCGGCTCGGCGCCGCCCGCCACGCTGGCAGCGCGCGTGGCCGCCGCCGACCCGGCCTTCATCGCCGGCGGCGGGGCGCTGCCGGTACTCGCCCGCCTCGCCGACGAACTCGTGCCCGCGCTCGCGCCGGCCGCCGCCCGCCTGGCGGCCGGCGAACGCGCCCCCTATCACAGCGGTGCGCTCTTTCTGGTGGGGCCCGACGGCGCGCTGCGCGCCGAGTTCCGCCCGCCCTACGACGTCCCCCTGCTCACCGCCGCCTACCTGAAGCTGCGCCTGCGTCGCTGAACGACGCGCCGCGCCAGCCCTTGCATACAGCGCAACAGCTTCTTCCCGGCCGTCCCGATTCCTCCCCCTGCCTCCCACCTCGTCCCGCGGTTCTGGTTACGACAGGCCCTGAGTTTTGCTGTCTCCGCTCAGCCGCAGTCGCCTCGTCACAATTCAGTACATTCCGCAAACAGTTGCGCAAACATGCCTTGCGACACTGCATCCAACCACCATCGATGGGCGTCTCATGGCGCCCGCCCCGGACCCCGACCGCAGACAACACGGGGCCGGGCGAGGAGACAGGCAGTACAAACCGAAGGAGAAGGGGCATGTCCGACATTCACGGGCACGGTGCGGGCGGCGCACAGGACGGCGTGCTGGACACCGCGCTGGACACATTTCCGCGCCTGCTGATGCACCACGCCAGGGTCCGGCCGCAACGGCCGGCGATGCGCGAGAAGGAATATGGCATCTGGCAGACCTACACCTGGGCGCAGGTGGCCGAGAACGTGCGCGCGATCGCCTGCGGCCTGGCCCAGCTGGGCTTTCGCCGCGGCGACCGGCTGGCCATCGTCGGCGACAACCGGCCGCGGCTGTACTGGTCGGTGGCGGCCTGCCAGTGCCTGGGCGGCATCCCGGTGATGATGTACCAGGACGCCGTGGCCCAGGAGATGGCCTACGTGCTGCAGGACGCCGAGATCAAGTTTGCCGTGGTCGAGGACCAGGAGCAGGTGGACAAGATGGTCGAGATCCAGCCCGATGCGCCGCTGCTCGAGCACGTGATCTACGACGATCCCCGCGGCATGCGCCACTACACCCAGACCCTGCTGATGGGTCTGGACGAGCTGCAGGAGATGGGGCGGATCCACGACCGCAACCAGCCCGACTTCCTCGACGGCGAGATCGCCAAGGGGGCCTCGGACGACATCTCGATCATGCTGTACACCTCGGGCACCACCGGCAAGCCCAAGGGCGTGTGCCAGACCCACGGCGCCTTCATCGCCGCGGCGAGCGGCGCGATCCAGTTCGACAAGCTCACCGACAAGGAGGACATCCTGTCCTACCTGCCGATGGCCTGGGT
>JANJTU010000214.1 GCA_024710965.1 Thauera sp. | reverse complement strand
CGCGGGGACGAGGAAGTCGAGCCCGGTCACCGGGATGTCGAGCACGCGCGCCGCGGTCTCGGCCGCGGCGCGCAGCGCCGGGTGGAGCTCGGCGGTGACGTCGTGGATGGTGCCGCCGGTGTGCAGGTTGGCGGTGTTGCGCACCTGCAGGCGCACATCGGCCGGCAGCACGGCGTCGAGCGCCTGGCCCTGGGCGCGCACGCAGCGCTCGGTCTCGGCGTCGACCGGGATGCGCGACTCGCCGCCGGTGGCCGCGGCGCGCCGCCGGCTCTGCTTGTCGATCAGCTCGCGCACGGTGCTCGCGCCGTCGCCGACGACGAGCGGCGGCCGCCGCACCGCGGCGGCCACCACCTGGTAGTCGATGACGACGATGCGCAGGTCCTGGCCGCGGCAGAACTGCTCGACGATGACGCGCTCGCAGAACTGGCGCGCGCGCCCGATCGCGGCACGGACGTCGTCGGCCTGCGTCAGATTGACGCTGATGCCCTTGCCCTGCTCGCCCTCGACCGGCTTCACCACCACCGCGCCGTGCGTGGCGAGCAGCGCCTGCCAGGCGGGCTCGTCGTCGGCGTCGGCCTGCGCCGGCACCGCCAGGCCAGCGCCGGCGAGCAGCTTCAGCGTCACGCGCTTGTCCTGGCAGCGGCTCATCGCCACCGCCGAGGTCAGCTCCGACAGCGACTCGCGGCAGACGATCGCGCGCCCGCCCAGGGTGAGGCGGAAGTAGCCGTTGTCGGCATCGAGCACCTCGGCGTGGATGCCGCGCCGCGCCGCCTCGTCGACGATCAGGCGGGCGTAGGGGTTGAGGCCGGCGAGCGCGCCGGCGCTGCCGGTGAACAGCGGTTCGTTGATGGCGTTGCGCCGCTTCACCGCGAAGGCCGGGATGCGGTGGAAGCCGAGCTTGTCGTAGAGCGCGATCGCCTGTTCGTTGTCGTGCATCACCGACACGTCCATCCACGCCCGCCCGCGTGCCTGGTAGTGCTCGGCGAGGTAGCGCACCAGGGCCTCGCCGACGCCCGGGTGGGTGGCCTGCGGCGCCACCGCCAGCGCCCACAGGCTGGCGCCCTGCTGCACGTCGGCAAAGGCCTCGACGTGGTCCAGCCCCATCGCCACGCCGATCACCTCGCCGCTGTCGCGGTCCTCGGCGAGCGCATAGGTGATGCCGCGGCTGGCGCGCTCGCGCCACACCCGCAGCGGATCGACCGCCACCATGTGGCGCGCGCGGTACAGGGCGTTGATCGCGGCGACGTCGGCACGCGTGCGCAGCCCGCGCAGCATGAAGCCGCGCCGTGCCGCGCGCCGCGTGCGGTAGGCCGAAAGCTGCAGGCGGAAGGCGTCCGAGGGGTCGAGGAAGAGCTGCTGCGGCGCGCTCGCCACCACCACCTGCGGCTTCTCGACGTAGAAGGCGATGTCGCGCTGGCCGGCGCGCTCGTGCAGCAGCGCGGCGGCGAGCGCGGCGGGGTCGCGCCAGGTCTGCGCCGGCAGCAGCCGCCCCCAGCCGCATTCGACGACGACGTTGGACGGCATCGCCTCCATCTCCGGCTGGCCGGCGGGCAGGTGCAGGGGCTGGTGGCCGGCGCGCAGCGCGCGCGCGATCTGCTTGCGGATCATCACGCCTCCCTCAGCCGACATGGGTCTGCAGCCACCATTCGAGCAGGCCGAGCTGCCACAGCTTGGAGCCGCGCAGCGGCGTCAGGTGGGCGGCGGGATCGGCGAGCAGGGTATCGACGTAGTCCTGGCGGAACAGGCCGCGCTCGCGCGCGGCGCGGCTCGACAGCGCGTCGCGCACGCGTTCGAGCACCGAGCCTTGCAGGTACTTCAGCGCCGGCACCGGGAAGTAGCCCTTCGGGCGGTCGATGACCGCGCCCGGGATCAGCTTGCGCGCGGCCTCCTTCAACACGCCCTTGCCGCCATGGGCGAGCTTGTGGCGCGCCGGGATGCGCGCGGCGAGCTCGACCAGCTCGTGGTCGAGGAAGGGCACGCGCGCCTCCAGCCCGAAGGCCATCGTCATGTTGTCGACGCGCTTCACGGGGTCATCGACGAGCATCACCGTGGTGTCCAGGCGCAGCGCCTTCTCCACCGGGTCGTCCGCGCCGGGCGCATTGAAGCTCGCCGCGACGTAGGCCGCGCTGCAGTCCACGCCCTGCCAGGCCGGGTTGACGACGCGGCCGTACTCCTCGAAGTCGCGGTCGCGGAAGGCGGCGAGGTAGTCGGCCACCGGGTCGGCGCTGCCGGCGAGCTTCGGGTACCAGTAATAGCCGCCGAAGACCTCGTCCGCGCCCTGCCCGCTCTGCACCACCTTGCTGTGGCGGCTCACGGCCTCGGAGAGCAGGTAGAAGCCGATGCAGTCGTGGCTCACCATCGGCTCGCTCATCGCCGCCACCGCCTCGGGCAGGCGTGCGAGCAGCTCGCGCTCGGGCACGAAGATGCGTTCGTGGATCGTGCCGAACTCGCGCGCGACGATGTCGGCGTACTCGAACTCGTTGCCCTTCTCGCCGCCGACGTCCTCGAAGCCGACGTTGTAGGTGCGCAGCTCGCGCACGCCGGCCTCCGCCATCAGACCGACGATCAGGCTCGAATCGACTCCGCCGGAGAGCAGCGCGCCGACCGGCACGTCCGCCACCAGGCGGCGCTTGACCGCGGCGCGCAGGGCGTCGAGCAGGAGCTCGGTCCAGTCCTCGAAGCTGCGCGCCTCGTCGGCCGCGTCACGGGCGTACTCCAGCGACCAGAAGCGGCGCTCGGCGCGCCGGCCGTCGGCCTCGATGCGCATCAGCGTGCCCGGCGCAAGCTTGCGCACGCCGGCGAGCAGGGTGTGCGGCGCCGGCACCACGGCATGGAAGGAGAGGTAGTAATTGAGCGCTGCCGGGTCGATCGCGGTGTCCACCCCGCCCGCCGCCAGCAGCGCCGGCAGCGTGGAGGCGAAGCGCAGCCCGCCGGCGAGCTCGGCGTAGTACAGCGGCTTGATGCCGAGGCGGTCGCGGCCGAGCAGCACGCGGCCGCTGTCGCGCTCCCAGATGGCGAAGGCGAACATGCCATTGAGGCGGCGGACGAAGTCCTCGCCCCAGGCGTGGTAGGCCTTCAGCAGCACTTCGGTGTCGCCGTGGGAGAAGAAGCGGTAGCCCTTGCCTTCGAGCTCGCGGCGCAGCTCGGGATGGTTGTAGATCGCGCCGTTGAAGACGATGCCCAGGCCGAGCTCGGGATCGACCATCGGCTGCTGGGCGGCCTCGGAGAGGTCCATGATCTTCAGCCGGCGGTGCCCCCAGGCCTGCGCGCCCTGCGCATGCACGCCGCTGCCGTCCGGCCCGCGGCGCGCCTGCTGTGCGTTCATCCTGGCGAGCGCCCCCAGATCGGGGCTGCCGCCGTCGAACCTCACTTCACCTGCGATTCCGCACATTGAACTTCCTTGTCTGTCTTCGAGCCCTCATTCTAACAAATTTGATTTGTGCCAATATTTAAGCGCTGAATCGCCCCGTCCCGGGCCACTTCCGGCCCGTCGTGGCGGCGCCGCCAAAGCCGCCGCCGGCCCGCTCAGCACCCCAGCAGCGCGGGCACCTCGGCCAGATGGGAGATGCGCTGCACCCGCCCGGCGAGCTCGCCGAGCTGCGCCGCATCGAGGCGGTAGGCGGCGACGCGCGCGCCGGCGGCGAGCCCGGCCTGCACGCCGGGCAGGCTGTCCTCGACCAGCAGGCAGCGCGCGGCCGGTACCCCCATCAGCCCGGCCGCGGCGTGGATCAGGCCGGGGTCGGGCTTCCACATGTCGAGCTCGTAGGCGCTGACGATGCGCGCGCCGAAAGCCGACAGCAGGCCGGTCACTTCGAGGCTGGTCTCGATCTTGGCGCGCGGGCCGTTCGAGGCCACGCACTTGTCGAGCGCGAGGCCCCGTACCAGCTCGAGCGCACCCGGCATCGGCTGCAGGCGCTCGCGGAACACCGCGGTGGTGCGCGAGCGAAAGCCCGCGATCATGGCTTCGGCATCGAGCGCGGGGAACTCGGCGCACAGCTCCTGCAGGAAGGTCGCGAAGCGGCGACCGTGGAAACGGCGCATGACCTCGTCGGCACCGACCGCCACGCCGACCTCGGCGAGCAGTTCGACGACCACCTCCACCGCCAGCCCCTCGCTGTCGACCAGCGTGCCGTCGCAGTCAAAGATCACCGCTTCAATCCTCATCCTTCCTCTTTCCTCCATCACCAAGGCCGCGCAGGCGCGCGGCCGGGCGGGCATTGTCGCACGCGCCTTCCGCACGCCTCGCGCACTTGTGCGTCAGGCGCACAGCAAATGTGCTCAGGCGTTGCAGTGCGTTCTGAAATATGTTTTCATTTTGGAACTGCATTTCAGTTTTTAAGATCGTACTAGAAAACCACGGCCGCCCCGGAGACAGAGATGACCCAAGCCCTCGCCGCCCTGAACGGAGAAACCCGCGTCCTCGCCATCATCGGCGACCCGATCGCGCAGGTGAAATCGCCCGCCGGCGTCACCGCCACGCTGGCCGAGCGCGGCCGCAACGCGGTGCTGGTGCCGATGCATGTCAGCCCCGCCGACCTCGACGCGGTCGTGCACGGCCTGAGCCTGGCGAAGAACTTCGACGGCATCAGCATCACCGTGCCGCACAAGTTCGCCGCCTACCACCTGTGCGCCAGCGCCACCGAGCGCGCCCACGTCCTCGGTGCGGTCAACATCATGCGCCGCAACGCCGACGGCAGCTGGCACGGCGACATGTGCGACGGCGAAGGCTTCGTCGCCGCGGCGCGCGCCGCCGGCTGCCGGCCCGAAGGCCAGCGCGCGCTGCTGGTGGGCGCGGGCGGCGCCGGCTCGGCGATCGCGCTCGCCCTGCTCGATGCGGGCGTGGCCGAACTCGCGGTGCACGACGGCGACGCCGCCCGCCGCGACACGCTGATCGCCCGCCTGTGCGCCCGGCACGGCGACAAGGTGGTCGCCGGCAGCGACGACCCGAGCGGCTTCGGCGTCGTCGTCAACGCCACCCCCGCCGGCATGCGCGCCGAGGACCCGCTGCCGCTGCAGGTCGACAAGCTCGCGCCGGGCAGTTTCGTCGGCGACGTCATCACCGTGCCGGCGGTGACGCCGCTGATCCAGGCCGCGCGCGAGCGCGGTTGCCTGACCCAGCTCGGCACCGGCATGTTCGCCGCGGTGCGCGACCGCATGATCGACTTCCTCCTCGAAGCCGGCCCGCTGGCGCGCTGAGTCGGGCGCCCCGAACGTCTCCCCTCGGGGCGGGTGATTGCGGCTGCCGCCGATACTCACGGCAGCTCTCCCCTCGCCCGCCCCACCTTTTTCTGTTCCCAGGACGCGCCGGCGGCGTGCCCTCAGCGGAGTCGGCAACGAAGATGAAGCAAGCTGCAGCCCAATCCCCGCACGAAGTCGATCTGCTCGTCGTCGGCTCGGGCGCCGGCGGCCTGGCGAGCGCGGTGGTCGCCGCCCACCTCGGCCTCAAGGTGCTGGTGGTGGAGAAGGAAGCCGTCTATGGCGGCACCTCGGCCTGGTCCGGCGGCTGGCTGTGGATTCCGCGCAACCCGCTGGCGGTCGAGGCTGGCATCCGCGAGGACATCGACGGCCCGCGCACCTACCTCAAGCACGAACTGGGCGAGCGCTACGATCCGGCGCGGATCGACGCCTTCCTCGAGCATGGCCCGCGCATGCTCGAGTTCTTCCGCCGCCACACCGCGGTGCAGTTCATCGACGGCAACCTGATCCCGGACTTCCACGGCGACACCCCGGGCGCGGCCACCGGCGGGCGCTCGGTGTGCGCCGCGCCCTTCGATGCGCGCGAGCTGGGGCCGAACCTGGCGCACCTGCGCCGCCCGCTCGACCTGATCTCGCCCTGGGGCATGGGCATCGCCTCCGGCGCCGACCTGCGCCACTTCATGAACAGCCTGCGCTCGTGGGCGTCGTTCCGCCACGTGACCAAGCGCGTGCTGGTGCATTTCAAGGACCTCGCCGTGCACGGCCGCGGCATGAAGCTGGTCAATGGCAACGCGCTGGTGGCGCGGCTGGCGAAGTCCGGCTTCGACCTCGGCATGGAACTGTGGACCGAAGCCCCGGTGTTGCGCCTGCTCACCGAGGGCGGGCGCGTCTGCGGCGCGGTCGTGCGCGGCAAGCAAGGCGAGGTCGTGCGCGGCAAGCAAGGCGAGGTCGAGGTACGCGCACGCCGCGGCGTCGTGCTCGCCAGCGGCGGCTTTCCGCACGACCCGGCGCGCGCGCGCCAGCTCTTCCCGCACACGCCGACCGGTCGCGAGCACTGGTCGGCCGCCCCCTTCGGCAACACCGGCGACGGCCTGCGCCTGGGCGAGGCGGTCGGCGGCACGGTGGCGGACGACCTGCCCGGCGCCGGCGCCTGGGCGCCGGTGTCGATCGTGCGCCGTGCCGACGGCTCGGTGGGCCACTTTCCGCACCTGATCGAGCGCGCCAAGCCGGGCATCATCGCGGTGCGCGCCGACGGCCGCCGTTTCGTCAACGAGGCCGGCTCCTACTACGACTTCGTCGCCGCGCTGTTCGCCGCGACGCCGCAGGGCGCGCCAGCGGAGGCCTGGCTGCTGTGCGACCAGCGCTTCATCCGCCGCTATGGCCTCGGCCGCGTGCGCCCGGCGCCCTTTCCGCTGCGGCCGCTGCTGCGCGCGGGCTACCTGCAGCGCGGCGACAGCGTCGAGGCGCTGGCGCGCGCATGCGGCATCGACGCCGCCGGCCTCGCCGCGACGCTGGCGGCCTACAACGCCGAGGCGCGCCACGGCCGCGACCCGGCGTTCGGCCGCGGCAGCACGCCCTACAACCGCGTCAACGGCGACCCCGCCTGCCAGCCCAACCCCTGCGTGGCGCCGATCGAGGCCGGCCCCTACTACGCGGTGAAGGTGGTGCCGGGCAGCCTCGGCACCTTCGCCGGCCTCGCCACCGACGCCGCCGCGCGCGTGCTCGACGCCGACGGCCGCGCCATCCCCGGCCTTTACGCCTGCGGCGCCGACATGGCGAGCGTGATGGGCGGCCGCTACCCGAGCGGCGGCATCACCCTCGGCCCGGCGATGACCTTCGGCTACATCGCCGCCCACCACGCCGCCGGTGTCGCGCTCGCGGGCGCAAGCGAAAGGACCGCCGCCGAACCAACCGTCGCCGAACAGACCGCCGCCGGGCTGCCCACGCCCACACCCGCTGCGCCGACGACCCCGGATCGGACGCTCGCGGTCTGGCGCGACGGCGAGGCCGGGCGCAAGCACGCCTGAACCGACCACCACCACGACCGGACGAGACCATGCCTGCCACCCCCACCCTGCCGCCCTTCTCGCTGTCGCAGCTCACCGCACTGGACCACAGCCCGCCGCAGCTGGTCGCGCTCGCCGCGCGCTGCGGCTACGGCTTCGCCGGCGTGCGCCTGCTGCCCGCCGCCCCGGGCGGCATCGCCTACGCACTGATGGACGATGCCGCGATGCTGCGCGAGACCCTGGCGCGCATCGCCGACAGCGGGGTGAAGATCTTCGACCTGGAGATGATCCGCATCGGCGCCGACTTCGAGCCGTCGCGCCACGCCGCCTTCTTCGAAGTCGGCCAGCGCCTCGGCGCGCAGTGCATCCTCGTCGCCGGCGACGATCCCGACCGCGTCCGCCTCACCGCCTCCTACGCCCGGCTGTGCGATGCCGCCCGGCCCTACGGCCTGTCCTGCGACCTCGAGTTCATGCCCTGGACCGAAGTCCGCGACCTCGCCAGCGCGCTCGACATCGTCAGCGCCGCCGACCGCGACAACGGCGGCGTGCTGGTGGACGCGCTGCACTTCGACCGCTCCGCCAGCCGCCTCGACGACCTCGCCCGGGTGCCGCGCCAGTGGCTGCACTACGCGCAGCTCTGCGACGGCCCGGCCGAGCGCCCCACCACCGCCGCGGGCCTGATCCACGCCGCGCGCTGCGAGCGCCTGCTGCCGGGCGAAGGCGGCATCGACCTGGTCGACCTGTGGCGCGCGCTGCCAGCCGGGCTGCCGGTGGGCGTGGAGATCCCCAACGAGGTCCGCGCCCCGCAGCTCGGCGCCGAAGCCTGGGCGCGTGCGGCGCTCGCGGCGGCGAAGGCGACGGTCTTGCGCGCGCTCGCCGCGAACGCGGCACAAGCCTGAAGCGCCCACCAACAACAGCGACGACCACCCCACAGGAGACAGACCATGCGCGCACTCATCACCGGCGCCAGCCGCGGCATCGGCGCCGCCATCGCCCTCAAGCTCGCCCGCGACGCCCAGGCGGCCGGCACGCCCGCCCGCCTCGCCGTCGGCGCCACCGGCGAGGGCGAACACCTCGCCCGCCTGCTCGCCGAGCTGAAGACGCTCGGCGCCGAAGCGAAACCGGTGTTCGGCAACCTTGCCGACCGCGCCACGCCGGCCCGCCTCGTCGCCGATGCGGTCGACTTCTGCGGCGGCCTCGACGCCCTCGTGTGCAATGCCGGCATCCTCGGCCCCAGCCCGCTGGCGACGCTGGAAGTGGACAGCTGGGACCGCCTCTACGCGGTCAACGCCCGCGCCACCTGGCTGCTCGCGAAGGCCGCCTTTCCGGCGCTGAAGGAGAGCCGCGGCGCGATGGTGGCGGTGGCCTCGATGGCCGGCATGCAGGCCCACCCCAACAGCGGCGCCTACTCGTCGTCGAAGGCGGCGATGATCATGCTGTGCCAGCAGCTCGGCCTGGAATGGGCCGAGCACGGCGTGCGCGTCAACAGCGTCTCGCCCGGCATGGTGCACACCACGCTCACCGACGCCATCTACCGCAACGCCGAGGTCAGCGCGAAGCGCCAGGCGATCATCCCGCTGCACCGCATCGGCCGCCCCGAGGACGTCGCCGCCACCGTCGCCTTCCTGCTCGGCGACGGCGCGAGCTACACCACCGCGCAGAACCTGTGCGTCGATGGCGGCTTCACCACCTCGGTGATGGCCGGCATCCCCGGCATGCCCAAGGCCGGCTGAGCACCCCCTCGCCCACACGAGACGCCCCGACATGAACAGTGCCCATTGCCATCCCGACTCCCAGCGCAACCCCGGGCCCGACTCCATGCCCCGCTCCCCCCGCCTGCGCGTCGGCCTCATCGGCGCCGGCGTCATGGGCCGCCAGCACGTCGGCACGATGAAGCAGGTGCCCGAGGTCGAGCTCGTCGCCGTCGTCGACCCTTTCACCAGCGCGCTCGCCGACGCGGAACGCGTGCCCGCGTTCACGGACACCGGCGCGATGCTCGAGGCCGTGCGCCCCGACGCGGTGCTGATCGTCAACCCGAACGAGCTGCACGTGCCGACCGCGCTCGAATGCATCGCGGCCGGCGTGCCGGCGCTGCTGGAAAAACCGGTGGCGACCTCGCTCGAGGATGCCCGCGTGCTGCTCGAGGCCTTGCGCGCCAAGCCGGTGCCGATCCTGGTCGGCCACCACCGCCGCCACAACCCGGTGATCGCGCGCGCGAAGGAGATCGTCGCCGCCGGCCTGCTCGGCCGCCCCAGCCTGGCGACCGCGCTGTGGCAGACGAAGAAGCCCGACGCCTATTACGACATCGCCTGGCGGCGCGAGCCCGGCGCCGGCGTGATGCTGATCAACCTGGTGCACGAAACCGACCTGCTGCGTCACCTGTACGGCGAAGTGGTCGAGGTGCAGGCCTTCTCCGCCAACGCGCTGCGCGGCTTCGCGGTGGAGGACACGGCGACGATCAGCCTGCGCTTCGAGAGCGGCGCGCTCGGCAGCATCGTCGGCTCGGACGCCGTGGCCTCGCCCTGGGGCTGGGAGAAGAACCTCAACGAGGTGCCCAAGTTCGCCAAGGAATACGACCAGCCCTGCCTGCTGCTGGCCGGCACCGAAGGCGCGCTGTCGCTGCCGCAATTGAAGCTGTGGCGCTACGGCGAGCGTGCCGACTGGGAAGCGCCGCTGTTCCAGCAGCAGCTCGGCTACCAGGCCGACGACCCGCAGGTGCTGCAGCTGCGCCACTTCGTCCGCGTCGCCCGCGGCGAAGTCGCGCCGCTGATCGGCGTCGAGGACGCCGCGCGCACGATCGCCGTCATCGACGCCGCCCGCCGCGCCGCGCGCGAGCGCCGCTCGGTCGCGCCGGTCCATGCCTGAGCGCTCCGCTCCCTCTCCGCCCCCCGCCCCATTTTTCGCCCCTCTTTCCGCCCCCCTCTCCGATTCCACCGAGGAAACCGCCATGAAGAAGTACGAAGTCGCCCTCATCGACATCCCGATGTTCGCCAACGCGAAGGTCTATCCGCTGATCGAGGCCTATGCCACTGCGCCCGAGGCGCGCGGCCGCCTGCTCGCGATCTGGTACGCCGACATCGGCACGCTGAACCAGGTCATGGTGCTGCGCGAGTTCGAGACCGCGTCCGACCTCGACGCCGAGCGCGAGCGCCTGCTGATCGGCGGCAAGCCTTTCGGCCTCGACAACGAGCTGATGCTGGGCCTGAACCTGTCGACCTATGCCGCCTTCCCCTTCCTGCCGCCGGTGCAGACCGGCGCGCTGGGCCCGGTGTACGAGGTGCGCACCTACGGCATCAAGCCCGAGGGCGTGGCCGCCACGATCGAGGCCTGGAAGCAGGCCTACGCGGCGCGCCACGCGGTGTCGCCGCTGCTGATCGCGATGTACGCGCTCGACGGCGACGGTCCCCGCTTCATGAACATCTGGCCCTACGCCAGCACCGACGCCCGCGCCAAGGCGCGCGCCGACGCCGTGGCGCAGGGCGTGTGGCCGCCCAAGGGCGGCCCGGCGCAGCTCACCACGCTGCACAGCGCGATCTTCCTGCCGGCGCCGAACTCGCCGCTGCGCTGAGGGGCGTCGATCATGGCCCGCCCGCTTTCCCTCGCCGCCCTCTCCGTGCTCGAGCTCGCCCCGCCCGACATGGTGAGCTGCGCCGCCTGGGCCGGCTATTCCCACGTCGGCCTGCGCCTGCACCCGGCGACGCCGACCGAGGCGCACTACCCGACGATCGGCGACACCGCCGTCGTGCGCGAGCTCCTCGCCCGCCTCGCCGACACCGGCGTGCGCGTGCTCGACGTCGAGATCCTGCGCCTGAAGCCCGACACCGTGGTCGCAGACTTCGAGCCCTTCATGGAAACCGGCGCGCGCCTGGGCGCCCGGCACGTGCTGCTCGCCGGCAACGACCCGGACGAGGCCAGGCTCACCGAGTGCTACGCGCGCAGCTGCGAGCTCGCCGCGCGCTACGGCCTCGTCGCCGCCATCGAGCCGATGCCGTGGACCGAGGTGCGCGACGTCGCCCAGGCCGAACGCATCATGCGCGCCGCCGGCCAGCCCAACTGCGGCATCCTGGTCGATCCGATCCACTTCGACCGCGCCGGCAGCAGCTGCGCCGAACTCGCCGCGATCCCGCCGCAGCGCTTCCCCTACCTGCAGTTCTGCGACGCCCCCGCGGCGCGGCCGACGACGACCGCGGAGCTCCTGTTCCAGGCCCGCGCCGAGCGCCTGGCGCCGGGCGAAGGCGGCCTGCCGCTGCGCGCCCTGCTGGGCGCACTGCCGGCCGGCATCCCGCTGTCGGTCGAGGTGCCGCAGCAGGCGCTGGCGCACACGGTCGGTCCCTTCGAGCGCGCGCGCCGCCTGCGCGAGGCGACCGCGCGCCTGCTCGCGGGGCTGTGAGCCGGCCTCGGAGCCGGCCTCGCCGGATGGCGCAGGACGCATCCGCGCCGCCGGCGGGGGCCTCGCGCCTGGGCCCCTGACCGGGCCAGGCCGCGGTCGGGCCGTAGTCGCATCACGATGAGGGGCAGGTCTGCCATGCAGGCCTGCCCCTCGTTCGGCTTCCGCCCGGACCGCGCCGTGCGCGCCGCTCAGCCGAGCGCTGCGCGCAGCCAGGCGACGCTCTGCGCCACCGCGGCGTCCTCCCTGCCGTCCCCCGCCCCGGTCCGGCCCCAGTCGGGATCGCGGTAGTCGATCTCGATCGCGAGCAGGCCGGCGTACCACTCGCCGAAATGGCGGTGGTCGCACCGGGAACTGGTCGCGATCCTGACCGTGCTCACGCCCGCGCCCGTGCCACCGCGTCCTTCGCCGCGAGGTAGGCGAACACCAGGCCCGGCCCGAGGGTGATGCCCGGCCCCGGGTAGGTGCCACCCATGATCGAGTGCTGGTCGTTGCCGACCGCGTACAGG
>JANJTU010000160.1 GCA_024710965.1 Thauera sp. | reverse complement strand
GCCGGTCAGACGTAGGTCACGGCGAGGATCTCGATCTCACGCAACCCGGCCGGGCTCTGGAAGCGCACCACGTCGCCCTCCTTCGCCTTCAGCAGCGCGCGCGCCAGCGGCGAGATCCAGCTGATGCGGCCGTCGGACGCGTTCGCCTCGTCGACGCCGACGATCTGCCAGGTCTGCTCGTCGCCCCCCTCGCCGCCGTCAAGCTCGCAGATCGTCACCGTCGCACCGAAGAACACCTGCTCCAGTCCCTGCTGGCGCTCCGGGTCGACCACCTCGGCGCTCTCGACGCGCTTGATCAGGAAGCGGATGCGACGGTCGATCTCGCGCAGGCGGCGCTTGCCGTAGATGTAGTCGCCGTTCTCCGAGCGGTCGCCGTTGCCGGCCGCCCACGACACGATCTCGACCGTCTTCGGCCGCTCGATGCGCACCAGTTGGTCGAGCTCGGCGCGCAGCGCGTCGTAGCCGCGGCGCGTCATGTAGTTGCGGCTGCCCGGCGGCAGGCGCAGCGCGGGAGCGAGCTCCTCGTCGTCGTCGGCGCCGTCGTTCTCCTTCACGAATGCCTTGTTCACTTCGATCCACACCTTCGTCCGTCGTATCCGCGCGATGGTAAGGAATCCGCGCCGCCGGCGCCACGCCGCCCCCTTCGCGGGCGCCACGGCGGCGCGTGAAGTTGTCATTCGTCGGGGTGGCGCATAACATTGGCCGCAGCCGAACCCCGAACGCCCGCGCGGGCGCCGCGTGCACCGTTCGCCCCCAACTCCGACAAGGCAGGTTCAGCATGAATGACGAAACATTCGACGACATTACCAGCCTGCGCGGCCGACTCGAGGAACTGCGCATCGAGCACCGCGACCTCGACGAAGCCATCGCCCGCCTCTCGCAAGTGCCGGCCGAAGACGAACTGGTGCTGCGGCGGCTGAAGAAGCGCAAGCTGGTGCTGCGCGACCGCATCGCGGCCATCGAGCACCTGCTCGACCCCGACGAACCGGCCTGAACCGCGCCTCAGCGCCCAACAATCCGACACGCCATGACCGAACTCGAAGTCTGCGGCCAGCGCACCGTCCTCGACGACCGCGGCCCGAAAGATGCCGCCGCCCCGCCCCTGCTCCTCATCCACGGCGCCGGCCACGACCACGACGTGTGGGATGCGGTCGCCGCCGGCCTCGCCGCGGCCGGCGAGCGCGTGATCGCACCCGACCTGCCCGGCCACGGCGCCTCGGCCGGCGCGCCGCTGCCCGACATCGACGCCCTCGCCGCCTGGGTGCTGGCGCTCGCCGATGCGCTCGACCTGCCCCGCCTCCGCCTGGCGGGTCACAGCATGGGCTCGCTCGTCGCGCTCGCGGCGGCCGCCGCCGCACCGCAGCGGGTGCGCGGCCTGACGCTGATCGGCAGCCTCGCGCCGATGCCGGTCGCGCCCTTCCTGCTCGAGGCCGCCCGCGACGAACCGGACCGCGCCCACGAACTGATCAACAAGTTCTCCTTCGCCGCCGTCGAGACGATCGGCGAAGCGCGGCGCCGCACGCTCGAAGGCGCCAATCTGCAGCGCATGCGGCGCCAGCCGCCCGGCGCGCTCGCCACCGACCTCGCCGCCTGCAACGCCTGGCAGGGCGGCCTCGCCGCCGCCGCGCGCGTCGCCTGCCCGGTGCTGCTGATCTGCGGCGAACACGACCGCATGACGCCGGTCGATGCGGTAAAACCCCTATTCGACACGCTTGAAGGCAGCGGCCACGGCGCGCGTATGATTGTGCTCGCCGGGACCGGCCACACGATGACGGAGGAAGTACCCGATGCGGTAATCGAAGCCATGCGGGGGCAGACCTGAACCTATAAGAAGCCGCGCCCCCGTTCCGCTGCCACCACCCACCAGGAGAGAGTCATGTCGCAGCAGAACGACGCCCGCCCCGGCGGGGCACCCCCCGCACACGCCGACGCGGGGCAGGACCTACCCTTTCCCCGCGTGCGCGACGTCCCTGCCGGCGCGCCCCTGCGCTGGGTCGCACGCGGCCTCGCGGACCTGCGCTCCTGCCCGATCCCGAGCCTGTTCTACGGCTTCTGCTTCGGCGCGATGGGGCTGCTGATCACCTTCGTGTTCGAGCACGCTTACGAGTACACCTCGGCGCTCACCTCCGGCTTCCTGCTGCTCGGCCCCTTCCTCGCGATGGGCCTGTACGAGATCAGCCGGCGGCGCGAGCTCAGCCAGCGCTGCGCGCTCGGCCCCACGCTCACGGTGTGGAAGCGCAACGCGGGCAACATCGGCATCTTCGCTGTCGTCCTCGGCGTCGTCTTCCTCGTCTGGGCGCGCGCCTCGCTGGTCGTGTTCGCGCTCTTCTACACCAACGAGATGCCCAACCTGTCCGGCTTCCTCGGCCAGGTGCTGAGCCTCGAGAACCTCGAGTTCCTCGGCGTCTATTTCGGCGTCGGGCTGATCTTCGCCACCATCGTGTTCGCGGCCAGCGTGGTGTCGATCCCGCTGATGCTCGACCGCAATCAGGACGCGGTCAGCTCGATGCTGGCAAGCTTCGCCGCGCTGGCGCGCAATCCGGGCGCGATGCTGGTGTGGGCGCTGATGATCGTGACGCTCACCGTGGTCGGCTTTCTCACCTTCCACCTCGGCCTCGTCGTGCTGATGCCGATCGTCGGCCACGCAACCTGGCACGCCTACCGCGACCTCGTCGAGCCGCTGACCCCGAGCTGAGCCCCGCCGGCGCAAGCCCCCTCGGCAAGCGCATCGCCGCCGGCGGTACATCGCCCGGGCGGCAGCGGCGCACCTGCCCGCCGGTGGTTGGCCCGCCGCCCAGCGGCGGCGGCGGCGGCGACGGCGTTCTCAATCGTCCAGTTCGAGTACCACCGGCTGATGGTCCGAGGCGGGCGTGTCCGCCAGCACTTCGACGGCACGCAGTCGCGGCGCGAGGTCCTCGCTGACGAAGAAATAGTCGCAACAGTAACGGCGGTCGGGCCACTCGGCCCCGTGCAGCCCCACCGTCGGCGGGTGCGGCCGGTCGGGATGCAGCCAGCGCCAGGCGTCGCGCCAGGCCGGCGCACCGACCGCCGCCGGCTGCTGCATCAGCGCGTACTCGGCCGACTCCGGCTCACAGTTGAAGTCCCCGCATGCCACCGCCGCAGCCGGCCGCGGCCACGGCGCGAACGCCGGGTTCGACTCCTTCGCCGCCGGCGCTGCCGCGGCCAGCCCGGACGCCGTCGCCTGCAGCGCGCGCAGCGCCTCGACCTGGGCGAGCCGCTGGCGCTGCGAGTAATACTCCAGGTGCGTGGTCAGCACGCGCAACGGGCCGCCCGCGCCCTCCACCACCGCCTCCACACACACGCGCTGCATCGCCGGCATGCCCGGATCCGGCGGACTGGGCAGCAGATGGCGGAACACCTGCCCCACCGGCAGGCGCGACAGCAGCAGGTTGCCGAACTGCGCCCGACCGCCCTGGGCACCGGGTACGTCGAGGCCGGCGCCGAACACCGCCGCATGCCCCGGAAAGGCGGCCGCCAGCCGCGCCGCGCCGTCCTCGCACACCCCACCCGGCAGGCCGGGAAAATTGCACGCCACTTCCTGCAGGCAGATCACGTCGAACTCCCCTGCGGCGCGGATCGCGGCGACGGCGCGCGCCAGATCGACCTCGCCGTCGGCACCGCGGCCCCACTGAATGTTCCAGCTGATGATGCGCATCTCGCCTCCTCCTTCCGTCATTGGCGCAAGTCGCCGCGCCGCCCGGACGCGCCGGCACGGGCCATAATAATCGGGTTCCGTCCCGCCCCGGCCACCCCATCATGCCGCATCCGCCGCCCCGCCCAACGGCACAGCACGCTCACCGCGCCCACGATCCGGCGCGCCCGCCCGCCCATGACGGCCGAGGCCAGGCGCACGCCCACGACGATGACTATGACCATGACCATGACCACGGCCACGGCCACACGCACGAGCACCGGCATCACCGCCACGACCATTCCGCGAGCCGCTTCCTGCCGCTGGCGCTGGCGCTGACGCTCGGCTTCGCCGCCGTCGAGGCGCTCGCCGGCTGGTGGTCGGGATCGCTGGCGCTGCTGGGCGACGCCGGCCACATGGTCACCGATGCGCTCTCGCTCGCGCTCGCGGCGCTCGCCGCGCGGGTGGCGCTGCGCCCGGTCAGCATGCGTCACTCCTTTGGCCTGCGCCGCGTCGAGGCGCTGGCCGCGCTCGGCAACAGCCTGCTGATGCTCGCCGTGGTCGGCGCGCTGCTGTGGCAGGCGGTGCTGCGCCTGGCCGAGCCGCGCGCGATCGCCGGCGAAACGGTGACCCTGGTCGCGCTCGGCGGCCTGCTGCTGAACCTCGGCGTGGCCTGGCTGCTGACGCGCGGCGAGGGCGACCTCAACACCCGCGGCGCGCTGCTGCACGTGATGGGCGACCTGCTCGGCTCGGTGGCGGCGCTGGCGTCCGGGCTCGTCATCCAGTTCAGCGGCTGGACGCCGATCGACGCGCTGCTGACGATGCTGATCTGCGGCCTGATCCTGTTCTCGACCCTGTCGCTGCTGCGCAACGTCATCCACACCCTGCTCGAAGGCGTGCCCGACGGCCTGTCGCTGCCCGAGGTCGGGCGCACCATGGCGGCGGTGGCCGGCGTGCGCTCGGTGCACGACCTGCACATCTGGAGCCTGGATTCACGCCGCACCGCCCTCTCCGCCCACGTCGTGCTCGCCGATGCGCAGCACTGGTCGGCCATCCTCGAGGCCGAGCGCACGCTGCTGCACGAACGCTTCGGCATCGATCACGTGACCCTGCAGCCCGAACTCGCCCCGGCGGCGCCGCTGGTGTTTACGCCGCGCCGTTCACGCGCGCCGGGCGATCGCCGATAATCGGGCAAACCTCATGGACACAGGCATGCACTCCGCACCGGAACTGGTCAGCCAGATCGAAGCCCTCACCTCGCTCCCCACCGTCTACGAGCGCATCCGCGCGCAGCTGGAGTCGCCGCGGGGTTCGGTGCTCGAGGTGTCCAGGCTCATCTCCGCCGACCCCGCGCTCACCGCCCGCCTGCTTCGCCTGGTCAACAGCGCCATGTACGCTCACTCCGGCACCATCGACAGCGTCAGCCGCGCGGTGCACATCCTGGGCCTGCAGCAGGTGCACGACCTGGTGCTGGCGATGTCGCTCAACGCGGTGTTCGCCGGCATCCGGCCCGACTGCCTGGACATGAACGCGTTCTGGCGCGGCAGCGTGATGCGCGGGCTGCTGACGCGGGCGATCGCGCTTCGCACCGTCCCGCCGGCGAGCGAGCGCCTGTTCGTGATCGGCCTGCTCGCCGACATCGGCCACCTCGTCCTGTACCAGACCGTACCCGCACTCGCCGCCGAGGCGCGGCTCGCCGCCGATCGCGACGGCGAGCCGCTCGCGCTGGCCGAGCGGCGCATCGTCGGCTGCGATTTCGCCGAGATCGGCGCCGCCCTGACGGATCGCTGGCGCCTGCCGGCCGGCTTCGCCGGTGCCATCGGCGCGCAGGTGCTGCCCCGCCTGGGCGGCGAACACGCCACCCCGGCGGCGATGCTGAACCTGGCCAGCAGCGTGGCGCACGCCGACGAAACCGGCGAGGCCAGCGCCGACCTCGTCGCCCGCCTCGACAGTGCCATCTGGGATCAGCTCGGGCTCACCCCCGACAGCGTCGCCGCCATCCGCGAGGAAGCCGAACTGCACCTCGCCGCCTACATCGGCCTGTTCTTCCCCCGCCACGCGATCTGACGCGCCGCTGCACCCGGCCCCACCCCCGGACGGACTTCGTCCCGACCGCTCGTCCCTGATCACCTGCAGCGGCCCGGCGGGCGACCCACGCTGCGCGATGCGCGTGCGCGCCGGCGTGATGTTCCATCGGCCGCCGCTGGCCGGGCTGCGCAGCATCAAGAATTGTCGCTAAAGTCTTCTGTCTGCGTGCCGAAATACCCCCTCAAGCCCCCGAGGACGCCCCCTCTGCGACCCGCTCCAACTTGCCAGCGGGGTAGGCCTCTGGGATGATGCCGGCCAACTAATCGATCCTACATAATGAATACCACGGCAGCAGAACGGAAGCACCGGAACCCTGCCCTTCTCGCCGCCATCGGCACCACGATCGCGTTCCTGCTCGTCACGGTCCTGTGGACCGACGCCGGCCTGGTCGTCGCCGGGCTGATGGCAGCGCAGGCCGTCATTCTCATCGGCCTGATCGCCTGGGCCGGCGCGCCGGCCAGCCCATCGGCCACGGCGGACGGCGCCGCCCTCCCCCCCTCTGCCAACGAAGCGCTCACCGGCCTGCTGGTCGAGACCGGCAGCCGTCTGAGCCCCAGCATCGGCGACGCCCGGGAGGAGATCCGGCGCGTGGACACGATCATCCACAGCGCCATCGACGACCTGCTGCGCGCCTTCAACGGCCTCGAGGCCCAGGCCGGCGCCCAGCGCACCCTGATCGCCCGCCTGATGACCGACACCGAGGCCGGCCACAGCGGCACCGGGCGCGAGGACCAGGCCTTCAAGACCTTCATCGGCCAGATTTCCGCGACGCTCGTGGCCTTCGTCGACGACGCCCTGGACAACAGCAAGCGCGCGATCGAACTCGTCGAACGCATCGACACCGTCACCGACAACATCGGCGCGGTGACGCAGCATCTCGGCGACATCGAGAACATTGCCAAGCAGACCAACCTGCTCGCGCTCAACGCCGCCATCGAGGCCGCACGCGCCGGCGAGAGCGGGCGCGGCTTTGCGGTCGTCGCCGACGAGGTGCGTACCCTGTCCGAGCGCACCAACGTCTTCAGCCTGGAGATCCGCAAGGTCATCGAGACCATCCACAAGGCGCTGGGCTCGGTCAGTTCCGCCGCGAACAACCTGGCAAGCAACGACATGAGCCATGCGCTCGAGTCGAAGCACACCATCGAGGAGATGATCTCCGCGCTCGACACCCTCAGCACCGAGCGGGCCGAGGTGGCCCACGAAGCGGGGCAGATCTCGCTCCAGGTCGGTGCCAGCGTGCACAAGGCGGTACTTGGCCTGCAGTTCCAGGACATGACCTCGCAGTTGCTCCGGCTCGTGGAGGAACGGCTCGGCGCGGTGGATTCGGTGCTGCATTCGCTCACCGCACTGCGCGCCGTCGGCGGTGGCGTCCCCGCCGCGCAGCTCGAAGCGACACGCCAGGCGCTGACCATGCTCGAGCAGGCGTCGCAACGCCGCCCGGTGGCGCAGACCTCGATGCACGCGGGCGAGGTGGAGCTCTTCTAGCCCGGCAGGAGCCGGCACGCGCCGCGCCCCGTGAGGCCGGCGCAGACAGTACGAACGGATGAAGTGAGAAAACAGAATGGCAAAGACGATCCTTGCAGTTGACGATTCGGCCTCGATCCGACAGATGGTGGCGTTCACCCTCAAGAGCCAGGGCTACCAGGTCATCGAAGCCGTCGATGGCCAGGACGGCCTTGCCAAGGCGAAGGCGCAGCAGGTCAACCTGATCCTCACCGACCAGAACATGCCGCGCATGGACGGCCTCACCATGGTCCGCGCCCTGCGCGCGCTGCCCAGCTACCGCAGCACCCCGATCCTCATCCTCACCACCGAATCGAGCGACACGATGAAGGCGCAGGGCCGTGCCGCGGGTGCCACCGGCTGGCTCGTCAAGCCCTTCGATCCGAACAAGCTGCTCGAGGTGGTGCGGAAGGTCCTGCCCTGAGCCCCGCGCGACAGGCGCCACACCATGGGCATCGACATCGGGCAGTTCGTCCAGATCTTCCTCGAAGAGGCGAACGAGCACCTCACCACGATGGAGTCCGGCCTGCTCGGCATCGACCTCGCCGCGCCTGACTCCGAGTCGCTCAACGCCATCTTCCGCGCCGCCCACTCGATCAAGGGTGGCGCCGGCACATTCGGCTTCGGCGACATGGCCGACTTCACGCACACGCTCGAGACCCTGCTCGACCACGTGCGCCGCGGCGAACTCGCGCTCGACGAGGAAAGGCTCGATGCCTGCCTGCGTGCGGTCGACCTGCTGCGGGCGATGCTCGAACGCCATCAGGGCGGCCGCGACGGCGAGGTAGGCGATGCCGATGCGCTCGCCGCCGAACTGGCCGCGCTGATCGCCCCGCCCGCCGGCGGCCGCGCCCACGCGCGGCCGGCGCCGCTCGCGTCCGCCCCGCAGGCGGCGGGCGCCCCGCCACGACGCAGCCTGCGCATCGCGATCGACATCCCCGCCGGCGCCATCCCGGACGCGGACGCCGTGACCGGCCTGATCCACACCCTCGGCCAGCTCGGCACGCTAGAGCTGCAGCAGCAGCCGGCCGCGGGCGAGGCCAGCGGCCACTGGGCGCTGACGATCGACTCGGACATGGACGCGCACGGCCTGCACGACTTCGTCAGCTACGTGCTGGCGCCGGAGTGGGTGCGGATCGAGGATGCCGCCGCGGGCGACGGCGGCAACGGCAGCGACGACGGCGATGGCTTCGGTTTCTTCATGCCGCTGCCCGCCGGCGACGCGGCCGCGACCGACGACGGCTACGGCTTCTTCGACCCCCTGCCCACGCCGCGCGCCGCCAGCGACGACGACGGCTACGGCTTCTTCGACGCGCCCGACCTCGCCGGCGGCGCGCCGGCAGCCGCTGCGGGAGACACCGCCGCCGGCGTGGCGGCGGCCTACGGCTTCTTCGACACACCTGCCCCGGCCGCGGCCGCGACCGGGGAAGCCTACGGCTTCTTCGATGTCCCCGCCGCGCCGGAGCCGGCGGCGACCGAAGCCTACGGCTTCTTCACTGCGCCCCCGGCCGCTGCTGCCGGCCCTGCCCCCACGGCCACGGCGCCGACCAGGCCCCGGGCGGCAGACAAGCCCCCCCAGGCCGGCGGCGATGCGACTTCGATCCGCGTCGGCATCGACAAGGTGGACCGCCTGATCAACCTCGTCGGCGAGCTCGTCATCACCCAGTCGATGCTGCTGCAATCGGCGCACGCCCTCGACCCGGTCGCGCACGAGCGCATGCTCAATGGCCTCGCCCAGCTCGAGCGCAACAGCCGCGACCTGCAGGAATCGGTGATGTCGATCCGCATGGTGCCGATGAGCTTCGTCTTCAGCCGCTATCCGCGCATGGTGCGCGACCTGGCGAAGAAGCTCGGCAAGACGGTCGAGCTGCAACTCGTGGGCGAATCGACCGAACTCGACAAGGGCCTGATCGAGAAGATCGTCGACCCGCTGACCCACCTCGTGCGCAACGCGGTGGACCACGGCCTCGAGCCGCCCGAGGGCCGGCGTGCGGCGGGCAAGCCGGCGACCGGCCAGATCACGCTGTCGGCGGCGCACCAAAGCGGCCACATCCTGATCGAGATCGCCGATGATGGCGCCGGCCTGAACCGCGAGCGCATCCTCGCCAAGGCCGCCCGCCAGGGGCTGGCGATCGGCCCCGAAGCCACCGACGCCGAAGTCTGGGACCTCATCTTCGCCCCCGGCTTCTCGACCGCGGAGGAAGTCACCGACGTCTCCGGCCGCGGCGTCGGCATGGACGTGGTGCGCAAGAACATCCAGGCCCTGGGCGGATCGGTCCACCTCTGGAGCGCCACCGGCCAGGGCACTCGCGTCAGCATCCGCCTGCCGCTCACGCTCGCCATCCTCGACGGCATGTCGGTGCGCTCCGGTGACGAGACCTTCATCGTGCCGCTCGACTTCGTCGTCGAATCGCTGCACGGCACGGGGCTGGAATTCCGCTCGATCGGCCGCGACGGCCGGGTCGTGCGCGTGCGCGCGGACTACCTGCCGGTGGTCAGCCTGGCCGAACTGCTCGACATCGCCGCCGCCTCGCAACCGGTCGAGCAGGCCGTGCTCGTCGTCCTCGAGGCCGACGGCCGCCGCATCGCGCTCGCGGTCGACACCCTGCTCGGCCAGCACCAGGTGGTGGTGAAGAACCTGGAAACCAACTTCCGCCGCGTCAACGGCATTTCCGGCGCAACCATCCTGGGCGACGGCCGGGTGTCGCTGATCCTCGACGTGAGCGGACTGATCCGCATGGCCAATCCGGAAGGCATGAGTGCAGCAGCATGAGAGCATCGACGATGAACAGCCCCGACGAACACGTCCTGAAGCCCGAGCGCAGGGAATACCTCACCTTCACGCTGGCCGACGAGGAATACGCCCTCGACATCCTGACCGTGCAGGAGATCCGCGGCTACGACCCGGTCACCCGCATCGTCGGCGCGCCGCCGTTCATCAAGGGGGTGGTCAACCTGCGCGGCGCCATCGTGCCGATCGTGGACATGCGCATCAAGCTCGCGCTCGAGACCGTCGCCTACACCGAGTTCACGGTGGTGATCATCCTCGCCATCGCCGGCCGCCTCGTCGGCATCGTGGTCGATAGCGTCAGCGACGTCGTCGTGCTCGCCCCCGACCAGATCCGCCCCGCCCCCGAGCTCGGCTCGGCCATCGACATCCGCTACATCACGGGCCTGGCGACGCTCGACGCGCGCATGGTGATCATGCTCGACATCGCCCGCCTGATGTCGAGCAGCGAAATGCAACTTCTGGACGGGCTCTCCGAATAGGACCAATCATGAAAGTCAATCTCCCGGTCACCGATACCGAAGTGCCGTTCGGCGACGACGAAAGCATCGTTTCCCGCACCGACCTGCGCGGCGTCATCACCTACATCAACGACACCTTCCTGCGCGTCAGCGGCTTCACCGAAGCCGAGCTCATCGGCAGCTCGCACAACATCGTGCGCCACCCGGACATGCCGCCGGAGGCCTTCGCCGACCTGTGGCGCACGCTCAAGAGCGGCAAGCCCTGGTCGGGCGTGATCAAGAACCGCTGCAAGAACGGCGACTTCTACTGGGTGATGGCCAACGTCACGCCGCTGCGCGAAAACGGCCTCGTCACCGGCTACATGTCGGTGCGCACGCGCCCGACGCGGCAGCAGATCGAGGAGGCGACCGCGCTCTACCGTGCCGTGCGTGAGCGCAAGACGAGCTTCCCGCCGCGCGTGCCCCTGCTGCGCCGCATCAACAACCTGAAGCTGAGCACGCGGCTGTACGGCCTCGTCGGCGCGCTGATCACCACCCTGGTGCTCGGTGCCGCGGGCGCGCTCGGGCTCAACAACTATCTGGAACAAAGCCTCGACCACGTTTATAGCGAGCACGCCAGTGCGGCGACCGACATCGAGCGCATCATGACGCTGATGAGCGACAACCGGGCGCAGATCCTGCTGGCCCTGCAGCACAGCCCGGACTCGCCGTTCGCCAAGCTCCACGACCACCCGGTCGCGACCCACACCGATGCCGTCACCGCCAACATCCAGAAAATCAGCGAGATCTGGACCGCCTACCTGGCACGCACCGGTCCCGAGATGGCGCAGCTGAACCAGGCCTACGCCGACGCACGCGGCCGTTTCGTGAACGAAGGGCTGGTGCCGGCACGCGAGGCGATCATCGCCGGCTCCTTCTACGCCGCCAACGAGAAAGTGCTGAGCCAGGTGAACCCGCTCTACAACGAGGCGCGCAAGCACGCCGAAGCCCTCGGCAAGGCGAACCAGGCCGAGGCCGAGGCCATCTTCGCCGAAGCCCGCAGCGCCAGCGACCTCGCGCGCAACATCATCGTCGCCACGATCGTGCTCGTGCTCGTGCTCGCCGCCCTGCTCAGCCGCATGATCGTGCGCTCGGTCGTGCGCCCGCTGCAGCAGGCCAACCAGGTCTTCGAACGCATCGCCGAAGGTCACTACAACAACCCGATCCGGGTGGAGGCGGACGACGAAACCGGCCAGGTGCTGCACGGCCTGCAGTCGATGCAGATCAAGCTCGGCTTCGACGTCAGCGAGGCGCGCCGCATCGCCGCCGAAGCGCTGCGGATCAAGGTCGCGCTCGACTGCGTGGACACCAACGTCCGCATCGCCGATGCCGGCGGCAAGGTGCTCTACGCCAACCACGCGCTGCAGCGCACGCTGCGTCAGTTCGAAGCCGAGATCGCCCGCACCGTACCCGGTTTCGCCGCGGCCGCTTTCGTCGGCAGCGACATCACCCGCTTCTACGCCGAACCGGAAGCGGCCCGCCAGCGCCTGGCCAGCCTGTCGCAGACCGCACGCAGCATGCTGACCATCGGTGGGCGCGAATTCGAGATCGTCACCAGCCCGATCATCAACGACCGCGGCGAGCGCCTCGGCTCGGTCGGCGAATGGCGGGACCGCACCGACGAACTGGCGGCCCAGCGCGCCGTGCAGCGCGTCGTCAGCGCCGCCGCGCAGGGCGACTTCGGCGCGCGGCTGGAGGACACCGGCACCAACGAGTTCCTGCACGAGCTGACGGTCAACATCAACCGCCTGCTCGAGGCGGCCGACGGCGGCCTGCGCGAGGCCAACCAGGTGCTCGGCGCGCTCGCCGACGGCGACCTCACCCGCCGCATCGAGGGCGAGTACCAGGGCGCCTTCGGCGAGCTGAAGGAATACACCAACCAGACCGTCTCCTCGCTCACCAGCATGATCAGCCAGATCGCCGAGGCGGCGGCCTCGGTCAGCACCGCCGCGCAGCAGATCGCCAAGGGCAACCAGGACCTCTCCGCGCGCACCGAGGAGCAGGCCTCCAGCCTCGAGGAGACCGCCGCGAGCATGGAGCAGCTCACCTCCACCGTCCGCCAGAACGCCGAAAACGCCCAGCAGGCGCGGCAGATGGCGGTGGTCACCTCCGAGGTGGCGGGCAAGGGCGCCGACGCCATGCAGCAGATGGTCAGCACGATGGATGACATTCACCAGGCCGCACGCAAGATCGTCGACATCATCAGCGTCATCGACGGCATCGCCTTCCAGACCAACATCCTCGCCCTCAACGCCGCGGTCGAGGCCGCGCGTGCCGGCGAACAGGGCCGCGGCTTCGCCGTCGTCGCCGGCGAGGTGCGCAACCTCGCGCAGCGCTCGGCGGCAGCAGCGAAGGAGATCAAGGCGCTCATCTCCGACTCGGTGGACAAGGTCGAACAGGGCTCGATGCTCGCCGGCGAGACCGGCCGCGTCATCGCCGACGTGGTGAAGTCGGTGAAGCGCGTCACCGACGTCGTGTCCGAGATCTCCGCCGCCTCGGCCGAGCAGAGCAGCGGCATCGGCCAGGTCAATACCGCGATCATGCACATGGACGACGTCACGCAGCAGAACGCAGCCCTGGTCGAAGAGGCGAGCGCGGCCGCCGAATCGCTCGAGGAGCAGTCGCTGGCGCTGGCGCAGTCGGTGAGCGTGTTCCGCATCGACGATGGCCACCTGCTGCCGCCGCCGCAGGCCGAGAAGCCGTCGCGCGCCTCCGCCCGCGCCGAGCGCGAGCCCGCGGCCGCGCGGCGGCCGGCGAGCGCGCGCGCCGCGCTGCCGCCGGTACGCCACGACGACGACGAATGGCGCGACTTCTGAGCCCCGACCAGCCCGCCGCATTGCGGCGCCCGCTCCCCCGGCGCGACGGACCGGCGCCGGGCGCCGTCGCGCGCCCTGCCGACGACCCGGACGCCCTGCCGCCGGCCACGCGCGAGTTCGCGTTCACGCGCCACGACTTCGAGCGCGTGCGGCGGCTGATCCACAACATCGCCGGCATCGCGCTCTCCGACTGCAAGCGCGACCTGGTCTACGGCCGGCTCGCCCGCCGCCTGCGCGCGAACGGCCTGCGCAGCTTCGGCGCCTACCTCGACCGCATCGAGGCGGGCGACAGCGCCGAGGTCGAGGCCTTCGTCAATGCCCTCACCACCAACCTGACCTCCTTCTTTCGCGAGGCCCACCACTTTCCCATCCTCGCCGACCATGCCACCCGGCACCGCGACGCGCGCCCGTACCGCGTCTGGTGCTCGGCCTGCTCGACCGGCGAGGAGGCGTACTCGATCGCGATCACGCTGATCGAGACGCTCGGCGAGCGCCCCGGCCACGTGGACATCCTCGCCTCCGACCTCGACACCCAGGTGCTCGAGGTCGCGCGGCGGGCGGTCTATCCGCTCGAGCGCGTGCGCGGCATCGAGCGCGCGCGGCTGCAGCGCTTCTTCCTCAACGGCAGCGGGCGCAACGAAGGCCTCGCCCGCGTCCGCCCCGAGGTCGGCAGCCAAGTCCGCTTCGGCCAGATCAACCTGCTCGACGCGAACTGGCCGATCGAGCCCGGACTGGACGTGATCTTCTGCCGCAACGTCATGATCTACTTCGACAAGCCGACCCAGCGCCAGCTCCTGCAGAGTTTTCTGCGCGTGCTCAAGCCGACCGGGCTGCTGATCTGCGGCCACTCCGAGAGCCTGCTCCATTGCGCCGACCTGTTCCGCAACCTCGGACGCACGGTCTATGCCCCGATCGCCGGGGCGGCGGTCCGCTGAGCGTGGCCATGGCCCCCCCGAACCGTTACTTCGACCGCCACTTCGGCCTGGAGGCCGTCAAGATCCTGCCCGGCGAGTACTACGTCACGCGCTCGCTGATGCTGGTCACGGTGCTCGGCTCCTGCGTCGCGGCCTGCCTGCGCGACCCCACCACCGGCATCAGCGGCATGAACCACTTCATGCTCCCGGGCCGGGACGGTGACTCGTCGAACCCGGCCTCGGCCTCGGCCCGCTACGGCGTGTTCGCGATGGAGACCCTGATCAACCAACTGATCAAGGCCGGCGCGCGACGCGAGTCGCTCGTCGCCAAGGTGTTCGGCGGTGGCGCGGTCATCGACAGCTTCAACGTGTCCGACGTCGGCAAGCGCAACGCCGCCTTCGTGCTCGACTTCCTCAAGTGCGAGCGCATTCCGCTGCAGGCGAGGGACCTGTGCGGCCCCTATCCGCGCAAGGTCTACTTCTTCCCCGACAGCGGACAGGTGACGGTCAGGGTCATGCGCCGCCTGCACAACGAGACCATCATGCGACGCGAAAGCGACTATGCCCGCCACCTCGAGCAGACCCCGGTCGCGGGCGACGTGGAGCTGTTCTGATGGCGGCCACGCGCAGGATCCGCGTGCTGGTGATCGACGACTCGGCGCTGATCCGCAGCCTGCTGCGCACGATCATCGACCAGAGCGACGATCTCACCTGCGTCGGCGTCGCGCCCGACCCGCTCGTCGCGCGCGAGATGATCCGCCAGCTCGATCCCGACGTGCTCACGCTCGACGTCGAGATGCCCAGGATGGACGGCCTCGACTTCCTCGAAAAGCTGATGCGGCTGCGGCCGATGCCGGTCGTGATGGTGTCGAGCCTGACCGAGCGCGCCTCCGAGGTCACGCTGCGCGCGCTCGAGTTGGGCGCGGTCGACGTCCTCACCAAACCCCGGCTCGACATCAGCGCCGGCGTCGAGGCGGCGGCCGACGAGATCCGCGACAAGATCCGCGCCGCGGCCCATGCACGGCTGCGCCTGCCGGCCACGCCCGGCGCCAGGGCCGCGCGGGCGGCAGCCCCCCGCCCGGCGCCGGCGATGCGCTACGCGACGACGGACAAGCTCCTCGCCATCGGTGCCTCGACCGGCGGCACCGAGGCGATCAAGGAGATCCTCGCCGCGCTGCGCGCCGACGCCCCCGGCGTGCTCATCGCCCAGCACATGCCCGAGCGGTTCACGCGCTCCTTTGCCGAGCGCCTTGATAAACTGTCGCCGCTCACGGTCAGGGAGGCCGTCCATGGCGAACGGATACTCACCGGACATGCCTACGTGGCACCGGGGCACTCGCACCTGAAGGTGTCGCGCAGCGGCGCGTGCTACGTGGCCGAACTCAGCGACGCGCCACCCGTCAATCGGCACCGGCCCTCGGTCGATGTGCTGTTCGCGTCCGTCGCCGCCGTGGCCGGGCCCAATGCCGCCGGCGCACTGCTCACCGGCATGGGCCGCGACGGCGCGCAGGGCCTGCTGGCGATGCGGCGGGCGGGCGCGTACACGGTGGCGCAGGACGAGTCGAGCTGCGTCGTGTACGGCATGCCGCGCGAGGCCGTGCTGATCGACGCAGCCACCGAGGTGCTCGCCCTCGACCGCATCGCGGCAAGATTGATGGAAGCGCTTCGCCAGCCGCCGAGCGCGGCAAACCGATAGGAAGGACCCAGTCCATGATCAGACTCAGCACCCGCCAGGACGGCAGCACGGCCCAGATCGAGCTCGTCGGCCGCTTCGACTTCAACGGCCGCAAGACCATGCGCGAGGCCTACGACCCGATCCTCGCCAACGCCCAGGTGAGATCGATCGAGATCGACCTCAGCCAGGTCGACTACATCGACAGCTCCGCGCTCGGCATCCTGCTGCTGCTGCGCGAGCGCGCCGAGGAGACGGGCAAGAAGGTCGCCCTGTGCAAGGCCACCGGCACCGTCGAGAAGGTGCTGTCGGTCGCGAACTTCCAGCGCCTGTTCGAGATCCGTGGCTGACTCGGGGGCGATGCTGCCCACCCCTGCGGCGACGCCGAAGGCCGTGCCGCACAAGGCACCGCACCAAGCGCCGACCAAGCCGCTGCGGATCCTGGTCGCCGACGACGCCGACAGCGCGCGCGCGCTGCTCAAGGCGCTGATCGAGCACATGGGGCACACGGTGTACCAGGCCCGCGACGGCGCCGAGGCGGTCGAGCTGTGCCGCCGCCTCGCCCCCGACGTGGTGCTGATGGACGTCACCATGCCGCGGCTCGACGGTTTCGAGGCGCTCGCCGAGATCCGCAAGATCCCGTTCGAGCGCTGGATTCCGGTGATCTTCCTCACCGCGCTCGAGGGCACCGACGCCGTCGCCCGCGCGCTGATGGAGGGCGGCGACGACTATCTGCAGAAGCCCGTCCAGGTGAATGTGCTGCGCGCCAAGCTGCATGCGATCGGCCGCTCGCTGCTGTGGCAGGATGAGGTGTTCAAGCATCGGGCGGAACTCTCCGCCTACCACGATCGTGCCGAGACCGAGAAGCAGTTTGCGCGCAGCCTGCTCGACATGCTCGCCAACACGAGCCGGATCAACGACCCCAGCCTCAGCATCCTGTCGGTGCCGGCGGCGCAGCTCAACGGCGACGTCGTCGCCGCCGCGCGCACCCCGAACGGCAAGCTCCACGTCCTCCTCGCCGACGGCACCGGGCACGGCCTCGCCGCCGCACTGAACGTGCTGCCGACGATCGAGCCCTTCTACTCGATGACCTCCAAGGGGTTCGGCCTGCCGACGATCCTGGCCGAGCTGAACTACAAGCTGTACACCTACCTGCCGCGCGAGTGCTACGTGGCGGCGAGCATGGTCGCCATCGACACCGTCGAGCGCCGCATCGAGGTCTGGAACGGCGGCATGCCCGACGTGCTCTACATCGAGCGCAACAGCGGCACGGTGCGCATGCAGCCGTCGACGAGCCTGCCGCTGGGCATCCTCAAACCGAGCGACTTCGACGCCGAACTGGCCATCCTGACGCTCGAGGAGGATGCGGTCCTGCTGCTCGCGTCCGACGGCCTGGTGGAGGCCCTCGGCGACGAAGACCTCGCCCTCGGGCTGGAGCGCCTCGCCGATCTCGTCACCAGCAGCGGCCCCGACGTCGACATCGGCGAGCTCGTCTACCGCATCGCGGTATCGGACAAGCACGAGATCGACGACGACCTCACCCTGCTCGCGGTCGACTGCCCGGCCGTGCCCGCCGTGCCGGCGGGGCCGCACAACGAGGTGGCGCCGCCCCGGCCGAAGACCCCGTCCGGCGAGTGGTCGGTCGAGATCAAGC
This sequence comes from Thauera sp., assembly GCA_024710965.1. Lineage (GTDB taxonomy): Bacteria > Pseudomonadota > Gammaproteobacteria > Burkholderiales > Rhodocyclaceae > Thauera. Next base: position 13,422 of record JANJTU010000160.1, on the reverse strand, counting down.
TCAACGCGCTGCAACTGCGCGAGACCGACCTGGTGCCAATCGTGCTCGGCCTGGTGCGCTCGATGGGGCTCGGCGACGAGGACAACGGCCGCCTGTTCGTGGTGCTGTCCGAGCTCTTCAACAACGCGCTCGACCACGGCCTGCTGCTGCTGTCGACCGAGAGCAAGGACCGCGAGCTCGACATCGAGCACTATTTCAAGCTCCGCGAACAGCGCCTCGCCCAGCTCGAGAACGGCAGCATCACCATCGCCATCTGCAGGGGCAGCGCGGCCGACGGCCGCTTCATGCAGGTCACGGTGACGGACAGCGGACCCGGGTTCGACACCGCCATCCTCGACCGGCACGACGAGCTCAGCCGCGGCGGACGCGGCCTGCGCCTGGTCCGCGGGTTGTGTGAAAACCTTGAGTTCCGTGGCACCGGCAATGTCGTCGTGGCCCGCCTCGCGATCGCCTGAGGCGCCGAAGATGTCCGCTCCCACGCTGCCGAAGATTCTCCTCATCGAAGATTCGGAGAGCTTCGCCTCCATGCTCGCCGGGCAACTCGCGCAGTTCGGCTTCCACGTCCTGTGGCGGCGAGGCGCGGGTACGCTCGCCAGCGACCTGCAGGCACATCCGGACATCGCCGTGATCATCTGCGACGTCTTCCTCGAGGACGGCTCGGCCGGCCCGCTGCTGCGCGCTCACCGTCCCTGCCCGCCGACGATCTTCATCTCCGGCCACCTCGACTTCCTGACGCGGCTGGAAGCGGCCCGCGCCGGGGCGATCGCGTTCTTCCCCAAGCCGCTCGACATCGGCGCGCTCGTCGACCGCCTCGAGCAGTACGTGCGCCCCGCCCCCCCGGCCCCCTACGAGGTCCTCATCGTCGACGACGCCCGCGCGATGGCCGACTACCACGCCTCGCTGCTGGCGGGCGCCGGCATGCGCACGCGCGTGCTGACCGACCCGACGCGGGTCTACGACGCCCTCACCGAGCACGAGCCCGACCTCCTGGTGCTCGACATGCACATGCCGGTGTGCTCGGGCGTGGAGCTCGCCGCGGTGATCCGGCAGGACCCGCGCTTCGTCGGCCTGCCGATCGTGTTCCTGTCCGGCGACCAGGACATCGAGCGCCGCATCGGCGCACTGAGCTTTGGCGCCGACGATTTCCTCGTCAAGCCGATCGACCCGCGGCTGTTTGTCTCCTCGGTCGCCGTGCGCGCCGCGCGCTACCGCGAGATGCGCTCGCGCATCTCGCAGGACAGCCTCACCGGCCTGCTCAACCACACCAGCATCAAGCGCCAGCTCGACGTCGAGATCAGCCGCGCCCAGCGCTCGGGCCGCCCGCTCAGCTTCGCCCTGCTCGATCTCGACCACTTCAAGCGCATCAACGACAGCTTTGGCCACCCCGTCGGCGACGAGGTGATCCGCAGCCTGTGCCGGCTGCTGAACCAGCGCCTGCGCCGCACCGACATCGCCGGCCGCTACGGCGGCGAGGAGTTCGCGCTGGTGCTGCCGGAGACCGGACTGCGCCAGGCCGGCCTGCTCCTCGACGAGCTGCGCCAGGCCTTCCGCCAGATCGTCCAGCATCCGGTGGGGCGCAAGTTCCACTGCACGATGAGCTGCGGCGTGGCGAGCTTCCCCGAGGTCGCGCCCGAGCGCCTGATCAGCTACGCCGACAAGGCCCTCTACGAATCGAAACGGCTGGGCCGCGACAGGGTGACCTTGATCGGCGGCAAACGCAGCGACGCCATGGAGCTTCAGGATTGAGCGCCACCACCCGCAGGAAACTGCTCATCATCGAGGACATGCAGGCCACGCGCATGCTGGTCAAGGGCATGCTGAGCAAGCAGGGCTACGAGGTCCTGCAGGCCGAGAACGGCGCCGAGGGCGTGGTGCTGTTCGAGCGCGAGCACCCCGACATCGTGCTGATGGACGTCATGATGCCGGTCATGGACGGCTTCGAAGCCTGCCGCCGCATCCGCGCCCTCGACCGCGCCGAGGGCACGCCCATCCTGATGCTGACCGGCGCCGAGGACATCGAGGCCATCGAGCAGGCCTTCGAGGCCGGCGCGACCGACTTCATCACCAAGCCGATCAACTGGGCACTGCTGACGCAGCGCATCCGCTACGCGCTGCGCGGCGGCCAGCTGGTGCGCGAGGTGCGCCAGAACCGCCTGCGCCAGGCCTCGGCGCAGCGCATCGCCCAGCTCGGTTTCTGGAGCTGGAAGCCGTCCGACGACAGCCTCGAATGGTCGGAAGACGTCGCCGAACTCCTCGGCCAGGCGCCGGAACGCATCGCCACCCTCGAGGCCCTGCTGCCCTACGTCCGCGCCGACGACCGCGAGCGCGTGCAGCGCGAGTTCCGCGCCGCGGGCACGGCCGACCTGCGCCTCGACCTCGAGCTTCGCTTCGCCGGCAGCGGCGGCGAACGCATCATCCGCATGATCGGCGAGCGCGGCGTCGAAGGGCGCGACCTCGACCGCTTCTTCGGCGCGGTGCAGAACGTGACCGACTCGCGCCGCGCCGAGGCGCTGGTGGATTACCTGGCGCTGCACGACGAGCTCACCGGCCTGGGCAACCGGCGCCTTTTCAGCCAGTCGATCCGGCGCGACCTCGAGCGCTTGCACCTCACCAACCAGGGCGTGCTGCTGGTGGGCTGGATCGACCTCAGCCGCTTCCACCGCCACAACGACATGCTCGGCGAAGCCGCCGGCGACACGCTGCTGCGCCAGGTCGCGCAGCGCCTGCGCCTGCAGGCCGTCAACGGCGAGATCGCGCGCGTCGGCGGCGACGAGTTCGCCGTGCTGCTGCACGCGGACGACAACGCCGCGGCTCTGCACCGCTTCGGCCACCTGCTCGACGGCCTGGACCACCCCTTCCGCGTGCACGACCAGGAGACCTTCCTCACCTGCACCGCAGGCGCGGCCTGTTTCCCCGACCACGGTTCGGACCCGGAACAATTGCTCACGCTGGCACAGGAGGCGCAACGCCAGGCGCGCAGCCAGGGGCGGCGGATCGTGCAGAGCGGCGAGATCACGGCCGCCGTGCGCACCAACACGCTCGACCTCGAGCGCGCCTTGCGCAAGGCGCTCGACAAGGACGAGTTCCATCTCGTGTATCAGCCGCAGATGGATCTGCGCCATGGCCGCATCGTCGGCGCGGAAGCGCTGCTGCGCTGGCAGCATCCGGAGCGCGGGCTGGTGTCGCCGGTGGAGTTCATCCCCATCCTCGAGGAGTGCGGCCTGATCACCGCGGTCGGCGCCTGGGTGATCGAAGAAGCCTGCAGGCAGGCGCGCCAGTGGGAGCTGGCCGGCACCCCGCTGCGTGTCGGCATCAACCTGTCCGCGCGCCAGTTCCACGACCCGGCGCTGTTCGACACCATCGTCACCGCCAGCGGCCGGAGCGGTGTCGCGGCAGGCAGCATCGAGCTCGAGATCACCGAAAGCCTGGCGATGCAGAACCCCGAGCACGCCATCGAGCTGCTCAAGCGCCTGCGCAAGCTCGGCTACAAGATCGCCATCGACGACTTCGGCATCGGCTACTCGTCGCTCGAGTACCTGCTGCGCTTCCCGCTCGACACGATCAAGATCGACCGCGCCTTCGTCCACCGCATCACCGAATCGCAGGCCGACCGCACCATCGTGCGCGCGATCACCGCGATGGCCCAGACCCTGGGCCTGACGACCATCGCCGAGGGCATCGAGCACCTGCGCCAGTGCGACTTCATCGAGGCCCTCGGCGTGACCGAGATCCAGGGCTACCTGATCGGCCGGCCGATGCCGCCCGCCGAGCTGCACCGCCTGCTGGGCACCTTCGCCCGCCCCGGCGGAAGCTGACCGGAGGCCGCGGGCGAGGCGGCCGGATCGGGCCTGCGGGTCAGGCCGCCCGGGCCGAATATCCCATCGCGCCCAGCCTGGACACGGTCTGCGCGGCGGCGCTCTGGAGCGCGCGGTAGCGGCTGCGCGCCGCTTCCAGTTCGCCCCGCTTCCCCATCTGCTCGAGCTCGGCAGCAAGCGCCGCCAGCCCCGCGAGCGCCAGATTGCCGGCGCTGCCCTTGAGCGCATGGCCCTGCCGCCCCGCGGCCTGGACGTCGCCCGCCGCCAACGCGCTGCCGATCCCCTGCACCTGCTCGTCGAGCTGATCGAGGAAGTGATTCACGATCTCGGTCAGGTCCTCGCCCAGCGCATCGCGCAATTCCTGCAGCGCCGCCATGTCGATGCGCGCCAGGCTCTCATCCTCCGCCGCCTTCGGCTGCGGCTCGCTCGACTCGTGCGCGATGGCTTGCGGGCTCGCCGGGCCGCAGGGCAGGTGGCGCTCGATCATGGCTAGCAGCTCCGTCGGGGTATAGGGTTTGGGCAGGAAGTCGTCCATGCCGGCGGCGAGGCAGGCCGTGCGCTCGGCAGCGCTGGCATGGGCGGTGAGCGCCAGCACCGGCACCGGCGCGGCGCCGGTGGCCGCCTCCAGCGCACGCAGCCGGCGCGTCGCTTCGAGGCCGTCCAGGCGCGGCATGTGGCAGTCCATCAGCACGACGTCGAAGCGGGCAGCCGGCGCGGCCAGGTGCTCGAGCGCGACCACGCCGTCCTCGGCGGCGACGACCTCGAAGCCCGCGCGCTCGACGACGCGCTGCGCGAGCGTGCGATTGACCGGATGATCCTCCACCAGCATGACCCTTCGCCCACGGCCCAGGCACGCCGCCGGGACGGTTTGCGCAACAGGATCGATGCCGCGCGGCGGCCCGTCCGTCGCCGGCGCTGCGGCGGTCGGCGCAGGGTCCGTCGCGCCGAGGACGAGCCCACGCAGCGCCGCGCTCGAACTGCGCGCAAGTTGCAGCAGCTCGCGCTGGCCCGGCTCGAGCGCACCGGCAAGGACCAGGTCGAGCATGCCGAGCACCCCGTTCAACGAGGTTCGCAGCTCGTGCCCGACGTCGGCGGAAAAGCCCGGCCCGGCCGAGTCGGCCGTCACCGCGTCGGTCAGGGCCGTGCGCACTCCCTCACTCATGGCAGCTCCTTCTTCCCGGCGCCTCCGGCGCGACTCACGGCCTCGCCGGCTTCCCGCCGCCGCGCGCTCGCCTCGACCGCCTTCTCGAGCGCGGAAACCAGGCGCGCCTCGCTGACCGGCTTGACCACGACGCCATTGGCGCCGGCCTCGATCACCTTCGCCATCGTATCGCGGTCGATCTGACCCGACACGATCACCACCACCAGCTCCGGATACAGCGCGCGCAGGCCGCGCAGGACATCGACGCCGTTGATGCCCGGCAGCTGCACGTCGAGGCAGACGATGTCGGGCTGCAGCCGCTGCACGAGCGCGAGACCGGACTCGCCGTCGCGCGCCTCGCCCACGACCTGATAGCCGACATGGCGCAGCAAGGCGCGCAGCGTCATGCGGACAACCTCGTTGTCCTCGATGATCAAGACAGTCGCCACCGGCGGCTCCACAGCAGGGGATGGTGAGCACCCGACCGCCCAGCGCTCGAGCACTGCAGCGGCGCATGCCACCCGGAACGGGGATTCTGCCATACCTCCCCCCGACCATGGGCAAACATGGCGGGCGGCGCCCGGCGTCTCCGCGGAACCCGACTGAGTATCACATATGCGTAACCGGGCAGCGTCGACGGCCTCATCCACCACGCCCGCCAGGCGATTTGTCGGGCCCGCCAGCGCAACCGCTACCAGCTGTTCGACGCCCCGCGCCATCAGGCGGCCCCGCAGCCGGCGCAGACGCCCCGCTGCGGGACTGCCCCCACTGCGGGCGGCGGCGGGCAATTGTTCTACAATGCCCGCCCAACAAGCTGACGAGGGGAAGGACGCCGTGGCAATCGAAGGCGTGGACGAGTTGCAGCGCCAGCTCGGGCGTATGGAAAAATGGCTTGCCGCACTGGATGCCCACGCCGCCGTCAGCACCACCAACCGCGACGGGGTCATCACCCACGTCAATGACCGGTTCTGCGAGCTGGCCGGCTATACGCGCGCCGAGCTGCTCGGCCACACCCATCGCATCGTCAAGTCCGACATCCACCCGCCCTCGTTTCACGACGAGCTGTGGGCCACGATCTGCGCCGGCCGCACCTGGCGGGGCGACATCTGCAACCGCCACAAGGACGGCGGCCATTACTGGGTGCGGGCGACGATCAGCCCCATCGTCGGCGACGAGGGCCAGATCGAGGAGTTCGTCTCGATCCGCACCGACATCACCGAGGGCAAGGCCAAGGAGTCCGCGCTCGCCGAGGCGAAAGCGGTGGCCGAGCGCGCCCTGCAGGCCAAGACCGAGTTCCTGTCGGTGATGAGCCACGAGATCCGCACGCCGATGAACGGCGTCATCGGCATGCTCGACCTGCTCGCCGGCACGCCGCTCGACCCCGAGCAGCAGGAATACCTGCAGCTCGCCGGCAGCTCGGCCGAAACCCTGCTCGGCATCATCGACGACATCCTCGACCTCTCCAAGATCGAGGCCGGGCGCATGCCGATCGAAAGCGTCGCGCTCGACCCGGCGGCGCTGCTGGAGGAATGCGCCGAGCAGCTCAAGCCGCGCGCGAACGCCAAGGGCCTGCGCCTGTGCGTCGAGATCGACCCCGGCCTGCCGCCGCTGATCGTGGGCGATCCGCTGCGGCTGCGCCAGATCGTGCTCAACCTGCTGTCGAACGCGGTGAAGTTCACCGAGACCGGCCGCATCGAACTCGCCGCCGCCCGCTGCGCCGACACCGGCCAGTGGCGCATCGCGGTGCGCGACACCGGCATCGGCATCGCCGCGCAGACCCTGCCACACCTGTTCAAGCCCTTCACCCAGGCCGACAGCTCCACCACGCGCCGCTTCGGCGGCACCGGCCTCGGGCTCGTCATCGTCGACCGCCTGGCCGCGCTGATGGGCGGCGCGGTCAGCGTCGACAGCACGCTCGGGGCCGGCACCACCTTCGCCCTCGAGCTGCCGCTGGTCGCCGCCGAAGTGCACACCACCGAGCGCATGAGCCTGCTGCACAAGCGCCTGCTCCTCGTCGCCGCGGCGGACGACCCCTACGCCGGAACGATCGCGCGCTATGCCGTCGCCTGGGGCATGGCCGTCACCCGTGCCACGCGCTGGGACGACGCCGCTCCGCTGTGGGAAGGGCGCGGCGCGGACGCTCTGGTCTGCGTCGCTGGGCTGTGGGGCGAGGCCGCGCGTCCGCCCGAGGTCTCGCGTCATGGCCCCTGCATCCTGGTCGAGCCGGTGCCCGGCAACGGGCGCCGCCGCGCTGCCCAGGCGGGCGGCTGGCATGTGCTGTCGGCGCCGATCCGCCAGTCCAGCCTCGCCGACGCCCTGGTGTCGTCCGCCCTGCCCGCGGCGCCCGGCCCGGCCGCGCGCACGCCGATGCTCGAGCACGTGCTGCCGGACCTCTCCGCCTGTCGCGTGCTGCTGGTCGAGGACAACACCACCAACCAGCAAGTGGCGGTGAAGATGCTGATGCGCTTCCGCTGCGACGTCTCGGTCGCCTGCGACGGCGCCGAGGCCGTGGACCGCTTCCGCGCCGAGCGCTTCGACCTGGTCCTGATGGACATGCAGATGCCGGTGATGGACGGCCTCGCCGCCACGCGCGCGATCCGCGCCATCGAACGCGAACGCGCCGCGCCGCGCACGCCCGTCGTGGCCATGACGGCCAACGTGCTCGAAGGCGACCGCGAACGCTGCCTCGCCGCCGGCATGGACGACTACATCAGCAAGCCGATCGACCTCGGACGCCTGCAGGGCATGCTCTCGGCCTGGCTGGCGGTGGCGCCGCCAACGCCACCGACGCCGCCCGCGGCGCTGAGCGCGCTGCCGCCCGAGGCCGGCCCGCCCGCGATCGTGTGGGCGCGCCTGGCCGAGTTCTTCGGCGACGACGACGACGCCATGCTCGACCTGCTGCGCGTCTTTCTCGGCGGCGCCCGGCGCACGCTGACCCGGCTCGGCACCGCGCTGCGGGAACGCAGCGCCGACGCGCAGGATCTGGCGCACGAGCTGAAGGGCTCGGCAGGCAACGTCGGCGCCGATCGGCTGGCCGCGGTGGCGACCTGCATCGACGACGCGCTGAAGCAGGGCGACTGGCTGGCGGCGGAGGCCTGCCTGCCCGACTTGCGTGGCGCGATGCAGGCCGTGGAGGCTGCCGTCGACGGCCGCCGGCTGGCTTCGGCCGGCCGCGACGATCCCTGCAACGGCGGCGGGTGAGCGCACGATGAGCTTTCCAGTCGAACGCTATGCGGCGCTCAAGGCGGAGGGGCGGCTGCCGTCCCCGAAGGGCGTGGTGGCGCAGATCCTGTCGCTGTGCGATCAGCCCGACACCAACATCGACGCCATCACCCGCGCCGTCAATGGCGACCCGGCGCTGGTCGGCCGGCTGCTGCGCCTGATCAACGCTCCCATCTATCACCGCCCGCGGCCGGCGGTCGCGCTGGACCGGCAGGCGGTGCTCGCGCTCGGCGTGCGAACCCTGCGCGGCGTGGCCCTCGCCCTCGGGGCGGTCGACGCCAACCGGCACGGCCCCGCGCGCCGCTTCAACTACGAGGGCTACTGGTCGCACGCCCTGCTGCGCTCGCTGCTCGCGCAGCACCTGGCCGCCGAGACGGTGCGCGTCGCCCCGCCGACCGAGACCTTCACGCTCGGCCTGCTGTGCGACATCGGCCAGCTCGGCCTGGCGGCGGTCTTCCCCGAGCGCTACGACGAAGCGGCCGCCGAGGGTGCGATCACGCCCGAGCGGGCGCAGGCGCTGTTCGAGACGCGCGCGCCCGAGCTGACGCGCCTGCTCCTTGCCGACTGGGGGCTGCCGGCGCTGTTCGTCGATGCGGCCGAGTACATGGATGCGCCCGAGCGCGCAGCCTTCCCGTCGGGTAGCCGGACGGAAAGGCTGATGTGGCTGCTCGCCCTGTGCGACCGCTGGTGCTCCGCCCTGCTGTCGACCGGGCCCGAGCGCGAGCAGGGGCTTGCCGCCGCGCGCGAGGCCGCCGCCATGCTGCAGTTGCGCGACCTCGACTGGAGCGGGATGAGCGAACGCATCCTCGACGACTGGCGCCGGTGGTCGGGCCTGATGGCCCTCACCGCGGTCGCCGCCGCGGCACCGACCCGCGAACAGTGGCAGCCCGCGCCGGTCGTCAGGGCGCCGGGCAGGGAGCCGGCGGTCAGCGAGCTGGCCGCGCCGCTGCACGTGCTGCTCGTCGACGACGACGCCGCGCTGCGGGCGCTGCTCAAGAACTGGCTCAGCCGCAACAGCTTCCGCGCCAGCCTGGCCGAAAACGGCCACCAGGCGCTCGAGCTCGCCGAGGCCGATCCGCCTCACATCGCGATCGTCGACTGGAACCTGCCCGGCATCGACGGCATGGGCACCGCGCGCGCGCTGCGCGCGCGCTTCGCCGACCGCCCGCTCTACCTCATCATGCTCACCGCCCACGGCGATGCCGGACGCGAGAACGACGCCTTCGAGGCCGGCTTCGACGACTACCTCGAGAAACCGGTCAGCCCGGCGATGCTGGGTGCGCGCTTCAAGGCCGCGGTGCGCTCGGTGCGCGCGCTGCAGGCCCTGCATCACGAACGCGCGAGCCTGCAGGACCAGCTGCAGCGCTTCCAGCGTGCCTGGGAGCATTCGCTGCGCGACCCCGACACCGGGCTGCATGGCGCCACCTTCGCGCGCGACTTCCTCGGTTACGCGCACGCGATCGCGCAACGCCACGCGCGCCCGCTGTCGGCCGTGGTGCTGACGCTGTCGCCCGACGAGCGGCACGGCTCGAACCGGGAGGAGTTCCGCGACTGCGCCAAGCTGCTGACGCGCTTCGTCCGCACCCAGGACGCCGCGTGCCGGGTCGGCGACAACCGCTTCCTGCTCATCCTCGCCGACACGCCGCTGGCCGGCGCCGAGCGGCTCGTCGAGCGCCTGCAGGCAGCCGTGCACAAGCTGCTCGCACTGAGTGGCTGGCAGATGGCGATCGCGGCACACGAGGTCCCGCCCGCGGTCGAACTCAACATCTTCTGCAAGACCTTGTTCGAAGCGCAATGAGAGTCCGGCCGGGGCTTCAGAAGCGGCGTAAACAGCGGATTTCAGGGCATTTTTTGCCCTCAGATGACTACTATATGTAGTAGCTATCGCGAGGCTTGACGCACAATATTTTTGTCTAAGCAATTGTTTTAATTAGATTTTATTTTTTTGCGAAAAGCAGATTTCCGCGCTATCCTTCACTCCGTTTCAGGAATCACACCGGATGAAGAAAAAGACCATGAGCGAAACCTCCACCGCCTCCTCCCAGAGCAACACGAAACCCAGCGTCGCCAATCTGGCGATGCAGGAAATCTCGGGCGAAGTCCTCGTCGAAAAATACGCCAAGGGCGACGAACAGACCGTCGCCGAGGTGCGTCAGCGCGTTGCGCGCGCACTGGCCGCCGTCGAGGCCGAAGACAAGCGCGCCCACTGGGAAGCGAAGTTCCTCGAAGCCCAGGAAAAGGGCTTCGTCCCCGCCGGGCGCATCAACAGCGCCGCCGGCACCACCCTCGCCGCCACGCTGATCAACTGCTTCGTGCAGCCGGTGGGTGACTCCGTCACCGAGGCGGTCGACGGCCGCCCCGGCATCTACACCGCGCTTGCGCAGGCGGCCGAGACCATGCGCCGCGGCGGCGGCGTCGGCTACGACTTCTCTTCCATCCGGCCGAAGGGCGCGCGCGTCAAGGGCACGGCCTCGAACGCCTCCGGCCCGGTGTCCTACATGCGCGTCTTCGACCGCTCGTGCGAGACGGTCGAGTCGGCCGGCGCTCGCCGCGGCGCGCAGATGGGCGTGCTGCGCTGCGACCACCCCGACATCGAGGAATTCATCCACGCCAAGGACCACGGCGACCTCACCAACTTCAACATCTCGGTGGGCGTCACCGACCCCTTCATGCAGGCGGTCGAGGCCGACACCGACGTCGAACTCACGCACAAGGCCGAGCCGGGCGAAGAGCTCATGGCCGCCGGCGCCTACCAGCGTGACGACGGCCTGTGGGTGTACCGCAAGGTGCGCGCGCGCACCCTGTGGGACCAGATCATGCGGTCCACCTACGACCACGCCGAGCCGGGCATCCTGTTCCTCGACCGCATGAACCAGGACAACAACCTGTACTACTGCGAGACGATCGAGGCCACCAACCCCTGCGCCGAACAGCCGCTGCCGCCCTACGGCTGCTGCTGCCTGGGCTCGATCAACCTGACGCCCTTCGTCAAGCAGCCGTTCACCGACAAGGCCGAGTTCGACTACGCCGCCTTCGGCAAGATCGTCGACACCTCGATCCGCATGCTCGACAACGTGCTCGACAGCACGCACTGGCCGCTCGAGCAGCAGCGCGCCGAAGCCGACTCCAAGCGCCGCGTGGGGCTGGGTTTCACCGGCCTGGGCGACGCCCTGATCATGCTCGGCAAGCGCTACGACACCCCGGAAGCGCGCGAGGAAGCGCGCAGGATCTCCGAATACATGCGCAACCGCGCCTACCTGGCCTCGTCGGACCTCGCCAGGGAGCGCGGCGCCTTCCCCCTGTTCAACGCCGACCTGTATCTCGCGGGCGGCAACTTCGCCTCGCGCCTGCCGGCCGAGGTCAAGGACAGGATCCGCAAGCACGGCATCCGCAACTCGCACCTGCTGTCGATCGCGCCCACCGGCACGATCTCGCTCGCCTTCGCCGACAATGCCAGCAACGGCATCGAGCCGCCCTTCTCCTACACCTACACGCGCAGGAAGCGCATGGCCGACGGCACCTTCAAGGAATACGCTGTCGAGGACTACGCCTGGCGCCTCTACCGCCACCTCGGCGGCAACGTCGACAAGCTGCCGCAGAGCTTCGTCACCGCGCTCGAGATTTCCGCCCAAGCGCACAAGGACATGGTTGCCGCGGTCGCACCCTACATCGACACGTCCATCTCCAAGACGGTGAACGTGCCCGAGGATTACCCCTACGCCGAGTTCGAGGACCTCTACCTCACCGCGTGGAAGGCCGGCCTGAAGGGGCTCGCGACCTACCGCCCGAACTCGGTGCTCGGTTCGGTGCTGTCGGTCACGCCCAGCAGCGAACAGAAGCAGCCGCACGACGTCGAGATCTCCGACGCCAACCGCCGCCTCTCGATCAAGAGCCTGCCCGCACCGGTGCTCGCCAGCCTGCGCTGGCCGGGCCGCCCCGAGCTGCCCGACGGCAACCTCGCCTGGACCTACATGCTCAACACCCCGACCGGCGGCTTTGCGCTGTTTGTCGGCCAGGTCGGCAACAACGGCGGCTCCTTCCCGTTCGAGGTGTGGGTGAACGGCGCCGACCAGCCGCGCGGCCTCGGCGCGGTGGCGAAGACGCTGTCGATGGACATGCGCGCCAACGACCGCGGCTGGCTCAAGCTCAAGCTCGAGACCCTGGCCCGCACCGTGGGCGAGAAGTCCTTCGAGATGCCCTTCCCGCCGCACGGCGAGAAGAAGCTGGTGCCCGGCGTGGTGTCCGCCTTTGCCCAGGCGGTGAACTACCGCTGCGAGAAGCTCGGCGCCTTCGACCACGAGGACGAGACCAACCCGGTGCTCGACACCCTGTTCAGCCGCGACGAACCCAAGACCGGCACCGACGGCACGCTGTCGTGGACGGTGGACATCTACAACCCGGCCACCGGCGAAGACTTCGTCCTCGGCCTCAAGGAGATCACGCTGCCGGCGCAGGACGGCTACGCGGCGGGCGTCACCCGCCCCTACTCGATGTGGCTGTCGGGCAACTACCCGCGTGCGCTCGACGGCCTGTCGCGCATCCTCTCGCTCGACATGCGCGTCATGGACCCGGCCTGGATCGGCATGAAACTGCGCAAGCTGCTCGACTACCCCGAGCCGCTGGGCGACTTCATGGCCTTCATCCCGGGCACCAAGCGCCAGCAGAACTACCCGAGCACCGTCGCCTACCTGGCGCAGCTCATCATCCACCGCTACGCCATGCTCGGCGTGCTCGACGAGAAGGGCTACCCGACGCGCGAGATGGGCATCCTCGAGTCGCCGCGCGACGACAGCGAACCCAAGCTGATGCAGGGCGCGCTGTGCACCGAGTGCGGCAACCACACCGTGATCCGCAAGGACGGCTGCGACTTCTGCACCGCCTGCGGCGCGGTCGGGACCTGCGGCTGATCCCGAGCGAAGCGCCGGTGGGCCGGATCACTCCGGCCCACCGGCGCAAGGCGCCATCCGCATGAACCCCAAGCCCGATCTCACCTGCCCGCGCTGCGGCGCCGGCAACTGCCGCACCTCGCCGTGGCGCTCCGAGGCCGAACGGCAGGAGCACCGCGGCGAACAAGCCTACCTGTGCATGAACTGCGTGCACCGCTTCTACCGCGCGGGCGGCAGGCGGCTGCTGCGGGACAACCCCATCGTGGCCGCGGTGGGCGGCGGCACGCTGATCCTGATGATCGCGGTGATCACCCTGCTGTGGGTGTGGAAGAGCGGCGACCGACCGGGCGGCCACGGG
>JANJTU010000121.1 GCA_024710965.1 Thauera sp. | reverse complement strand
CTTCCGCTACATCGGCGACACCGGCACCTACATTGCGCGCTACGACGATCTGTTCAACGGCAAGGAAGAGAAGATCGACGTCTCCAGGGTGGCGGTGTCGATGAACGGCATCGAGCTGCAGGACCGCGAGTTCTTCGCCGCCATCCGCGAAGGTCGCGAGCCGAACTCCAGCGTTGCCAAGGTGCTGCCCTGCTACCGGGTGCTGCACCAGCTCGAGCAGCAGCTCAACGCGGCCTGATCCGGCGCGCCCAGCGCGCCCCGCGCGCGCTTCCGGCTCCATCCTCGCGGCTGGAGCCGTTGTCATTTCCACCGGAGCCTCCGCATGCGACAACGCACACTCGGTCCCTTCCAGGTCGGCGCCATCGGCCTGGGCTGCATGAACCTCTCCCACGCCTACGGCGTGCCGCCCTCGGCCGAAGTCGGCGAGGCGGTGCTGCTGCGTGCGCTCGAACTCGGCGTGACGCACTTCGACACCGCGGCACTGTACGGCTTCGGCACCAACGAGACGCTGCTCGGCCGCGTGCTGGCGAAGCACCGCGCGCGCATCACGCTGGCGAGCAAATGCGGCATGACCGGGGTCCGCTTTGACGATGGCATCAAACGCGTCATCGACGGCCGCCCCGAGACGCTCAAGCGTACCTGCGAGGAGGCGCTGCAGCGCCTCCAGACCGAGGTCATCGACCTCTACTACCTGCACCGCTGGGACAAGGCGGTGCCGATCGAGGACAGCGTCGGCGCGCTCGCCGAGCTGGTGCGCGAGGGCAAGATCCGCGCCATCGGCCTGTCGGAAGTCTCGGCCGCCACCCTGCGCCGGGCGCACGCGGTGCACCCGATCGCCGCGGTGCAGACCGAGTATTCGCTGTGGACGCGCAACGCCGAGATCGCCGTGCTCGATGCCTGCCGCGAACTCGGTGTGTCCTTCGTCGCCTTCAGCCCGGTCGCGCGCGGCTTCCTCGCCGGTGCGCTGACCTCGCCCGCACAGGTCGCCGCCTTCGACGCCAGGGACATCCGCCGCGCGATGCCGCGCTTCCAGGGCGAGGCCTTCGGCGCCAACCTGCGTCTGCTCGAGGGCTACGTCGCGCTCGCTCGTGAGGCCGGCTGCACGCCGGCGCAGTTGGCCCTGGCCTGGCTGCTGCACCAGGGCGAGCACATCCTGCCGATCCCGGGCACCACCAGCCTGGCCCACCTCGAGGAGAACGTGATGGCGGCCGAGCTGGTGCTCGGTGCCGACGTGCTCGCCCGTGTCGAGGCGCTGATCAACCGCCACACGGTCACCGGACCACGCTACCCGGCGGCGACCCAGACCGAGATCGACACCGAGGAATTCTGAGCGTGCCCGGCGGGCGCGGCCCACGATCCCTTCTACGGTCCCGTCATCCTCCAGGGTGCGGGGCCGCTGCCCTTGCCCCCGCGCCGCAGCCCTGCGGGCGGGGGTTCTTTTTGTATCCGAACTGATTTGCCGCCGGTCTGCCGGCCGGCGCGCGGGAGCCTGCCTTGCTCGAGATCTTCGCCATCACCGTGCCGATCTTCATCCTGATCGGGCTCGGCTTTGCCGCGGTGCAGCTGCGCTTCTTCTCCAAGCCGGACGTGCGCGTGCTGGGCAGCTTCGTCATCCACTTCGCGCTGCCGGCGATGCTGTTCAAGGCGCTGTCGCAGCGCGAGTTCGGCGAGATCATGAACCTCGGCTATCTCGCCGCGTATGCGCTCGGCTCGCTGGTGGCGCTCGGTGGCGTCATGCTGCTGGCGCGCAGGGCCCGCCGGCGCGACTTTCAGGGCAGCGCCATCTTCGGCATGGGGGCGGCGCTGTCGAACAGCGCCTTCATCGGCCTGCCGGTGGCGCTGCAGGTGCTCGGGCCGGTGGCCTCGGTGGGCATGGCGCTCACCATGCTGGTCGAGAACATCCTGATGCTGCCGCTGGTGCTCGCGCTCGCCGACGGGGCGGACAACCAGGGCGGCAGCCGCTGGGCCACGCTCAAGACCACCTTCGTGCGCATGGCGAAGAACCCGATGCTGGTGGCGATCCTGGTCGGCTTCAGCTTCTCGCTCGGCGCCGTCAGACTGCCGCAGCCGGTGTTCAAGGCGATCGACATGCTGTCGCTGGCCTCGGCCGCGATCGCGCTCTTCGTCATCGGCGGCAACCTCGCTGGCAGCGCGGTGAAGGGCATGGCCCGCGACGTGGCGGTGATCGCCGCCGGCAAGCTGGTCCTGCACCCGGTCGCGGTGCTCGCCGGCGTGCTGCTGATGCCGGGGGTGGCGCCCGAGCTGCAGGCGGCCGCGGTGCTGTTCGCCTGCGTGCCGATGTTGAGCATCTATCCCATCCTGGGGCAGAAGTACGGCCTCGAGGGGCTGTGCTCGGCCGCGCTGGTGGCGGCGACGGTGGCGTCCTTCCTGACGATCAGCTTCTTCATCTGGCTGATCAAGGTCGGCGGGCTGATTCCCGGCCTCGGCTGAGAGCTTGTGAATAAATCTACTGCGCGACCCGATTTCGCCCCTGCGATGCTCGCCGTACCCTTGTACGGCTGCGCTTCTCGGGCCGAACTCGGGCCGCTCGCTACGATTTCTTCACAACCTCTGAATGCCGGACGAGGAGGGCGGCAGCCCGGAGAGGCCGTCGCGGCGCTCGGAAAAGCGGCGGGGCCGCGGCACAATACCGTCCCTCTCGTCGCACCGTCGGAACGCTCGTCCATGATCACTCCCTTTCAGGCGCTGGCCTGCCCGCTGGACGGTGCCCCCTTGTACCGCAAGGGCTCCACCTGGCGCTGCGGCGCCGGCCATGCGTTCGACCTTGCCAGCCAGGGCTATGTCAATCTGCTGCCGGTGCAGCACAAGCGCTCGCGCGACCCGGGCGACAGCAAGGAGATGGTGGCGGCGCGGCGCCGCTTCCTCGATGGCGGCGCCTACCGGCCGATCGCCGCCGCAGTCAGCCGCGCCGCGCTGGCGGACCTGCCCCCCGTTGCCAGCGCAAGCTGCCTCGATGCCGGCTGCGGCGAGGGTTACTACCTGCGCCAGCTGGCAGCCGCGGCCGGGGGCGGCCAGACGCTCGCCCTGCTGGGGCTGGACATCTCCAAATGGGCGGTGCTGTCGGCGGCGAAACAGGACAAGCGCGTCAACTGGGTCGTCGGCAGCAACGCCAACCTGCCCGTGCAGTCGGGCACGCTCGATCGCGTCCTGTGCATGTTCGGCTTCCCCGTCCACGCGGAGTTCGCCCGCGTGCTCAGGCCGGGCGGCCAGTTGCTCCAGGTCGATGCCGGGCCGGATCATCTGCGCGAGCTGCGCGAGATCATCTATCCGGTGCTGAAGCCGGAGCGCACGGTCGAGGCGCGGGTGCCCGAAGGCTTTGCCGGCAGGGCCAGCGAAACCGTCCGCTATGGCCTCGATCTCGCCGGCAGGGAGCAGATTGCCGACCTGCTGGCGATGACGCCCCATCTCTACCGCGCCAGCGCCGAGGGCCGGGCGCGGGCTGCGGCGCTGGAGGCGCTGTCGCTGACGGTGGAGGTGCGCCTGACGCGTTTCGTGCGGGTGGCGCAGCGCTGAGCCTTGCGTCGAAGCGCGCGCGGGCAGGCGCGGCGCCCGCGGCCCGCCCGCGCCGGCGGCCCGCCAAGCGCAGCCTTTCCGTTCAAAATGTCACAGGTTGGCCGTGTGTCGCTCGGTATCCTGACCGTCGACGGACGCACTCCGGCGAGAGTGCGCAATCGCCGCCAGACCGGCACTGTGCCGGTTCCTTAGCCAGACGCGACGCTGGCCCGGCGTGGTCGCGAATCCTGCGCGCCGGCGCCGCAGCATCGCTTCGCGCCGCGCCCACCACGGAGGACTGCCATGTCGGATTCGTCGAAACCCAGCGCTGCGGCGCCGGCTGCAAAAGGGCTCCGGCTCGCGGTCGGAAAGGCTGCCAGCCGCCTGCAGGACTGGTTCGTGATCCAGGCCGTGGGGGTCAAGCTGGCGGTGCTGGCGATGGTCGTGCTGATTCCGGCGAGCGGCATCTACTCGCTGACGCTGATGCAGAAGCGCGCCGCGCTTGCCGAAGAGGTCAAGGCGATGGCGGTGGCCGGCACGCCAGGCGAGGGCGTGTGGACCTTCGACGACACGCTGCCGGTGGCCCTGGGCAGCGGCTCGATGCTGAGCTTCCTCGAAACCCAGCCGGTCGAGCGCATCACGGTGATCTACGAGCCGCTGATGTGGAACCTGTCCGAGCGCATCGTCCTCATCGAGTCGCAGGGGCGGCTGCACGCCTACTACCCGAGCGACATGGAGACGCGGATCTTCGGCGACAAGGCCGTGAGCGCGCCCTGGGGCAGCCGGCTGCGCTTCATCCCGCGCGGCGAACTCGGCGCCCGCGGGCTCGAATTGCTCGAGCGCCTCGACGAGCGCTTTGCCAGCGCCCGCCCGCAGTCGGCCAACGACGGCTGGAAGGCCGGCATCAGCGGCGTGCTGTCGGCGGCGCTGATGCTCGGCCTGCTCGCCTTCCTCTTCCTGCAGCTCAAGGGCCAGTTCAAGGCGCTGAAGTTCATCGAGCCCGGCCAGGTGCACGGCTCGATCGACGAGCTGGTCGGCATGGACGACATCAAGGCCGAGGTGGCGCAGATCAAGGACCAGTACCAGCGCCGCGCCCTGTATGCCGAATACGGCATCCGCAAGCCCTTCAACGTCATGTTCAGCGGCCCGGCCGGCACCGGCAAGACCAAGCTCGCCAGCTATCTGGCGAAGGAGCTGCGGTTGCCGATCCTGTTCCACTCCGCCGCCAATCTGGAGACGGGCTACGTCGGCGGCGGTGCGAACACGCTCAACCGCATCGTCGCGATGGCGAAGCGGCGGCGGCGTTGCATCGTCTTCCTCGACGAGGCGCAGGACCTCTTCATGCAGCGCGGCGGTCGGCGCAAGTTCGACGACGACACCGCGAACACGCTGCTGGCGGTGCTCGACGGCGTGCGCACGAACAGCGACACCGAGATCATCTGGATCGTCGCCAGCAACTTCAACAGCGAGACGATGCAGATGGACGAGGCCATGCTGCGCCGCTTCCAGATGAAGGTGGACTTCCGCCTGCCCAACCGGGAGGAGCGCGTCGCCATCATCCGCCACTACCTCGACCAGCGCGCCGAAAAGGTGCTGCCCGGGCTCGACCTCGGTCACCTGGTCGGCGTCACCGAGGGCTGCAGCCCGGCCGACCTCGAAACCATCGTCAACCAGGCCGGCATCACCGCGGTGCAGGCCGGCGACATGATCGGCGACGACACCCTGATGCAGGCCGCCGAGCGCGTGCTGGTGGGCAACGTCAATACCAGCACCACGGACGAACGCGAGCGCGACCGCCGCATCATCGCCGTGCACGAATGGGGCCACTTCCTCGTTGACCTGCAGCGCGAGCGCGAGCTCACCAACGACGACTGGGACCGCATCCTCGACGACAAGAAGACGATCAAGATCTCGCTCAAGGCCATCCCGCGCAGCAACGCGCTGGGCTTCGTCTTCCACAAGCAGGGCACCGACCTGCTCAAGACCAAGGGCGACATCGAACACGACGTGCGCGTGCTGCTCGGCGGCATGGCCAACGAGGAGCTCTTCTTCGGCGAGGACGGCACCACCAACGGTGCCCACAACGACATCACCCGCGTCACGCAGCTCCTGCATCACGCCGTCGGCGAGATGGGCATGTACCGCAAGACGCGCCTCAACTTCGGCGCGCTGACGAACGACGGCCAGGGACCGAGCCGTGTCCTCGACGAGGAGACGCGCGGCATCATGGAAGCGCAGAGCGAACGCCTGTATGGCGAGACCAAGGCCGTGCTGGCAGGGCTCAAGCCGCTCACGGAGCATCTGGCCGGTAAGCTGCTCGAGGCCGGCGAGATGGGCCTGGACGACGCGTTGACGGAGGTCCGGCGCTTCGAGGCGGCGAGTGCGGCATCGGACCGCGGCGTGGGCCTGAGTGCAATGAAGGCAGCGGGTTGAAGCCGTCGGGCATGTCGCCCGGTCCGAGCCGCGTGTTCAGGGCGCCAGCCGCAGCTCCCAGATCCCTGCCGGCGGCGTGTTGCGCCAGATCACCGTCGTGCGCTTCCAGCGCAGGTGGCGCGGCGCAGCGAACGGCGCACGCGGATGGTACGTGAACTGCACGAGCTTGCGTTCCGGGCTATGTGCGAGGAAGCGGCACAGGCTGTGCGCCGTCTCGGATGCGACAGCTGCGGGAAGCGAACGGAAAGGCAGGCTGGAAACGAGGACGATACGGCCGGGCTGGTCGAACAGCGAGTCGACCACCTGCCGTGCCGTCGCCTCGCGCACGTCCATGGACGGGTAACGATGGCGCAGGCGTTGTGCGAGGGCAGTCTGCAGTTCGACCGCGATCAGCGGCACGTCGGGCAGCTTCGTCAGCAATGCGTCGGTGACCGGGCCGGTGCCCGCCCCGAGCTCTACGACGAGGTCCGCGCCTTCCGCGGCACTCGCCAGTGCGTTCGCGAGCGCGCGCGACGACGGTAACAGCGTGCCGGTCGAGCCCGGATCGCGCAGCATCGCGACCAGCAGTTGCAGGTGTGCGGAGGGGGGGGCGAGACGGAACATGTCCGCCATCTTAGTCAGGCCTCCTGTTCATGGGGCGGATGCTTGCGTGTGGATATGTAACGGTGGTCGGCGGCGACGGCCCGCGGCAGGCATTTCCGCGGGCTCGCCCCGGGTGTCGCCACTCCCCGCTCCTCATTTCGGCGGCAGCGAAGTATTGAAGCGCAAGGCTCGCTTGACCCAGCGCGACAGGTCGGCGTCCGACTCGAAGCCGGGCGGTTCGACCATCACGAATCCGGTCAGCGGGCGCCCCGTGAAGTCCATCGGACGTGCGTGGGCTGTGCGCAGGGCGTCCTCGTAGCGTTCGGCGCCGACGCGCACGACCAGCGTGTCGTCGAGGATGCCGACGCACATGTGGCCGTGCAGCATGAAGGCGAGGCCGCCGAACATGCGCCTTTCGGCGATGTCGTGGTGCGCCCTGAGTTCGTCCCGCAGCCGCTCGGCGAGTCCTTCGTCGAAAGCCATCCTGCGCGTCTCCCGCCAATCGGGGGTGACCCCCATGCTGCAGTGTAGTACCGCAGGAAGGTCCGGGCGGGCGAATGTTCGCGGCGCTGCGGGTGGCCGCGTTCTCCGCCGCGTGTCGCGGCGGAGGTCATGCTGCCCGTAGATGGGGCTGTCCTGCCCCCCGGTCGCGTCAGCGGCTCGCCGGCTCCGCGGGCTTCTTCGGATCTTCCGCCGCGTCCAGCCCCCAGTCGCCGTATTCGTACCAGTCTTCGCCGAGCATTTCGGCAGGGTGCAGCGTGCGGCCGGAGCCGTTGCCGCAGGCCAGCGAATCGGCCGGGCAGTATTTGTCGCAGCCCCAGCAGATGCGTTCGGGGTGCTTGGGATGCAGGGGAAACTTCTTGGCCATGTCGGGGAGCCTCGTGACCGCTTGGGTTGCGGATTCTGTAAATGTCCGACTATTTTACTTGGTCATGATCGGCGGGCTTTGATGTCCGTCAAGACTGCCCGCAACCGGGGCGGCTGCATCGCGGGCGCGGGCGGCGTATAGTCGCGTCTCCGCAGATTGCCCTCCCGCTGCTGCCACTTTCCCGCCCCATCTCCGTTCCCGCTCGCCGCGCGTTTTACATCCGCGACGCGTGGCGCCACCGCCGCAGAATAACGATGTAACTGCCCCTCTTCGATCCCTCCGAATACTCCGCCCTGCTCGCCGAGAAGGCCGCCCGCTTTGCGGCCGATTTCGCCCCGTTGGGCGTGCCCGCACCGGAAGTGTTCGCGTCCGAGCCGCTGAACTACCGCCTGCGCGCCGAGTTCCGCATGTGGCACCACGGCGACGGTCTCGTCGACTACGCGATGTTCGCCCAGCACGACCCGAAGACGCCGGTGCTGATCGACGATTTTCCCGCCGCGGCAGCGCCGATCTGCGCACTGATGCCGCGCCTGCGCGACGCGCTGCGGACGAACGAGGTGCTGCGGAAGAAGATCTTCCAGGTCGAGTTCCTCGCGACTTTGAGCGGCGAGCTGATGGTGAGTCTGGTCTACCACCGCGCGCTCGACGCGGACTGGGAAGCGGCCGCGCGCGCGCTCGCCGCGGAGCTGGGCGTGCAGGTCATCGGCCGCAGCCGCAAGCAGAAGATCGTGCTCGACCGCGACTGGCTGCTCGAGGAGTTCGAGGTGGATGGCCGGCGTCTGCGCTACCAGCAGATCGAAGGCAGCTTCACGCAGCCCAACGGCGGCGTGAACCGCCAGATGCTGGGCTGGGCGCGGCGCCAGGTCGCGGCCGTGGGCGGCGACCTGCTGGAGCTCTACTGCGGCAACGGCAACTTCACGATGGCGCTGGCGCCGCTCTTCGAGCGCGTGCTCGCGACCGAGGTCAGCAAATCCTCGGTGCGCGCCGCGCACTACAACATCGAGGCGAACGGCGTCGACAACATCAC
>JANJTU010000111.1 GCA_024710965.1 Thauera sp. | reverse complement strand
CGAGTGGCTCGAGCAGTTCCTGACCCGCTTCCCCGGCACCGTGGTCGCCGTCACCCACGACCGCTACTTCCTCGACAACGCCGCCGAATGGATCCTCGAACTGGACCGCGGCCACGGCATCCCGTGGAAGGGCAACTACTCCTCCTGGCTCGAGCAGAAGGGCGAACGTCTGGCGCAGGAAGCCAAGCAGGAAGCCGCCCACCAGAAGGCGATGAAGACCGAGCTGGAATGGGCGCGCTCCAACCCCAAGGCGCGCCAGGCCAAGTCCAAGGCCCGCCTCGCCCGCTACGAGGAGATGGCCAGCGTCGAATACCAGCGCCGCAACGAAACGCAGGAGATCTTCATCCCGCCCGGCGAGCGCCTCGGCGACAAGGTCATCGAGTTCCATAACGTCAGCAAGGCCTTCGGCGACAAGCTGCTGATGGACAAGGTCAGCTTCAGCGTCCCGCCCGGCGCCATCGTTGGCGTGATCGGCCCCAACGGCGCCGGCAAGTCGACGCTGTTCAAGATGATCGAGGGCCGCGACAAGCCCGATGCCGGCGAGGTCGAGATCGGCGCCACGGTCAAGATCGCCGCCGTCGACCAGACGCGCGAAGGCCTCGCCAACGACAAGACCGTGTTCGAGGCCATCTCCGACGGCGCCGACGTGCTCACCGTCGGTCGCTTCGAGATGCCCAGCCGCGCCTACATCGGCCGCTTCAACTTCAAGGGCGGCGACCAGCAGAAGATCGTCGGCAACCTCTCCGGCGGCGAACGCGGCCGGCTGCATCTGGCGAAGACGCTGATCGAAGGCGGCAACGTGCTGCTGCTTGACGAACCCTCGAACGACCTCGACGTCGAGACCCTGCGCGCGCTCGAAGACGCGCTGCTCGAGTTCGCCGGCTGCGCGCTGATCATCTCGCACGACCGCTGGTTCCTCGACCGCATCTGCACCCACATCCTCGCCGCCGAAGGCGATTCGCAGTGGACCTTCTTCGCCGGCAACTACCAGGAATACGAGGAAGACAAGAAGAAGCGCCTCGGCGAGGAAGGCGCCAAGCCCAAGCGCATCCGCTACAAGCCGATCGCGCGCTGAAGCGCCCTGCCGCAGTGGGCTTGCCGCCGCGACGGCGTCGCGGCGGGCCGCGCACCCTGAACGGGGCGGGCACGATGGCAGGGATGCACGGGTCCAATTCCCTGCCCTCCGCTGCGCCTTGCGCTGCGCCGACGGCGTACCGATAATCCTTTCATCAGCCTCGTCACCGGTCCCATGAAAGTCATCCCGATCCACCAGGCCGCGGCCGCCTCCCTGAAGCCGGACCCGACGCGGCTGCCCGCGCCCGGCGAAGCGCTGCGCGACCGTCGCGGCCGCAGCGTGCACGACCTGCGCATCTCGGTCACGGATCGGTGCAATTTCCGCTGCGTCTACTGCATGCCGCGCGAGGTGTTCGACGACAACTACGCCTTCCTGCCGCGGCGCGAGCTGCTCAGCTTCGAGGAGATCCTGCGCGTGGCGCGCCTGTTCGTCGCCCGCGGCGTCAGGAAGATCCGCATCACCGGCGGCGAGCCGCTGCTGCGCAAGGACATCGACCGCCTGATCGGCATGCTCGCTGCGCTCGACGGTGTCGAGATCACGCTCACCACCAACGGCGTGCTGTTGCCCCGGCTCGCGCAGCGCCTCAAGGACGCCGGCCTGCATCGCGTCACCGTCAGCCTCGACGCCCTCGACGACGCCCTGTTCCGGCGCATGAACGATGCCGACTTCCCGGTGGAGAAGGTGCTCGAGGGGATCGCCGCGGCGAAGGCGGTCGGCCTCGGCCCGATCAAGATCAATATGGTGGTCAAGCGCGGCACCAACGACAGCGACATCGAGGCGATGGCGGCGCATTTCCGCCACAGCGGCCACATCCTGCGCTTCATCGAGTTCATGGACGTGGGCGCCTCGAACGGCTGGAAGATGGACGAAGTGCTGCCCTCGCGCGAAGTCATCGCCCGCATCGACCGCCTGTTCCCGCTCGAGCCGATCGACCCCAACTACGAAGGCGAGGTCGCCGAGCGCTGGCGCTACAAGGACGGCGCCGGCGAGATCGGCGTCATCTCCTCGGTGACGCAGGCCTTCTGCGCCACCTGCACGCGCATCCGCCTGTCGACCGAAGGCAAGCTCTACACCTGCCTGTTCGCCCAGGCCGGCCACGACCTGCGCGCACTGCTGCGCGAAGGCGCGGACGACACCCGCCTCGACACCACCATCGCGCAGGTGTGGCAGCAGCGCGACGACCGCTACTCCGAGATCCGCACCGCGGCAACCGCCGCCGCGCGCAAGATCGAGATGTCCTACATCGGCGGTTGAGCGCCGCGCCCGACCTCCCCCCTCCCGACACGGGCAGCGTAGCCCGCCGCGACGCAAGGACACGCCCAACGGCGGGCCCCGCGCTATTCGCGCAGCGCCTCGAGCTCGAACTTCAGCGCCACCTCGTCGCCGACCATGCCGCGTTCGACGCCATAGTCCATGCCCCACTGGCTGCGCCGGATCGTCGTCTGCGCCGAAATGCCCAGCGTGTGCTTGCGGTGGCCGAAGGGGTAGCTCGCCGCCTTGTTCAGGCTCACGTCCAGCGTCACCGGCCGCGTCTGCCCGAGCAGGCTCAGTTTGCCATGCAGCTTGCCGGCACCGCCCTCGCCCGGCTCGTAGCCGGTCGCCTCGAAGACGATGTCCGGGTGGCGTTTGACATCGAGGAAGTCGCTGTCGCGCACATGCTTGTCGCGCGCCTGGTGATTGCTGAACACGCTCTCGGCCTTCACCACCACACGGCCGGACTCCAGCTTGCGCGTGTCCTCGTCGTACACGAAGGCGCCTTCCGCCTCGAGGAACAGGCCGAGCACGTCCGCATAGCCCAGATGTTCGATCTGGAACCCGATCGAGAAATGCTCGGGATCGATCCGGTAGCTGCGCGGCTCGGCCAGCACGCCGCCCGCGGCCAGGCCGAGGGCGAGCGCAGCCAGCAGCGGGCGACAGTGCCGGCCGAGCGATCTGCAATGCGATGTCATGGTGGGGTCTCCTCGTCGGAACAAAGGCGATGGTTCCAGCATAGCCGCTCACGTGCACGCTGCAGCCGCAGCCAGTGCACGTCGAGTGCGAAGGACAGCGTCAGCAGCGCCAGGGCCAGCCCCAGCACCGGTGCGGCCAGGGCCGGCCCCACGGCCGGCGCCAGGCAGGCGAGCAGGCTCGCCCCCTGCCACACGCACACGGCCTTGCGCCGCCGGCGCTCGGGCAGCGGCCGCGCCAGCCAGGGCCACACCCGCATCGCCGCGACGAACACGTAGCGCATGGCGCCGATCGCAAGCACCCACGGCCCCGCCTTGCCAAGCAGCACCAGCTGCACGCACAGCACCAGGATCAGGAAGGCATCGACTTCCATGTCGAAGCGGGCGCCGAAGGCGCTCGCGCAGCCGAAGCGGCGCGCCACCCAGCCATCGACCCCGTCCAGCAGCAACGCGCACAGCGTCCCGCCGGCGACCAGCATCGCGTGCTCGGCCAGCGCTGGCGGGCTCGCCAGCATGCCTGCCAGCAGCGCGACCAGCACCGCGCGCCACAGCGTCACCCGGTTGGCCGCGCCGAGCGGGCGTCGCGGCGCCAGCCAGTGCCACGCCACCAGCCCGGCCATCGCCAGGTAGACGAGCACCGCCGCCAGCACCACGCGCGCTGGCAGTTCGAGCATCGCGCCGAGGGCGGCGACATGGGCCAGCAGCAGGACCAGCCCGCCGCCCAGCTCCGCCCACGCCACCGGCCAGGTCCGCGTCCGCACCGGCACCTCCGGCCCGCGCTCCATGTGCATCCCTCCACCGATTGCCACATGCATCCGGCGCCCCTCGCGCGGCGCCGTACCGTGGGCCGGACCCGTCGTGCCGACGGCGGCCACTACCGGAGGCTGCCGCGAGGCCGTCGAATTGCATACCATGCTGGCTTCGATGGTGCCCGCTGCACGAGGGTTCGCACCCGAGGAGGATTCCGATGCCCGCCAGCCGCAACCTCGCCTTCTGGAGCCTGCCCCCCGGCCGCGGCGAACTGCGCGACGCCCCGCTGGCGCCGCCGCGCAGGGGCGAAGTGCGCGTGCGCACGCTCTACAGCGCGATCAGCCGCGGCACCGAGAGCCTGGTGCTGCGCGGCGAGGTGCCC
This sequence comes from Thauera sp., assembly GCA_024710965.1. Lineage (GTDB taxonomy): Bacteria > Pseudomonadota > Gammaproteobacteria > Burkholderiales > Rhodocyclaceae > Thauera. The sequence continues at coordinate 21,955 of JANJTU010000111.1, read as the reverse complement.
GAAAGCGAGTACCAGCGCATGCGCGCGCCCTTCCAGCAGGGCGACTTTCCCGGTCCGGTGAAGTACGGCTACATCAGCGTCGGCGTCGTCGAGGCCGGCGTCGGCAGCGCGGCAGAAGCGCTCCTCGGCCGCCGCGTCTTCTGCCTGCATCCGCACCAGCAGCGCTACGTCGTGCCCGCCGACGCGGTGGTGCCACTGCCCGATGCGCTGCCGCCCGGCCGTGCCGTGCTCGCCGCCAACCTGGAGACGGCGATCAACGCGGTCTGGGATGGTGCGCCTGCGGTCGGCGATCGCATCGCGGTGGTCGGCGCCGGGGTCGTCGGCGCGCTCGTCGCCTGGCTCTGCGCCCGCATGCCCGGCACGCGCGTCGAGCTGATCGACCTCGATCCCGCACGCGCCGGTCTCGCCACCGCGCTCGGCACGGACTTCCGCCTGCCTGCGGCGGCCACGCCCGACTGCGACCTCGTCTTCCACGCCAGCGGCCAGGCCGCCGGCCTGCGCGGTGCGCTCGCCCTCGCCGGCGACGAAGCCACGGTGGTCGAGCTGAGCTGGTTCGGCCGCCAGGCGGTGGACCTGCCGCTCGGCGCCGCCTTCCACGCCCGCCGCCTGACGCTGCGCTCGAGCCAGGTCGGCCGCCTGCCGCCGCTGCGCACGCCGCGCTGGAGCCTGCGCCGGCGCATCGAGCTCGCCCTCGCCCTGCTCGGTGATGCCCGTCTCGACGCCCTCGTCAGCGGCGAGAGCGATTTCGCCGAGCTGCCGGCGGTGATGGCGCGGCTCGCGCACGAACCGGCGGGCGCGCTCTGCCATCGCATCCGCTACGTCGACACCTGAACCCGCCCCCCAACCGGGAGAAGCCCATGTACAGCCTCACCGTCCGCGACCACATCATGATCGCCCACAGCTTCCGCGGCGAACTCTTCGGCCCCGCGCAGCGCATGCACGGCGCCACCTACGTGGTGGACGCCTGCTTCCAGCGCAGCGAACTCGACGCCGACGGCCTCGTCGTCGACATCGGCCGCGCAAGTGCGCTGCTGCATGAGCTGCTCGCGGAACTCAACTACCGCAACCTCGACGACGAGCCCGCCTTCGGCGGCCGCAACACCACCACCGAGTTCATCGCCAAGGAGGTGTTCGACCGCATCGCCACGGCGATCGCAGGCGGCCGCCTGGGCGAAGGCGGACGCGGCCTCGAGCGGCTGACGGTGACCCTGCACGAGTCGCACCTCGCCTGGGCCGGCTACGAGGCCGCGCTGTGACGCGCCCCGCGGCAGACCCGCCCCCGCCGGCGACCCTGCGCTTCATCGTCGCCGGCGATCCGGGCCAGCTCACCGGCGGCTACGTGTACGACGCCCGCATCGTCGCCGCCCTGCGTGCCCGCGGCTGGACGGTGGAGGTCGTCGGCCTGGCCGGCCGCTTTCCCGCGCCCGATGCCGCAGCACGGCGTGCGCTGGACGCCGCTCTCGCCGCCGTTCCCGCGGGTGGCCGCGTCGTCATCGACGGCCTGGCGCTCGGCGGCCTGCCCGAAGTCGCCGCCGCCCATGCCCCACGCCTGCGGCTGACGGCGCTGGTGCATCACCCGCTCGCCGACGAAACCGGACTCGACGCCGCCCGGCGCGCCGCCTTCTTCAGCACCGAACGGGCCGCGCTCGCGACGGTCGAGCGCGTCATCGCCACCAGCGCCTTCACCGCCCGCCGCCTCGCCGACTTCGGCGTGTCCCCGGCACGGCTGACGGTGATCGAGCCCGGCGTCGATGTCCTGCCCCTCGCGCCGGCCGACCACGAACCGCCCCGCCTTCTGTGCGTGGCGACGCTGATCCCGCGCAAGGGGCACGAGCTGCTGGTCGCCGCGCTCGCGCGTCTCGCCGCGCTGGCGTGGACCTGCGACTGCATCGGCAGCACGACGCGCGACCCCGCGCACGCCGCCCGCCTCGCCACCGCGATCGCCGCGCATGGCCTCGACGGGCGCCTTCGCCTGCGCGGCGAACTCGCCGGCGAGGCGCTGCGCGACGCCTACCGGGGCGCCGATCTCTTCGTCCTGCCCTCGCATTACGAAGGCTACGGCATGGTCATCACCGAAGCGCTCGCCGGCGGCCTGCCGGTGCTCACCACCACCGGCGGCGCCCTCGCCGACACCCTGCCGCCCGGCGCCGGGCTGGCCGTGCCGCCGGGCGACGTCGACGCGCTCACCGACGCCTTGCGCCGCCTGCTGCAGACACCCAGCCTGCGCCTGCAACTGCGCGACGGTGCGCGCACGGCACGTGCCACGCTGAAGGACTGGCAGGCCTCCGGCGACGCCTTCGCCGCGGCCCTGCTGCGCACTGCGGCCTCCGCGCCAAGCGCTGCGCCATCGCGGGCGAGCCGGGCGGGTGACGTCGCACCGTCGCCGTCAGCGCCGCCCGACACGACACCGGACGCGACACCGGACGGTCCGCGATGACGCGCGACCCGCGCCCCGCTTCGCGGGGGCCTCGCGCGCACCCCCCTGCCGCCCTTCCCGGCGCCCCCGCACGCGACGTACCGCTCGCCCTCCCGCCCGAGCCTCCTGCCGCACAAGGTGCCGAGCGGCCGTCCGATCTCCCCGCCGCACTGCCGTCCGCCGCGCCTGCCGCAGCGCATCCGCATGCAACCTTCGATGCCGGCTGGCTTGCCCTGCGCGCCGTCGCCGACGCCAGGGCGCGGGCCGCGCAGCTCACCCGGCTCGCGGCGGACTGGCTGCTGCAGCGCCACCGCGCCGGCCGAGCGCTGCGGCTGCTCGATCTCGGCAGCGGCAGCGGCGCCAATCCGCGTTTTCTCGCCCCGCGCCTGCCCGGGCCGCAGCACTGGGTCCTCGTCGATCACGACCCCGCGCTGCTGGCCCGTGCGTGCTCCGGCTGCCGCGGCTTGCGCGACGGCGACGGTCGCCCGGTGCGCGTCACGCCGCACCGCTGCGATCTGCGCAAGCTGGGGGGCGAGGGCTTCGCCGGCGCCGACCTGGTCTGCGCCTCTGCCCTGCTCGATCTCGTCGATGCGCGCTGGCTGGCGACCTTCGCCGCCGCCTGCGCCGCCGCCCGCTGCGCCGCGCTGGTGACACTCAGCGTCGACGGGGGCTGGCGCTTCGACGCCGCGGCGGGTACCGACCCCGACGACGCCTTCGTCCGTGCGGCCTTCAACGCCCACCAGCGCAGCGACAAGGGTCTCGGCCCCGCGCTCGGGGCGGACGCGGCACTGCGGCTGGCGGACGGCCTTGGCCGCCGCGGCCACGCCGTCACCCTCGCCTCCAGCCCCTGGCAGCTCGACCTCGCCGCCCCCGCCGATGCGACGCTGGCAGCGGCACTGATCGACGGCTGGCGTGATGCGGCGAGCGCGCAGAATCCGGCCGCCGGCCGGTGCATTGCGGCCTGGCACGCCCGCCGATGCGCACTGCTCGGGCAGCCCGGCGCCCGCCTGACGGTCGGCCACCTCGACCTGTTCGCACGGCCGACGACGCACGGCGGTGCAGCCGGCTGAGAAGGCCGCTTCACGCGGGGCGCAAGGCGAGGTCGAAGAGGGTATCGTCGCCGCAGGCGAAGGTACGGCAGGTGGGCCGCAGCGCCTCGTCGAGGCTGGTGACCGGCGCCAGTGCCAGACCCGGGCGGCCGGACCCGATCAGCAGCGGCGCGACCATCACATGCAGGCGGTCGAGGGCGCCGGCGGCGACGAAGCGCGACACCGTCACGCCCCCGCCTTCGACCAGGACCCGTCGCAGCCCGCGGGCCGCGAGCCAGGCCAGCACCGTCGCCGGCGCGAAGCCCGCGGCGCCGGCGGGCAGTTCGGCGCGCAACACGTGCCCCGCGCCGGCCATCGCCGCGTCGTCCTCGCCACGGCCGCCAGCGCATAGGTGCAGCGTGGGCGCCGCCGGCTCGCGGAACAGGCGGCTCGCCGGCGCCGCCCGCCCGCGCGGGTCGAGCACGACCCGCACCGGATCCGGCCCGGCGACGTGGCGCACGGTGAGCTGCGGGTCGTCGGCATTGACCGTGCCGACGCCGACCACGACGGCATCGACCACGGCGCGCAGGCGATGCAGGTGTGCGCGGGCGGGCGCTCCGTTGATATAGTGTGAGGCTCCGCCCGCGGTGGCGATGCGGCCGTCCAGGCTCTGGCCGATCTGCCCGATCGCCAGCGGCGCGGTCCGCGCCACCAGCGGCAGGAACACGTCGAACAGGGCTGCCGCGGCTGGCGTGGCCGTCGGTGCGCAGCGCCAGCGGCCACCGAGCGAGACCTCGAGACGCGTGCCAGCGGTCTCGAAGCATGTCCGCGGCGCCGCGGCCCAATCGTGCGCGCGGGCTTGCAGAATGAGCTTCCAGCCCCAATCTTCACCGCGATCGACCATAAGCATCCTCGACACCTTTCAACGATTCGGTTCGCGCTCCAGCCATTGTGCCCCGCAGGCGGGCGGCTCATGATGAACCCGAACACCCGACCGGAGAACAAGTAATGCGCCAAGCCGAGCGTGCCCTATTCGATTTGCGGCGGGGGCTTCCCGTCCTGCTGCGCGACGCGGGGCAGGACACCCTGATCCAGGCGGTCGAGGGGCTCGACGACAAGGCACTCGCCGATCTGCTCGCCCTCAGCGGCGCGCAGCCGCGGCTGGTGCTGTCCCGCCACCGGATGGCCGCGCTCGGCGCCGCCGGCGCCACCGACAGCATCGCCCTGGCGTTGGATCCGCTGCCCGACGCCGGCGGCCTGCTCCGCCTCGCGAGCATGCGCGGCGCCAGCCTGCCGCCGTCCGCCCAGCCGGCGCCGGCGAGTGCCGCCGAAGCCGCCGCGCTGAGGCTGCTCGGCCGCGCCCAGCTGGTGCCGGCGGCGATCGCCTCCCCGGTCGCGACGGCGCAGGCCGCAGCGGTGGCGGCAGCCGTGGCCGCTGGCGAGTTGCTCGCCGTCGACACCGCCGCCGTGCTGAGCCTGTGCCAGGGCGGCCCCGGCCACCTGAGCCGCATCAGCGAGGCGCGCGTGCCGCTGGCCGAGGCCGAGCACAGTCGCTTCGTGCTCTTCCGCGAGGCCGACGGCGTGCACGAGCATGTCGCCATCCTCATCGGCGACCCCGCTCAGTGGCCCGCGGCGGTGCCGGTGCGCCTGCATTCGTCCTGCCTCACCGGCGACCTCTTCGGCAGCCTGCGCTGCGACTGCGGCGAGCAGCTGCGCCGCGGCGTGGCCGCGATCAGCGCCCAGGGCGGCGGCGTGCTGCTCTACTTGTCGCAGGAAGGGCGCGGCATCGGGCTGGCCAACAAGCTGCGCGCCTACGGCCTGCAGGACGAAGGCCTGGACACGATCGACGCCGACCAGGTCATCGGCTTCAGCCAGGACGAGCGCGACTTCCGCATCGCCCACGAGATGCTCGACGAGCTTGGCGTGTCGCGCATCCTGCTGCTGACGAACAATCCGGGCAAGGTCGCGGCACTGCAGCGCGCCGGCATCAACGTCGTCGGCCGCCAGGCGATCTACGGCGAGATCACGGCGCAGAACCAGCGCTACCTGCAGACCAAGGCCAACCGCCACGGCCACTGGCTGCACGAGCTGCTGAACGAACAGGGCGAGCCCTCGTCACCGCTGCCGGAGAGCCTGCCGGCGCCGGGCAGCAACAGCGAGCGCCACTGAGCCTGCGCCGGGCGACGGCCTGGCGGCGCTCCCCCGGCGCGCGAGGCGAGGCAGGATGGGCCCGCGCTCGCGTGCGTGCCGGGCAGGCTCAGGTCGGCTCAGGCGGCCGGCGCCGGTCGGGGCGGATCGCCCGCCCCGGTAATGCAGGAGAGGTCGAAGTCATGCGCGTCCTCGATCACCCGCGCCAGCGCGGCGCCAAAATGCGTCACCAAGCGTCGCCCGAGGGCCGCATCGGCGAGCCGGGCATTGCCCGCGGCGCCGGAGGGGTGGAGGTCCTGCGCCATCCAGGCGAAGCCCGCTTCGCCTTCCGGCCCGAGCAGGCGGCCGTCGGCCGCCAGGCGCGCACCAAGCGGAACGAAGTCGTCCACCGCGTCGCGGCGCACCTTGTGCGGCGCCAGGTGCAGCATCATCGACGTTTCCAGCGCACCGCCGTGCAGGCCGTGGCGCAGCTCGGCCGCCGGCAGCGCATCGGCTGGCGGCGCGAAGCGGAAGTAGTTCGCCTTCACCACCAGCATGCCGTGCGCGGCGCGCAGCTTCAGCGCCGCGAGGTCGACGATCGCCTTGTTGCCGCCGTGGCTGTTGAACAGCACCAGGCGACGAAAACCCGCGCGCGCCACGCCGTCGCCCAGCTCGCCGAGCACGGCCAGCGCCGTTTCGGGGCTCAGGCTCAGGGTGCCGGCGAAGGCGCTGTGCTCCAGGCTCAGCCCAACCGCCAGCGGCGGCAGCACGCACACCGGCAAGCCCTTGCGCAGTCGCGGCAGTGCGGCCTGCAGGAGGCCGAGGGCGATGTCGAGATCGGTCGACAAGGGCAGATGTGCGCCGTGCTGCTCGATCGCCGCCAGCGGCAGCACGCCGACACCGCCCTGCGCCGCAATGCGGGCGATGTCCTGCGGCGTCTTGTCCGCCCACCACCAGTTGCTCGCTGCGTCCATGCTTGCTGCATCCATGCCCGCTGTCTCCGCGCGTCGGTGGCCGTCATGGCCGTACACCCGGATGCTAGCGGCCGCGCGCCCTTCTGGCGACCCCGGCGCCCGCGCCCTCCAGGCCGATGGCGCCGATGACGGGTCGCCTCGCTGTTCTCCGCGTCGTCCTCGCGCTGCTGGTGCTGAACGGCCTGCTCACCTTCGGCAACCGCTGGCCGAGTGCCTGGCCGCAACCGCAGTGGCGACTGTCGGTGGAAGTCGCGGCGCTGGTGCTGGTGTTGCTGCTCTTGTCGGCGCGCCGGTGGCCCTTCTCCCGCCTGCAGCCCGCCAGTCCGGGAGCACAGCCCGGGCAGCCCCCGGGATCGCAGCGCCCTGCCGCCGGCCGCCGCTCTGCCCGCGTACAGGCTGCGCTCGCCGCGCTCGGCAGCCTGTGGGTGGTGCTGCACTACCTCGACGTCACCGTGCCCGCCTTGCTCGGCCGCCCGCTCAACGTCTATTGGGACGGCCAGCACCTGTGGCAGGTCGTGCGCATGGCCGCTGCGGACGGCCTGCCGTGGCGGGCGCTCGCCCTCATCGCCGGGACCGCTCTGGCGTCTCTCATGCTGTACGCCCTCGTGCGGCTGTGCCTGCACGCGCTCGTGCGTGGCCTTGCCGCAAGGGCGCTACGCCCCGCCCTGGCGCTCGCCTGCGCCGCCGTACTGCTGGCCTGGGGGCTCGGCCCGCGCCTCGACGCCGACGTCCGCCGCGCCTTCGCACCACCGGTCGCCGCGATGCTGGCCGACCAGGCGGCGCTGATCGCGCGCGCCCTGTCGCCTGCCCGCAGCGCGCGGCAACTCGGCGCCGGCCCGGTTTTTCCCGCCGGCCTGAGCGCGCTGCAGGGCGCAGACGTGCTGATCGTGTTTGCCGAAGCCTATGGTGCGATCACGTTGGACAACCCCGACATCGCCCGCGCGCTGGACAGCAGCCGGCAGGCTCTGCAGCAGGCGCTCGAGGCGAGCGGCCGCCACGCGGTGTCGGCCCGCGTGCGCTCGCCCACGTTCGGGGGCGCCTCCTGGCTCGCCCACGCCGCGCTGCTGACGGGCCTCGACATGCGCGACCCGGACGATTACCGGCTGCTGCTGACCACCCGGCGCCCGACGCTGGTCGGCCACTTCGCCCGCCACGGCTACCGCACCGTGGGCTGGATGCCCGGCCTGCAGCGGCCCTGGCCGGAAGGCGCCTTCTACGGCTTCGAGCGCCGCGCGGGCGCCGTCGACATCGGCTACACGGGCCCTGCCTTCGGCTACTGGCGCATTCCGGACCAGGCGTCGATGGCACAGCTGCAGACGCAGGAGTTCGGTCCGTTGCGCCCGCCGGCTGAGCCCAGCGCCTCTCGCCCCGCGCTCTCCAGCGCGGACGCAAGCACCTCGGTTCGCCCCGCAACCGCAGCCACGACCTCGGTGACGACCTCGGTGACCGCGTCGGCCACCAGCTCTCCCACCCCGGTCGCCGCGCCCGACGACCCCGCAGTGCAGACCGCGCCGCGCCGGCCGCGCTTCGTCGTCTTTCCCACGGTGAGCACGCACGCACCCTTCAGCCCGCTGCCGCCCTACCTCGAGGACTGGCAGCGGCTGCTGATGGCGGAGGGTTTCGACGACGAGGCCGTCGCCGGCGCGCTGCAGGCCCCGACCTCGTGGACGGAGCCGACGCCCGCCTACCTCGCGTCCATGCGCTACCAGTTCCGCTGGCTCGCGGCCTGGCTGCGCGAGCACGCGCCGGCCGACGTGCTGATCATCGTCATCGGCGACCACCAACCGATCGGCGCCGTCACCGGGCCGGATGCGTCGTGGGATGTCCCGGTCCACGTCATCGGCCGCAATCGCGAGCTGCTCGCGCGTCTGCAAGCGGCCGGCTTCAGCGCCGGGCTGCAAGCACCGGTGCCGGCGATCGGGCCGATGCATGCGCTGACACAGATCCTCCTCGACGCCTTCGCGCACTGAACACCGACGGCGACCTACCGCATCCCGCCCGGCGCAAGGCCCGGGCCTCCGGTGGGAACTGCAGGCATTGCGGCCGACGCGAGGCGGCGCAGGGGCCGGGCGCTCACGCAGCGTCCTGCGTGAACTGGAACAGGAGCTGGCCGCACTTGGTGCAGGAGACGATGCGCCGCGCGTCGGCGCCGGAGTTCAGGCCCTCGTCCTTGAGTTCGGTGGCGCCGCAGGCGTGGCAGGCCGGCGCGGCGAGGGCGTGCGCGGCCAGATAGGCCTCGCGCTGCGGCAGCTTGCGTTTGGCCGCCTCCTTGCGCTGATGCGCACGCAGCAGGAACCACATGGTGCCGAAGAGGAGGAAGAGGAAGAGGATCGGAAAGGGAATCGAGGACATGGGCCCACTTTGTGGCATTGGAGGAACCGGCACGGGCCGGAGGGAGGCCGCGCGCTCAAATGGCCCTGTTGGCGCGGCCAGCTGTTCGACGGCAAGACGGGGGAACGCTGCCGCCCTGTGCAGCGGCCCGGTACGACACTAGTCCGGCGCCGATAGTTCATCGAGGCGGGCGGATTCGATCTTGTGGAAGTGCGCGCTGATCTTGCGGCTGGAGGTCTGCACGTCCTGCACGTCGCGGCTCGCCTGCTCGATATGGCGGGCGAGCGCGGCCATGCGCTCGTCGAAGCGCTGGAAGTCCTTCGCCAGCTTGCCGAGCGCGTCCTGGATGACGTGGATCTGCTTGCGCGTCTCGACGTCCTTGAGCACCGCGCGCGCGGTGTTGAGCACCGCCATCAGCGTCGTCGGCGACACGATCCACACCCGCTTCTGCTGCGCGTAGGCGACGACTTCCGGGTGGTAGGCGTGCACCTCGGCGAACACCGCCTCGGCGGGCAGGAACATCACCGCCCCGTCCGAGGTGACGCCGGGCAGGATGTACTTGCCGGCGATCGCGTCCACATGGCGCCTGATGTCGGCGCGGAAGGCCTGCTGCGCGGCGCGGCGCTCGGACTCGGCCGTGGCCGTGTCGAACATGCGGTGGTAGTTCTCGAGCGGGAACTTCGCGTCCACCGCCACCTGCCCGGTCGGCGCCGGCAGGCTGAGCAGGCAATCGACGCGGCTATTGTTCGGCAGCACGGCCTGGAAGGCGAAGGCGTCGGGCGGCAGCGCGTTCTGCACCAGGGCCTCGAGCTGCACCTCGCCGAAGGCGCCGCGCGCGCGCTTGTCGCCGAGCAGCTCCTGCAGGCTGACGACGTTGGTGGTGAGGCCATCGATCTTCTTCTGCGCCTCGTCGATCGTCGCCAGCCGTGCCATGACGCTGGCGAAGGTCTCGTTGGTCTTGCGGAAGCCCTCGTCGAGGCGCTGGTTGACATGGCCGGCGAGCGTCTCCAAGCGGCCGTCGACGCTCGCGGTGAGCGCCTGCATGCTGCGCGACAGCTGCACCGAGGCCGCGGCCAGGCCGCGCTGCAGCAGCTCGCGGTCGGCGCGGGCGTGCTCGCCGATGCGGTCGGTCTGGCGCCCGAGGCCCTCGTGCAGGTCGCGCAGGATCTCGCGGTGCTGGGCCCCGAGCTGCTGTTCGAGCTGGTCCGCGAGCACGTCGGCGACGTGCTCGCGCACGCCGCGCTCGACCCCGTAGAGGCGCACCAGCGTCCACGCCAGCAGCAGCAGCGCCGCGCCAAGCAGCGCGGCGAAGATCATTTCGTTGTCGGTCATTTCTTTATCAGGCCAGGGCCCGCAGGCTCGCCAGCGGCGGGCGCGTCAGCAGCCGCCGCGTGCCGAGCCAGCCGCCGGCGACGACGCCCCCGGCGCCGAGCAGCGCCGCCACCAGCACCGGCAGCAGACTGGGCAGGTAGGCCATGTTGAAGACGTAGTGGGCGAGCGCCCAGCCGATCGCGCTCGCGCCGAGGCCGGCGAGCACGCCGGCGACGCCGCCGAGGACGAGGAACTCGGCGAGCAGCGCCTGGCGCACCTGGCGGTTGCGCGCGCCCAGCGTGCGCAGCATCGCCAGCTCGTACTCGCGCTCGTCGTGGGTCGCCTGCAGCGCGGCGTACAGCACCACCAGGCCGGCGAGCACGGCGAAGCCGAAGACGAACTGCACGATGACGATGAGCTTGTCGGTCATCGACTGCACCTGCGCCAGCACGGCGGTGATGTCGATCACCGACAGGTTGGGGAAGCCGCTCACCAGCTTCGCGGTGAAGTCGTGCTTTGCCGGCGGCAGGTGGAAGCTGGTGATCAGGCTCGCCGGACGGCCTTCGAGCAGGCCTTCGGAGGCGATGAAGAAGAAGTTAACCCGCATCGAGTCCCACTCCAGCCGGCGCACGCTGGTGATCGGCGCCTCGACGCGCTCGCCGGCGACGTCGAAGGCGACGACGTCGCCCACCTTCAGGCCGAAGGTCTCCGCCAGCCCCTTCTCCACCGACAGCTGCGGCCGACGCTCACTGCCGTGCCAGCGCCCGGCGTCGATCAGGTTGCCCGGCGGCAGCGCCGCGGCGTAGGAGAGGTTGAACTCGCGCTCGGCGAGCCGGCGCGTGCGCGGCTCGTCGTAGCTTTCCGGACTCACCGGCGCGCCGTTGATCGCCGCCATGCGGCCACGGATCATCGGCTCGATCGCCGGCACCGGCAGGCCTTCCGCGGCGAACAGTGCGGCCAGGCCGTCGCGCTGCCCGGGCTGGATGTTGATGACGAAGCGGTTGGGCGCATCGGGCGGGGCCATGCGCCGCCAGTCCTCGAGCAGGTCGGCGCGGATCAGGGTCAGCAGCAGCAGCGCGGTCATGCCCAGGCCGAGCGCCGCGGCCTGGATCACGCTGCCGCCCATGCGCCGGCCGAGCGCCGCCACGCCGTAGCGCCAGCCGCCGCCGCGCAGGCTGCCCTGCCCCTTGAGCCGGCCGGCGAGCTTCAGCACCCACCACGCGGCAAGCGCGAACACGCCCAGCGCCGCGGCGAAGCCGCCCGCCACCATCAGGCCGAGGCGCAGGTCGGCGGCGATCCAGAACACCAGCCCGAGCAGCGCCGCCAGCCCCAGCGCCCAGGCCGTGCCCGACACCGGCTCGGCGAACTCGAACTCGCGCCGCAGCACACGCAGGGTGCTGACCTTGCCCAGGCGCAGCAGCTGCGGCAGCACGAAGCCCGCCAGCAGCGCCATGCCCACGGCGATGCCGTGCGCCAGCGGCAGCAGCGAGGGTGGCGGCAGCTCGGTGGCGACCAGTTCGCGCAGGCCGCCCGCCAGCCCCCACTGCACCGCCCAGCCCAGCGCCGAGCCCAGCAGCGCGGCGGCGAGGCCGAAGAGCAGGAATTCGCCGACGACGATGCCCAGCACCTGCGCCTGGCGCGCCCCCAGCACCCGCATCACCGCGCAGCCGTCGAGGTGGCGCGCCATGAAGCGCCGCGCCGACAGGCCCACCGCCACCGCGGCGAGGATCACCGCGAGCAGCGCCGCCAGGCGCAGGAAGCGCTGCGCCTGGTCGAGCGCGGCGCGCACCTCGGGGCGGGCGTTGTCCACCGTCTCCACGCGCTGGCCGCGGCCGAGGCGCGCACGCGCCCAGCGCTCGTAGGCCTCGACCGCCTGCGGCGTACCGGCGACGTGCAGCCGCCAGGTGGCGCGGCTGCCCGCGGCGAGCAGGCCGGTGGCGGGCAGGTCGGCGAGGTTGAAGATCGCCCGCGGCAGCAGGCTGAAGAAGTTGGCGCCGCGGTCGGACTCGAAGCTCACCATCGCGCCGACGCGGAACTCGAGCTCGCCGAGCGCGACACGGTCGCCCGCGGCGACGCCGAGCTCGGCGAACAGGCGCTCGTCCAGCCACAGCTCGCCCGGCTGCGGGCTGCGCCCGGCGGCGGCATCGGCCTGGTTCGGCGCGGATGCGATGCGCACTTCGCCGCGCAGCGGGTAGCCGTCCTCGACCACCTTCACCCCCGCCAGCGCCGCCATCTCGCCGGTACTCGCCATGCTCGTGAACAACAACGTGGTCGCGGTCTGCAGGCCGCGCCGGCGCGCCTCGTCGGCGAAGTCGGCTGGCCAGGGGCGGTCGGCGCGCAGCAGCAGGTCGCCACCGAGGAGCTGGTTGGCCTCGCGGTCGAGGCCGCGGCCGACGCGGTCAGCGAGGAAGCCGACGCTGGTCAGGCTCGCCACCGCGATCAGGATCGCCAGGCCGAGCAGGTGCAGTTCGCCCGCGCGCAGGTCGCGCAGCATCATGCGGAAGGCGAGGCGCAGGATCTTCATCGACGCCGCTCCCTGGTGCGGGTCCGCCGCGCTCCGGCCTGCAGCCCGGCGACCCGGACCGCGTGACCCCGGAGCTGGCCGCCCTGCACCTCGTCGCCCTGCACCTCGCCGTCCCTCACCGCGCCGGCGCCAGCAGCCGGCGCACGAGTTCGGTCCAGTAGGCCACGCCCACCGGCAGGATGCCGTCGTTGAAGTCGTAGTTCGGGTTGTGCAGCATGCAACCGCCCGTGCCAGGGCCGTTGCCGAGCCAGACGTAGGCGCCCGGCTTGTGCTCGAGGAAGTAGGCGAAGTCCTCGGCGCCCATGCTCGGGCGGGCGTCGGTGGCGACGCAGTCGGCGCCGGCCAGCGCGGCAGCGACTTCGGCGCACGCGGCAGCCTCGGCCGCGGTGTTGATCGTCGGCGGGTAGCCGCGGCGGTATTCGAACTCGACCTGCAGGCCGAAGCTCGCCGCGATGCCCTCGCACACGCGCTGCAGGCCGGCTTCGAGGCGGTCGCGCACGGCAGGGGCAAAGGCGCGCACCGTGCCGCACAATTCGGCGCGATCGGGGATCACGTTGTAGGCCTCGCCGGCGTGGAATTGCGTCACCGACACCACGCCGGCATCGATCGGGTCGAGGTTGCGGCTGACCAGGGTCTGCACCGCCTGCACCAGCGCCGCGCCTGCCACCACCGGATCGACGCCCAGGTGCGGCATCGCCCCATGCGCGCCGACGCCGAGGATGCGGATGTCGAAGCGGTCGGCGCTGGCCATCACCGGCCCGGTGTGCACCGCGAAGCTGCCGGCCTCCATGCCCGGCCAGTTGTGCAGGCCGAACACCGCCTCCATCGGGAAGCGGTCGAAGAGGCCGTCGGCGATCATCTCGCGCGCGCCGCCCTCGCCCTCCTCCGCAGGCTGGAAGATCAGGTACACCGTGCCGTCGAAGTCGCGCCGCGCCGCAAGCGCCTCGGCGGCACCGAGCAGCATCGTCGTGTGGCCGTCGTGGCCGCAGGCGTGCATGCAGCCGGCGATCGTCGAGCGGTGGGCGAACTCGTTGCGCTCGGTGATGGGCAGCGCGTCCATGTCGGCGCGCAGCCCGATCGCGCGCAGCCCACGACCGCCGCGCACGACGCCGACCACGCCGGTGCCGCCGATGCCGCGGTGGGTCTCGATGCCGAGCGCCTCGAGGTGGGCGGCGACCAGTGCCGCGGTGCGGTGCTCGGCGAAGGCGAGCTCGGGGTGGGCGTGGATGTCGCGCCGGATGGCGATCAGTTTGTCGTGCAGGGGACGGACGGCTTCGATGACGCTCATGGCTGCACCGTTTGGTCGGGTTCTGGTCGGGGGAGGTCGAGTTTATTACAGCCTGCAGCGCAGACGGCGGCTGGTTTATGCTTTGCGCGCAGCGCCCGTTTGCTGCGGAGTGTGAAAGCGGCGGCGAGCCTGAAGTTCCCGCCCCGCAGGACCTGCCTCGCCGCCCCTGCCTCGACGGCGCCGCGGGTGCCGGCTCGGCCGTTACGCAAGCGGCGGGAGTGTGCTCGACGTCCGGCGGTGGCCGGCATCCAATGCGCTCCATGTGCCCTTCGAAGGTCCTGTTGTAAAGCGCTTGGCCTGAGACTCTCGCCGTGAAACTCTATTACGCCGACCATTTCGTCCTGCCCCTGCCCGCCGGCCATCGCTTCCCGATGGAGAAGTATTCGCGCCTGCGCGCCCGCCTGCTCGACAGCGGCCTTTTCGCCACCGACGACTTCCGCGTGCCGGCGGCGGCCAGCGACGCCGAGATCACCCGCGCCCACGACGCCGGCTACCTGCGGCGCGTCGCCGAGGGCGCGCTGGACGCGGCCGAGCTGCGGCGCATCGGCTTTCCCTGGACGCCGGCGATGGTGGAGCGCTCGCGGCGCTCGGCCGGCGCCACGCTCGCCGCCTGCCGCAGCGCGCTCGCGCGCGAGGGCGGTGGCGCCTGCGCGGCCAACCTCGCCGGCGGCACGCACCACGCCCACCGCGACTTCGGCTCGGGCTTCTGCGTCTTCAACGACGCCGCCATCGCCGCGCTGGCGATGCGCGCCGAAGGCCGGCTGCGGCGCGTGGCGATCATCGACTGCGACGTGCACCAGGGCGACGGCACCGCCGCCATCCTCGCCGCCGAGCCGGACATCTTCACCTGCAGCCTGCACGGCGCGAGGAACTTCCCATGTCGCAAGCAGGTGAGCGACCTCGACGTCGAGCTGCCCGACGACACCGGCGATGCCGCCTACCTCGCCGCGCTGGAGGCCGCGCTCGACACCGTGTTCACCCGCGCCCGGCCGGAGCTGGTGATCTACCTCGCCGGCGCCGACCCCTACGCCGGTGACCGCCTCGGCCGCCTTGCGCTGAGCATCGACGGCCTGCGCCGGCGCGACGAACAGGTGCTCGGCGCCTGCCGTGCGGCGAACGTGCCGGTGGCCATCGCGATGGCCGGCGGCTATGCCGAACCGATCGACGACACGGTGACGATCCACTTCAACACCGTGCTCTCCGCGGTGCGGATCATGCAGCCGCGGCAACCCGCCACGGCATGAACCCCAGCGCCTGGACGCTGATCGGCGTCGACTTCACCTCCACGCCGCGCCGCGCCAAGCCGATCACCGCCGCGGTCGGCCGCCTCGACGGCGGGCGCGTTGTTCTCCAACGGCTCGAAGCCTTTCCGGACTGGACGGGCTTCGAGGCCCTCCTCGCCCGCCCCGGCCCCTGGCTGGGTGCATTCGACTTCCCCTTCGGCCTGCCGCGCGAGGCGGTGCTCGACCTCGGTTGGCCGCCGGCCTGGCCTGCGCTGGTGCGCCACTGCATGGCGCTGGGCAGGGCCGGCTTTCGCGCCGCGCTCGACGCCTACCGGGAAACCCGCCCCGCCGGCAGGCGTTACGCCCATCGTGCCACCGACACCCCGGCGCGCTCGCACAGCCCGCTGAAACTGGTGAATCCGCCGGTTGGCCTGATGTTCCTCGAAGGCGCGCCGCGCCTGCTCGCAGCCGGCGTCGGCATTCCCGGCATGCACGCGGCCGACCCGCAGCGCCTGGCGGTGGAGGCCTACCCGGGCCTGCTCGCCCGCCGCCTCACCGCCGGATCCTACAAGAGCGACGAGCGGCGCAAGCAGACCGACGCGCGCCGCGCTGCACGCGCGGCCATCGTCGGTGCGCTCGTGGGCGGGCATGCGCCGTCCGGCCTGGCGCTGGCGGCGACGGCCGACCAGCGCGCGGCGCTGATCGACGACGGCAGCGGCGACCGCCTCGACGCGGTGCTCGCGCTGCTGCAGGCCGCCGCCTGCGCCCACCGCGGTGCGCCGCACTTCGGCCTGCCGGCGGGCTTCGACGCGCTCGAAGGCTGGATCGCCGGCGCCTGAGCCAGCCAGGATCGGTCGCAGACAAGGATCTGCTGGCGCCGCATCGACCCATTTGGTATATTTCCGCGTCCTGCAGGCGGCGCTCGCCCCATGAGCGCCGACTCGGTGGGGCTACAGCCAGGCAGAGAACGCTTGCCCGGCCGGAGCGACTCCGGCGCGCAGCCGAGCGCAGTGGACCGCAAACCCGACACCCGACCTCATGCAAATTCCCCCGGCCGTCCAAGCCCACACGACTCCGCCGGCGGTGCTGGTCATCGAGGACGAGCCCGGCACTGCCCTGCTGATTCGCCACCAGCTGCTCGAGCGCAGCACGCACGCCTTCCGCGTCTACCTGGCCGATTCGCTCGCCGCGGCACGGACGACGCTGGCGCAGGGTGTTCAGCCCGACCTCGTGCTGCTCGATCTGGACCTCCCCGACTCGCCGCCGCACAGGACGGTCGAGCGCTGCCGGGCGATGACCGACGCGCCGATCGTGGTGCTGAGCGGGATGGACGACATCGAGCTGATCCGCGCGGCGATCGGCAACGGTGCCGAGGACTACCTGACCAAGGGCGGTGACGCAGCCGCCGTGCGCCGGGCGGTCCGTTACGCGCTGCTGCGCCATCAGCGCGACGCGGTGTCTCGCCTGGCCGCGAGCGTGTTTGCCAATGCCGGCGAGGGCATCGTCATCGCCGACCGCAACGGCCTCATCGTCGACGTCAATGCCGCCTTCTGCGACATGACCGGCTTCGCCCGCGACGACGTGATCGGCGGCGACCCGACCCTCCTGAAGTGCAGCTGTCATCCCGGCGCCTTCTATGCGGGCATGTGGCGTGCACTCAGCCGCAAGGGCTACTGGCGGGGCGAGGTCTGCAACCGGCGGCGCAATGGCGAAGCCACCGTGCGCATGCTGACGATCAACGCGGTGCCGAACCGCGCGGGCCGCACGCAGCACTACGTGGCGCTGCTGTCGGACATCAGCGCGCAGAAGGAACATCAACGCCGGCTCGAGCACATCGCACACCATGATGCACTGACCGGGCTGCCCAACCGCGTGCTGCTCGCCGACCGCATGCGCCAGGCGATGGCCCACGCCCGACGGCGCGGATGCCAGCTCGTGCTCGCGTTCATCGATCTGGACGGCTTCAAGGCGATCAACGACGAGCACGGCCATGGCGCCGGCGACCGGCTGCTCGCCACGATCGCGCGCCGGATGAAGGACGCACTGCGCGAGGAAGACACCGTCGCCCGCCTCGGCGGCGACGAGTTCGTCGCCATCCTGGGCGATGTCGCCGACACGCGGGCCTGCGTGCCGCTCATCCTGCGTCTGCTCGCCGCCACCAGCCGCCCGGTGACGGTCGGCGGCACGGGGCTGAAGGTGTCATCCAGCATCGGGGTGACCTTCTACCCGCAGCGCGACGACATCGACGCCGACGAGCTGCTGCGCCAGGCCGACCAGGCGATGTACCAGGCCAAGCTCGCGGGCAAGAACCGCTACCACCTGTTCGACCCGGAGTACGCCGACCGCCTGCGCGACCACCACGAACAGCTCGAACGCATCCGCCAGGGCCTCGAGCGGCAGGAATTCGTCCTCCACTACCAGCCGAAAGTGAACATGCGCACCGGCTCGGTGATCGGCGTCGAGGCCCTGATCCGCTGGCAGCACCCCGAGCATGGCCTGCTCCCGCCGTCGCACTTCCTGCCGCAGGTAAAGGGGCACGAACTCGAGATCGCGCTCGGCGAATGGGTCCTCGATACCGCCCTCGGGCAGATGGAGCGATGGCAGGCGCAAGGCCTGGACCTTACCGTCAGCGTCAACGTCACGGCCCGTCACCTGGGCCAGCCGAACTTCGTCACGCGGCTGCGCGCGTGCATTGCGGCCAACCCGCTGTTCGGCAGCGGGCGCCTGGAGCTCGAAGTGCGGGAGAGCTGCGCGCTCGATCAGATCGACCGCCTGTCGGGGATCATGGAAGCTTGCCGCCAGATCGGCCTCGGTTTTGCGCTCGACGACTTCGGCACCGGTCACGCCTCGCTCGCCTACCTGAAGCGGCTGCCCGCCGACGTGGTCAAGGTCGATCGCAGCTTCATCAGCGACATGCTCGACGATCCGGACGACCTGGCCGTCCTCGGCGGCGTGCTCGGGCTGGCTGCGGCCTTCCGCCGCCAGGTTGTCGCCGAGGGGGTGGAGACGATCGCGCATGGCGAGCTGCTGGTGCAGCTGGGCTGCGAGGTGGCACAGGGTTTTGGCATCGCCCACCCGATGCCGGCCGATGCGCTCCCCGCGTGGATCGCCGGCTGGCGGCCCGCGCCGGTGTGGTCGACGGCGAAGGCGCTGAGCCAGGAAAGGCTGCCAATCATCTACGCACAGGTCGAACAGCGCGCCGCGGTCAAGGCGGTCGAGGCCCATCTGCGCGGGATCTACGACGGTGCGCGCTCGCCTGGCGAGCACCAGGCCTGGTTCGCGCACTGGCGCGATGGCGCAAAGGCCAGCGGACGCTGGACCGAGTTGTGCGGCATCGAGGCGATCGACAGCCTCAAGCGCCAGATCCACCAACTGGCGCGCGAGCTGGTCGAGCTGCACGCAATGGGCCGGGGGGCGGAGGCGCTCGCGCGCCTCCCCGAGCTCCACGCCCTGCGCGAAAACCTGCTCGGCAAGCTCAACGCGCTGGCGACCGACTGATCGGGCCTGCAGGGCGGCGCCCGGGCACGCCGGGGGGCCGCCGCGGCTCAGCTCTTCCTGACGAACTCCGACTTCAGCTTCATCGCGCCGATGCCGTCGATCTTGCAGTCGATGTCGTGGTCGCCCTCCACCAGGCGGATGTTCTTGACCTTGGTGCCCACCTTCACCACCAGCGACGAGCCCTTCACCTTCAGGTCCTTGATCACGGTGACGCTGTCGCCATCCTGCAGCAGGTTGCCGTTAGCGTCCTTGAACACCTTCGGCGCCTCGTCTCCCTCCGTGGCCGCCGTCTTCGGCCATTCGTGCGCGCACTCGGGGCAGATGTACATCTCACCGTCTTCGTAGGTGTATTCGGAACTGCACTGCGGGCACTTCGGCAGACTGCTCATCGGCTTTCCTGGTCGTCATCGGGTTCGAAAGGCTGCGCAGGATACGCCTGCAGGCCCATCCCCGGGTAGCCGTCGATGATCTGCTGGCGCCGGAAGCAGTCCATTGCGTGATCGTTCACCATCCCGGTGGCCTGCATGTGGGCATGGCAGATCGTCGAGCCGACGAACTTGAAGCCGCGCTGGCGCAGGTCCTTGCTCATCGCGTCCGACTCGGCGCTGGTGGCGCGGTAGTCGGAGCGGCTGCGGATCTCGTGCACGATCGGCCGCCCGTCGACGAAGCGCCACATGTAGGCGGCGAAACTGCCGAACGCCGCCTGCACCTCGAGAAAGCGGCGCGCGTTGTTGATCGCCGCCTCCACCTTCTGCCGGTTGCGGATGATACCGGGGTCGGCCAGCAGCGCCGCCGCGCGCGCCGCGTCGTAACGCGCCACCTTCTCCGCGGCGAACTGGTCGAAGGCGGCGCGGTAGTGCTCGCGCCGGCGCAGCACGGTGTACCAGCTCAGGCCCGCCTGGGCGCCTTCCAGGATCAGGTACTCGAACAGCAGGCGGTCGTCATGAACAGGGACGCCCCACTCGCGATCGTGGTAATCGACATAGTCCGGCTTGCCCAGATCGACCCAGGGGCAGCGGCAGCGTTCAGCTTGGTCCGGCATCGGTTCCTCTCATGAAGCCAGCGTGGCGCGCCGCCGCGACGTGATCGCCGCGGCGATCAGCCCGATCGCCAGCAGGGCCGGCATCGCCGGCTCCGGCACCGCGGCCAGAAAGCGCTCGGCGAGCAGGCGGTGGCCGGCGGTCGTGGGGTGGACGCTGTCGAAGAACAGGAAGCCTTCGCAGCCGGTGGGCAGCAGCGCGCAGGGCGTGGTGACGTCGATGAAGCCGAAACCGGACGGGTCGGAGATGATCTCGGCGAGGAAGGCGGCGGTGTCGAACGCGATCAAGTCGAGGCCGCCGGGCACGCCGGGGACCATGCCGGCGCGGGCCAGATCGAGCGCGCCGGCGAGGGCGTCGTTGAAACCGATGGAGAGCAGTTCCAGCGCGGCCTGCCCTTCCGCCCCCTGCGCAAGGCCAAACGGCGTCTGCGCCAGGTTCGGCATGTTCGGAATCAGGAAGTCCGTCGCGCCCACGCTGGCGAGCAGGCCGATCGAGGTGATCAGGTTGGACACCGCCGTGCTCGCCGCGGCGAACAGGTCCGTGCCCTGCGTCAGGGCGAGGAAGAAATCGTTGGAAGCCGCCCACAGCATGAACAGCGAGCTGGCCGGATCGAAGTCTGGCGTAGCGGCGGCGAAGCCCGCCACCTGGGCGAGCGTGCCGGTCTGGTCGAGCGTTGGCGGCAGGGGGAAGGGCGACGACACCTCATAGCTGTAGTTCTCGAGCCCGGTGGTGGCGCCGCCGACTGCGAAGTTCGTGCCACCGGCGGTTGACGCCAGCAGTTCGATGCCAAGCGCGTCGGCAAGGTATTCGGCCGCGGTCGGGCCGTCGGAGAACTGTTGCGAATAGGGCGGCGACGGCGGCCAGATGCCGCCGCTCAGGGTGTAGGCGTTGCCATTGTCGGAAAGGCTGTCGCCGAACACGAACATGGTGCTGTAGGCGGCATGCGCGAGCGGCGCGACGATCAAGCCGATGCAGACGACGAGGACGCGAAGCATGTCTGTGTCTCCCTGGGTGTGAGGCCCGGCCGGCCCCAACGGTGGAACTGCCCGAGCACAAGGTGGGTCGCCGGGTTCATGTCAGCGTGATGCGCAGTCAGTCTAGAACCCGTCCCGCCGGAGCGCCACCCGCATGGCGTGGAGCAGGCGCCCGGCCGGGGCGGACGAAGACGGTGTTGGCGCGCGCCGCGGCGGCGGAGGTGCACCAGGCCGCTAGGTGAACTCGACGCCGAGGCCCGGCAGTGCGATGCCTTCGAGGCGCGTGCGCCAGCTTTCACCGGCCCGCACCGGATACGCCGTGGTGATCGTCCCCGTGCTGACGATCTCGCCGGCCTGCAGCGGCAGCGCGTCCGGCTGCTTTGACAGCACTTCGACGAGGTAGGCGAGCGCGATCAGCGGGCTGCCGAGCACGTTCGCGCCCACCCCCGTCTCGCGCTCGACGCCGTCGCACGACAGCGCCAGGCGGAAGGCCTGCAGCGCGGCGACGGGGTCGGGCGCGAGGCGCTCGAGCGGCTGCGGCTCGCCGATCAGCAGCGCGCCGTGCAGCACCGAATCGACGACGGTGTCGGCAGCCTCGAAGCGCCAGCCGGGGAAGTGGGACTGGACGACCTCGAAGCCGTGGGCAACCCAGTCGATGGCATCGACGATGAACTGGATGCCGGCGCAGGGCGGCGGCGCGCTGCGGAAATGAAAGATGATCTCCGGCTCGATCTTCGGCTCGGCCAGTCCGGCGAGGCTGCAACTGGCATGCTGCGCGGCGACGTAACGCACCGAGTCCTCGTAGACGTAGGCCCAGACGGGTTCGCGGACGCCGTACTGCGACCACATGTCGGCGTTGGTGAAGCCGATCTTGCGCCCGACGAGGCGGGCGCCGTCGGCCACCCGGGCCTCGTGCATCAGGTCCGCCGCGGCGTAGGCCGACGCGAGGTCAAACCCCGGCACGCGCGCGGAGAACGGCGTGAGCTGGCGCATTTCGTCCTGCGCGGCGCGCATTTCACGGGCGATGTCGCGGATGGCGGTGGAAGTCAGCATCGGGGCTCTCCTGACGATAGCCAACACGTGGCCCGGGGCAGCAACACTTGCCTCCGCGGCCCGGGGCCCCCCCCCCCCCCCCCCCCCGGTGGCGGGGGGGCGGGGCGGCGGCCGGGCCCGAAATTACAACCCCCGCGAGACAAACCGCCGTAATTAAAACCTGGGGGC
>JANJTU010000097.1 GCA_024710965.1 Thauera sp. | reverse complement strand
CCGCCCGGCCGCCCGAAGGTGGCGCTCGCCCCCTCGGGGGGCGGGCGGCGAAGCCGACCGGGGGGCCAAGCCTGGGCGCCACCGCCCGGCGCGGGCGGCGGGGCTGGCGGCAGCGGCGGCGGCTGGGCGATCATGGGCGCTCCCGCCTCGCCGACGATCCGCCATGCCTGCCCAGCCCGCCACCCCGCGCCGCGTCATCCTCTTCAGTGGCCACATGACCGACGCCCCCGACCGGGCGGTGCCGCGCTTTCCGCCCGTGCTCGAGGCGGCAGCGGCGCAGCGCATCGGTGCCGCGCTCGATGCGCTCGGCGCCGGCCCGGCCGATCTCGCCCTCACCGAGGGCGCCGCCGGCGGCGACCTGCTGTTTGCCGAAGCCGCCCAGGCGCGCGGCCTCGAGCTGCGCCTGCTGCTGCCCTTCGGCGTGGACGAGTTCATCGCGCGCTCGGTGCTGCCCTCGGCCGGCGGCGCGCGCTGGCGCGAGCGCTTTTACGCCGTGTGCGCCCGCCTCGCCGCGCCGCCGCAGATCATGGCGGACGAATGCGGCCCGCTGCCGGCCGGCGCCGACCCCTTCGCGCGCTGCAACCGCTGGCTGCTCGACACCGCGCTCGCCGCGGGCGGGGGCTGCCCCGTCTTCATCTGCCTGTGGGACGGCGGCGGCGGCGACGGCCCGGGCGGCACCGCGCACATGGTGGCGGAAGTGCAGCGGCGCGGCGGCGAGGTGATCCGCATCGATCCGCGCACGCTGTAACGCACCCCTCGCCGCCTGGCGGATGTCATCGCCGCAGACTATGTTGGAATTCCCGCCCGGCACCCCAGGCCGGGCACCCTGACGCTGCGGAGGACTTCCATCATGGCCAGACGCGCACTGTGCATCGGCATCAACGACTATCCCGGCACCGGCAGCGACCTCTCCGGCTGCGTCAATGACGCCCGCGACTGGGCGGCCGAACTGCAGGCGCGCGGCTACGCCGTCAGTTCGCTGCTCGACAGCCAGGCCACGCGCGCGACGATGGTCGGCGCGCTCGAGACCCTGATCGGCGGCGCACAGAAGGGCGACACCGTGGTGTTCACCTACTCCGGCCACGGCACCTGGGTCGAGGACGCCGACGGCGACGAACCCGACGGCCGCGACGAGGCGCTCTGCCCGCACGACATCGCCAGCGTCGGCGCGCTGCTCGACGACGACATCCGCGCCCTGTTCGACCGCCGCGCCGCCGGCGTGCGCCTGCTGCTGATCTCGGACAGCTGCCATTCGGGCTCGGTCACGCGCGGCGATGACAGCGACCTCGACCCCGGCGGCCCGCGCGCCCGCTTCCTGCCGCCGGAAGCCTGGATGAAGCGCGAGGATCTGCCGCGCGCGCCGCGCGCCGGCGCGCTGACGCTGATCGGCGGCATGCGCCGCGCCGGCGGCGATCTGCTGCTGGCGGGCTGCCGCGACGAGGAATACAGCTGGGACACGCGCTTCGGCGGGCGGCCCAACGGCGCCTTCACCTACTA
This sequence comes from Thauera sp., assembly GCA_024710965.1. Classification (GTDB taxonomy): domain Bacteria; phylum Pseudomonadota; class Gammaproteobacteria; order Burkholderiales; family Rhodocyclaceae; genus Thauera. Next base: position 11,222 of record JANJTU010000097.1, on the reverse strand, counting down.
CGCGCTGAAGACCCTGCGCGAGCGCCAGCCCGGCAACTACGAGCAGTGGCACGCCGCGATCCGCAGCTATCTGCCCTCGACCCGCCTGCCGCAGGAGCCGCAGATCTTCGGCACGCGCACGGCACGGCGCATGCGCGTCTTCGACTAGCTGGCGCGGCGGTGCGGGGCACGCGCCCGCACCGCCGCGGCCTCATTCGGCACGCACCTGCCGCGCCACCAGGTCGGGGTTGTCGACGGCGTAGGCGGCCTTGATCGCGTCCCAGGCCTCCTCCGCCGTCTCGGCGTAGTGGAACAGGCCGACGTCCTCGGGGCTGATCACGCCGTGCTCGATGAGCACGTCGAAGTTGATCAGGCGCTGCCAGAAGTCGCGCCCGATGAGGATGATCGGGCGACGGCGGATCTTGCGCGTCTGCGTCAGCGTCAGCACCTCGAACAGCTCGTCGAGCGTGCCCAGCCCGCCGGGGAAGCTCACCAGGGCCACCGCGCGCATCAGGAAGTGCATCTTGCGGATCGCGAAGTAGTGGAACTGGAAGCACAGCTCGGGCGTGATGTAGGGGTTGGGCGCCTCCTCCATCGGCAGGAAGATGCTCATCCCCATGCTGCGCCCACCGGCCTCGAAAGCGCCGCGGTTGCCCGCCTCCATGATGCCCGGCCCGCCACCGGTGGCGACGATGACCGGCTCGCCGAGGGCGTCGGCCTCGCGCGTCACCAGCTCGCCGAAGCGGCGCGCCTCCTCGTAGAAGTGCGCGTTCTTCACCATCTGCGCGGCGCGGCGGATCGCCGCCTCGTCGCCGCTGGCGACCGCGTCCTCGAGCATCGCCGCGGCGACGTCGGGCGCCTTGAAGCGCGCGCTGCCGAACACGACCACGGTCGACTCCACGCTCTGCTCCTGCTGCACCAGCTCGGCCTTCAGCAGCTCGAGCTGCAGGCGCACCGGGCGCAGCTCCTCGCGCAGCAGGAAGTCGCGGTCGGCGAAGGCCATGCGGAAGGCGCTGCCGGGACGATCGTAGGGGGAATGGGGCTGGGCCGCCTTGACCTCGTCCTCGGCGGACGGAAAGTTGCGGGCGCGGAGAAGGGACTTGTCGCTCATGGCTGACCTGTTCTCGGTTGGGTAAGTGGTCAACATCGCCGCCCGGCCCGCCAGACGGGCCGCACCGGGGGCGATGCATTCGTGCTTCCGGTACGTCTTGTGCGTCTCGTGTCGCTCATGCTGCACTGCAACACCAGTGTGCCGCAAGCGCGCTGCGAAGGCCAGTCGCCGGCGGCGGGCCTCATCCGAGCAGCGCCACCGACTTGATCTGCGCCCACATCCGGCGCCCGCGGCTCACTCCGAGCTGCTCGCACGAGCGCCGCGTGATGCGCGCCAGCAGCGGCGTGCCGCCGGCGTCCAGGCGCACCAGCACATGCGCCGGGGTGTCGGCGCCGACGATCTCCGCCACCGTCACCGGCAGCAGGTTGACGATGCTGGTGCCCTCGACACGGTGATCGGCGAGGCTGACGTCGCGCGCATGGATGCGGAACCGCAACGCCTTGCCGAGCGGCGCCGTCTGGCGCGCGACGAAGACCTCGCCGCCGGCGAAGTCGAGCCGGGTCAGGTGGTAGTGCTCGTCGTGCGCGCCGACGCGGCCCTCGACGACGACGCCGGCGTCCTCGCTGAAGGCGGTGGGCAGGTCGAGCCGCGCCAGCGTCGCACGCAGCTCGCCGGCGGCCATCACGCGGCCCTCGCCCAGCATGACGACGTGGTCGGCAAGGCGCACGACCTCCTCCACCGCGTGGCTGACGTAGAGCACCGGGATGTCGAGTTCGTCGTGCAGGCGTTCCAGATAGGGCAGGATCTCCTGCTTGCGCCGCGCGTCCAGCGCCGCGAGCGGCTCGTCCATGAGCAGCAGGCGCGGGCTGGTGAGCAGCGCGCGCGCCATGCCCACGCGCTGGCGCTCGCCACCCGACAGGTGCTCGGGCATGCGCTCGAGCAGGTGGTCGATGCCGAGCAGCGCCCCCGCCTGCGCCATCGACACCCGCCGCGCCGCCGGCGGAATGCGCTTCAGGCCGAACTCCAGGTTGCGCCGCACCGACAGGTGCGGGAACAGGCTCGCCTCCTGGAACACGTAGCCGAGCGCGCGCCGGTGGGTGGGCACGAACAGGCCGCGCGCCGAGTCCTGCCAGCACTCGCCATTCACCGTCAGCAAGCCGCGCGCCGCCGGCTCCAGCCCGGCCACGCAGCGCAGCAGCGTGGTCTTGCCCGAGCCCGAGTGGCCGAAGAGCGCGGTCACGCCGCGGCCGGGCAGGTCGAGCTCGACGTCGAGGGCGAAATCCGGGTACGCCACCCGCAGCCGGGCGCGGATGCCCGCCGCCGCCTCGCCCGCGTCGCGCCCGCTGCCGCCATCGAGCACCTGCCTCGCCATCAGCCCGGGCCCCCGCCACCGGCCGTGCGCCGGCGCGCGTGGAGCGCCAGCAGCACGACGAAGCTGAAGGCGAGCATGCCACCCGACAGCCAGTGCGCCTGGGCGTAGTCGAGCGCCTCGACGTGGTCGTAGATCGCCACCGACACGACGCGCGTGCGATCCGGAATGTTGCCGCCGATCATCAGCACGACGCCGAACTCGCCCACGGTGTGGGCAAAGCCGAGGATGGTCGCGCTGACGAAGCCCGGCCGCGCCAACGGCAGGGCGACGTGGAAGAAGCGGTCCCACGGCCCCGCGCGCAGCGTCGCGGCGACCTCCAGCGGGCGGCGGCCGATGGCCTCGAAGGCGTTATGCACCGGCTGCACGACGAAGGGCAGCGAATAGATCACCGAACCGACCACCAGGCCGGCGAAGCTGAACGGCAGCAGGCCGAGGCCAAGCGCCTCGGTGAGCCGCCCGAGCGGCCCCTGCGGCCCCATCGCCACCAGCAGGTAGAAGCCGATCACGGTCGGCGGCAGCACCAGCGGCAGGGCCACGACCGCGCCGACCACGGCCTTCCACTTCGAGTGCGTGCGCGCCAGCCACCACGCGATGGGCGCGCCCAGCAGCAGCAGGATCAGCGTGCTGACGGCGGCGAGCTTGAGCGTGAGCCAGACGGCGGACCAGTCGGCGCTGCTGAGGGCGGACATCGGGCGGACGGGGAGTGGACTAGGGGTGGCGGACTAGGGGGCTGGGGGACGAGGGCGAGCGTGGCGGGATGCGGGCGGGAGCAAGACGAATGGGGTCAAGCGACAGGGGCGAAACGCAAGAGTCGAAGGCCGCTATTGTGCCGCCGTTCCGGCCCGCGCTCGCAGCATTTCAGCGCCCCCCTTCGCCCGGCAGCGTGAAGCCGTAGCGGCGCATGATCGCGCGCGCCGCCTCGCCCTCGACGAAGGCGGCAAAGCGCGCCGCCGCCGGCTTGTCCGCCGCGCGGCGGGTGAGGATGAAGCCCTGCTCCAGCGGCGCGTGCAGGGCGTCGTCGATCAGCGTGTAGCCGCCCTGCCGCGCCAGCGTCGGGTTGAGCGCCAGCGACAGCGCGATGATGCCGACCGCGGCGTTGCCGCTGAGCACGAACTGCGCGGTCTGGGCGATGTTCTCGCCCTGCACCAGGCGCGGCTCCACCGCCGCCCACACGCCCGCGGCGCGCAGCGCCTCCTCGGCGCGCCGGCCGTAGGGCGCGTGGCGCGGATTGGCGATGGCGATGCGCCCGAGCGCCGGGTCGGCGAGGTCCTGCAGGCGCAGCTGCGCGGCGTCGCGGCGCTTGCTCCAGAGCACGATGCGGCCGGTGGCGTAGGGCCGCGTCGGCCCGGCGGCGAGGCCTTCGCGCTCGAGCTCGCGCGGATAGGCGATGTCGGCGGAGAAGTACAGGTCGAAGGGCGCGCCCTGGCGGATCTGGGTGGCGAACTTGCCCGAGGAGCCGTAGATGACCTCGATGCGCGCGGCCGGCTGCGCGGCGCGGTAGGCGGCGACGATCTCGTCGAGGGCGAACTTCAGGTCCGAGGCCGCGACAATGGTCAGCCCCGCGCCCGGGTCGGCGAACGCGCTGGCAGGCCGCGCGATGGCAGGCAGCGCGATGAGCGCGAGGCCGGCGCCCAACAGCTGCCGGCGGCGCATCGCGGCAAGCCGCGCCGGGGCGGCCTGCCTGCCCTCAGCGCCGCGCGCCCGATCGGCCCGGCGGGCGCTGCTCATGGCTCGCCGCGCTCCTCGCGCGCGACCGCGGCGAGGTCGCGCAGGTACCAGGCGGCGTAGGCATAGCCCGCCACCGCCACCAGCGCGGTGAACACGAGGCTGCCTTCGAAGGGCATGCCGGCGAGGACGTTGCTGACGACGACGAAGCTCAGGTAGAGGGCGGCGACCAGGCCACCGAGGATGCGGATCAGGGCGAAGGTCTTGCGTTGCTTGAGGGTGGGCTGGGCCATGGCGAGGGCGGCGCGATGCACGCGGACAGGGTGACGGGCCGAAGGGTAGCGGATTCCCGCGCGCCTGGCATCGCCGCCGCGGCCCCGGGATAATCGCCCCCACCTCCTGCTGCAGGCCATGCGTGATGGAACACACCCCCGCCGTCCGCCCCGCCACCGCTGCGCCGGCCCTGCCGGTCGCGCTGCTGTTCGTGCTCGTCTTCGTCGAAGGCTTCGTCTCGCTCGGCGCGGAGGTCCTCGCCCTGCGCCGGCTGGTGCCGCACGTCGGCAGCGCGATCACCGTCACCGCGCCCACCATCGCCTTCTTCCTGCTCGCGCTCGCGCTCGGCTACCAGGCCGGCGGCCGCGTCGCCGCCGGCTACCTGGCGCGCGTGCAGCGCAACTTCCTCGCCGCCGCGGCGCTGATCGCGGTCGGGCTCGCCGGGCCGGTGGTCGAGCTCCTGTTCGCCCAACTGCGCCCGGCGCCGGTGGCCTGGTTCGTCCTCGTCGGCGGCGTGCTGGGCCCGGTCGCCTGGCTGCTCGGGCAGACGGTGCCGATCCTGACCAACCTGCTGCGCCACGAGCGCGCCGGCGCGCGCAGCGGCGCCGCGCTGTACTGGTCCACGCTCGGCTCCTTCCTCGGCGCGCTGACGCTGTCGATGCTGGTCATGCAGTGGCTGGGCGTGGGCGCGGCGGTGCTGATCTGCGCCGGCCTGCTGCTCGCCCTCGTCCCCCTGCTCGGCAGGGCCGAGGGCGCATGGCGCGGCGCCACCGCCGCAGCGGCGGCGGTCGGCGCGGTCGCCGTGGCCTGCAACCTCGTGCTGCCGCAACAGACCGAGACCGCCTACGCCACCTACCGCGTCGCGCCGGTGACGCTCGCCGGCTTCGAGGCGCCGCGCGTGTTCTGGCTCAACAACTCGGCCGCCTCGCTGATCGACGCCGGCGCGCCGCCGCGCTACGCGCGCTACATCGAGCGCCTGCGCACGCTGCTGCTCGACGAGCTCGGCTACCGCGACCGCGCGGTGCTGGTGCTGGGCGCGGGCGGCTTCACCCTGTCGCACCGCGAGCCGCTCAACCGCTACACCTACGTCGACATCGACCCGGCGGTGAAGGCCATCGCCGAACGCGACTTCCTGCGCGAACCGGTCCGCGGCGAGTTCGTCGTCGCCGACGCGCGCGCCTACGTGCGCGACACCGCGGCGCGCTACGACGCGGTGGTGGTCGACGCCTACAGCGCCCTCACCAGCATCCCCGCCCATCTGGTCACGCGCGAATTCTGGCGCGCGACACGGCGCGTGCTGGCGCCGGGCGGCATGCTGCTCGCCAACCTGATCCTCGACCCGCAGCTCGCCACGCCCTACGCGCGCAACCTGCTCGCCACGATCGAGGCCGAGTACGGCGCGTGCGCGGTCGAGGTGCTGTTCCGCGACCGGCCGCAGGCCAACGTGCTGGTGCAGTGCGCGGCCGACGCGCCGCCCGGGCCGGGCACGCCCTACACCGACGAGCGCAACCGCGCCGACCTCGACGTGCTGCGCTCACAGTAGCCGCGCTGGCGCATGTCAGCCGGCGCCGGCCGCCTCGCGCATGCGCTCGCGCAGGCCGGAGGCGCGCAGCGTGCGCGCGGCGCAGCCGGCGGCGAAGACCTCCGCCGCACCGGCCACCGTCACCCGCCGCGCGGCGCGGGTGACGCCGGTGTAGATCAGCTCGCGCGTCAGCACCCGCACGGGCTGCGCCGGCAGCACCAGCAGCACCTCGTCGAACTCCGAGCCCTGGCTCTTGTGCACCGTCAGCGCGAAGGCGGTGTCGTGGGCGGGCAGGCGCAGCGGCGGGATGGCGCGAAAGCCGCCGTCGGCGGCGGGGAAGAAGACGCGCAGCTCGCCCTGCGCATCCGGCAGACAGAGGCCGATGTCGCCGTTGAAGAGGCCGAGCAGGTAGTCGTTGGCGAGCACGATCACCGGCCGCCCCGCGTACCAGCGCGCCGCGGCGCCGCGTTCGGGCGGCAGGCCGAGCGCGGCGCGCAGGTGCGCCTCGAGATGGGCGTTGAGCGCCGCCAGCCCGCGCCCGCCCGCGCGCACCGCCACCAGCACGCGGAAGCGCTCGAAGGCGCGCATCGCCTCGGCGACGTCGACGCCCGCGGCGGCGCCGCCAGCGGCAGCGACCTCGGCGATGGCGACGTCGGCGATGGCGACCTCGGCGACGTCGGCGCCAGCGGCAGCCCCCCGGGCGCCCACCCCGCGCCCGCCGACGCCGGCCCGGCGCAGCGCGTCGACATAGGGCGCATAGCCCGCCTCGAGGCAGGCGCGCGTGGCCGCCCCGGGGCGCAGCTCCGCGTCCTCGATCCAGCATGCCGACGCATCCGCCCCCTGCCTCAGCCAGGCCAGCGCCGCCTCGCCGCGACCGCCGCGGACGTCGGCAGCGAGCCGGCCGATGCCGGAGTCGGCGCGAAAGCGGTGGCTCTCGCTGAGCCAGATCACGCCGTCCTGCAGCGGCGAGGACTCCGCTGCGGGCACGGCCGCCGCCCCGGACTGCTCGCCTGCCGCCCCCTCCTCCGCGCCCTCCTCGGCGACAGCGGCCGGCACCGCCACGCCGCCGAGCGCGGCCAAGTGCGCCCGCATCGCCGCGCTGAACGCGCACTGCGCCGACAGCTCGGCGAACACCGCGCCCGCCTCCACCGCGGCGAGCTGGTCCTTGTCGCCGAGCAGCACGAGGCGGGCTTCGGGCGGCAGCGCATCGACCAGCCGGCTGGCGAGCGCGAGGTCGAGCATCGAGGCCTCGTCGACGACCAGCACATCGACCGCGAGCGGGTTGTCGGCGTGGTGGCGGAAGCGCCCCGGCGCGGGCGTCACGCCGAGCAGGCGATGTACGGTGAAGGCCGCGGTCGGCAGGCGCGCGGCGAGCGTCGCGGGCAGCGTCTGCGCGCGCCGGCGCAGCGCTTCGAGCATGCGCGCGGCGGCCTTGCCGGTGGGCGCGGCGAGGGCGATGCGCAGGCCCGGCGTGCGTTCGAGCAGGCAGGCGAGCAGCGCCGCGACCGTCGTCGTCTTGCCGGTGCCCGGCCCGCCGCTGATCACGGTGAGCCGGCCCTGCAGCGCGAGCGCGACGGCGAGCTTCTGCCAGTCGGGCCCGCCCCGCGGACGCGGCGGAAACAGGGTGTCGAGCAGGGCCGGCGGCGGTGCCGGCGGCGCGGCCGCCGGACGCCGCGCGCGCGCCACCAGCGCGGCGGCGAGCGCACGCTCCTCGTCGAAGTGGCGGCGCAGGTAGAGGCGGTCGGCGCCATCCAGCACCAGCGGATGGGCCGACTGCCCGGCCACCGCCTGCGCCGCATCGACCACCACGCCGCTCGCGCGCAGGCTGCGCCGCAGCCGATCGACGGCGGCGGCTGCCGACGCGAAGCTCTCGCCCGCCACCACCGCACGGCGCCCTGCCCGCGCCTCGCCCACCTCGCCCGCCGCGCCGGGCTCGCCGCCGTCAAGCGACGCACTGTCGTGCGGCCACACGGGCGCAGCGGGCCAGGCGCCGGCATCGAACGCCCCATCCAGGTCGACGAAGCCCTCGTCGTCGGCATCGGGCTCGGCGCCATCATCGAGCCCCTCGCCGGCCGCGAGGCCGCCGGGCGCGCGCCCGGCGAGCGCGGCGAGCGGCATGCAGACGTGGCCGGCGCTGGTCGCCAGCGCCAGCCGGCGCCCGACCGCCGCGAGCGCGACGACGCTGTCGGCGGGCGCCTGCAGCGCCTGCGCCCAGGCGGCGAGGTGGTGGGCGAAGCCCTCGGCGAGATCGTTCATGCAGGCTCCGCGACGCGGGCGGCGGCTTCGCCGGCGAGCAGCGCGTCGAGCGCGGCGAGGGTCGCAGGCGCGGCGCGGTGGTGGAAGACACCGGCGGGCCGGCCGTCGACGCGCCAGCCCGGGCGCACGCCGCGCACGAAGAGGTAGAGCACGCCGCCGAAATGGCGCGCGTAGTCGTAGCCGGGCAGGCTGCGGCCGAGGTGGCGGTGCAGCGCGACACTGTAGAGCAGGTGCTGCAGATGGTAGCCGTGCGCCTGCATCGCCGCCTCGAGGCCTTCGGCGGCGTAGTCCTGCGGACGCTCGCCGAGGTGGTTGGACTTCCAGTCGAGCACCCAGAAGCGGCCGCCATGCTCGAACACGAGGTCGATGTAGCCCTTCAGGTAGCCATCCAGGGCGGCGAACTCCAGCCGCGGCACGGCGTAGCCCTGCGCCGCCAGCCAGGCGTTGAGGGCGGCGGCGGTGAGCCGCGGCGCGGGCAGGTGGAAGCCGAGCTCGACCAGGCGGTGCGTGCGCGCCACGCCGTCCAGGCGCAGCGCGGGCGCGCCGTCGGCGGCCGGCAGCAGCGGCGTGGCGAGCACGTCCTCGAGCAGGCGGCGCAGCATGCGCGGCCAGCGCGCGGCTTCGCGCCCCGCGTCCGCGCCGCGCAGCGCGCCCGGCAGGCGCTGCGGGTGGGCGGCGAGCGCGGCGGCGATGGCGGCGTCCCAGCCGGCCGGGTCGGTGAAATCGATCGCCTCGAACACCGCATGCAGGCAGTCGCCGGCGACCGGGCCGCGCGGAAAGCGCAGGATGTCGTCGGCGGCGAGCGGGACGTCAGCGGGCGCGGTGGCGACCGCCGCGGCGCCGGCCGGCAGCGCGTGGGCGTCGTGGTCACGCGCTGCCTGTTCGTGGCTGGCGCCGAAGATCAGCGCGCTGAAGCTGCCGACGCGCCAGCCGGCGGCCAGCGGCGGCGGGCGCAGCGCGCGCGGGCGGGCGCCGCCGGCGACGGCCGGCGGCAGCGCCTGGCCGTGGCCGTCGGGGAGGTCGGCCAGTTGCATCGTCGGTCGGCCGTCGACGACGCTGGCGGCGACCAGCGCCCGCCAGTGGGCGTCGATGCCGGCGGGGCTGGGCTTGTGTGCGGTCCAGGCCTCGGCGTCCATGCGGGCGCCGGCGACCATCCAGTTCAGCAGGCTGCGCCCGCCCTCGCTGTGGCTGATGCGGCCGAAGCTCAGCGAGGCGTAGCTGCCGACGACGAGGTAGCAGCGGTGCACCGCGCGCGTCAGCGCGACGTAGATCAGGCGCAGGTCCTCGGCCTGGCGCTCGCGCCGCAGGCGGGCGGCCACCGCCTTGTCGTGCGCGGCGCCGGCGCGGTAGTCGAGGATGAGCTCGCCGTCGTCGGCGTGCCAGGCGCGCATCGGCCCCTCGCCGCCGCCGCGGCTGTAGCCGTCGAACAGGAAGGGGCAGAACACGACGCCGTATTCGAGCCCCTTGGCGCGGTGGATGGTGACGATCTGCACCAGGTTGCGGTCGGATTCCAGCCGCAGCTGCGCGGCTTCGCCGCCGGCGGCGGTGCGCCGCCCGGCGAGCGTGCGCAGCAGCACTTCGGGCGCGGCGCGGCCGGCCTCCTGCTGCAGCAGCTCGGCCAGATGGAGCAGGTTCGTCAGCCGGCGCTCGCCGTCGGCGCGCGCGAGCAGGCGGGCGGCGACGCCCTCGTCGGCCATCCACTGCCGCAGCATGACGCCGAAGCCGCGCGCGAGCCACAGTTCGCGCCAGCGCGCGAAGGCGTCGAGCACGCCGAGCAGCGCCGCCTCGTCCTCGGCCAGGCGCGCAAGCGCGGCGGCGTCGCGCCCCATCGCCGCGGTGGCGAGCGCGGCGCGCACGCGGCGCTCGCGCCCCGGCTCGGCGATCGCAAGCAGCACGCGCTCGAGCTCCTCGGCGTCGTCGCTGTGGAACACGCTCGCCTGCGACAGCTCGACGCTGCCGACGCCGAACGCCGCCAGGGCATGGCGCATGCGCGCGCCCTGGCCGTGGCTGCGCACGAGCACGGCGATGTCGGCCGGCGCCAGCGCGCGCGCGCCGATGCGCACCTGCCCGGCGGCGGCGGCGGCGAGCAGGCGGGCGATCTCGGCCGCGCTCGCCCGGGCGGCACGCTGCAGGGCGAGCGCGCGCGGCAGGCGCACGCCGCCGCCTTCCGCGCCCTCGCCCGCCTCTGCGGCCAGGGTCTCGTCGCGCGGGATGCGCCACAGCCGCAGCGGCGCGCCGCCCGCCTCGCCGCGTTCGGTGTCGCTGCGTTCGGTGTCGCTGCGTTCGGTGTCGCTGCGTTCGGTGTCGCTGCGTTCGGTGTCATCAACGAAGGCCGGGCGCGGCCGCGCGCCGGCGCCGACGCGCTGGTAGTCGAGGCCGTCGAGCATGAACAGCGCCGGGTTGGCGCCGAACAGGCGGTTGCAGGCCTCGATCAGGGCCGGCGCCGAGCGCTGGTTGTGGCGCAGCGTGTAGCGCGCGTCGGCACGCGCACGCGCGCCGAGGTAGGTGAACAGGTCGGCGCTGCGAAAGCTGTAGATCGCCTGCTTGGGGTCGCCGACCAGGAACAGGCTGCCATGGCGGCCCTCGCTGTTGTAGACGCGGTCGAAGATGCCGAACTGCAGCGGGTCGGTATCCTGGAACTCGTCGATCAGCGCCACCGGGTAGCGCGCGTGCAGGGCCGCGGCGAGCGCGGGCTGCGCGCCGCCGTGCAGGGCCTGGTGGGCGTTCCACAGGATGTCGTCGAAGCCGATCTGGCGCCGCTCGCGCTTCCTGCGGCGCAGTTCGGCCGCAGTCTCCTCGACGAAGCGGCGCAGCAGGCGCTGGCGCGCCGCTTCGAGCCGGGTGTCGAGCGCCGCACGCGCGCCGAGCAGTTCGGCGGCAGCATCGAAGAAGGGGTGCGTCGGCGGCGCGAGGCCGCGCTTGATGCCGTCCCTGGTGCTGCGCCGGGCGAGGGTGTCGGCGGCGAGCAGGGCGAGCTTGCTGTCCTTGTCGGCCGGCAGCGGCGCGAGGGCGTCGGCCGCCTGCAGCCAGGCCGCCCACTGCTCGCCGGCCCGGTGCACGGCCTCGGCCTTGTAGCTGTTGCCGTTGAGGCCGTCGAGCGCGGC
>JANJTU010000004.1 GCA_024710965.1 Thauera sp. | reverse complement strand
GGCCCGCTGCAGAGCAACAAGACGCGCGCGGTGGCGAACGCCTTCGACTGGGTGCATGGTATCGACCGCCTCAAGATCGCCGAGCGTCTGTCGGCGCAGCGCGACGTGCATCTGCCGCCCCTGAACGTGTGCATCCAGGTCAACGTCAGCGGCGAGGACAGCAAGAGCGGCGTGACGCCGGACGCGGCGGCCGCGCTCGCGCAGGCGATCGCCGCGCTGCCGCGGCTGCAGCTGCGCGGGCTAATGTGCATTCCGGAGGCCACCGCCGAGGTGGCGCTGCTGCGTGCGCGCTTCGCGTTGCTGCGCCGGCTGCGCGACCAACTCGTTGCCGACGGTCTTGCGCTCGACACCTTGTCGATGGGCATGTCGCACGACATCGAGCCGGCGATTGCCGAGGGCGCGACCATCGTCCGCGTCGGCAGCGCGATCTTCGGCGAGCGCCATCCGGCGACCCCGATCCATCCGGCCTGATGCGCGCAGCCGCGCACGTCGGGCCCACTTTGCAGGTTCATCCATGAAGATCACCTTTCTCGGCGGCGGCAACATGGCCACTGCCCTCATCGGCGGCATGCTCGAGCGCGGCTTCGCGGCGGACGACATCCAGATCGTCGAGCTCGGCGAGGCGGCGCGCGCCGCCCTGCAGCAGAAATTAGGCGTGCGTGCGGTGGCGGCCTTCGAAGAGCGCGCGCGCGTGTGGGAGGTGCTGGTGCTTTCGGTAAAGCCGCATCAGATGAAGGCGGCGCTGGCGCCGATCGCCGGCCGCCTCGCCGGCCAGCTCGTCATCAGCATCGCCGCCGGCCTGCGCCTGGCCGACCTTGGGCGCTGGCTCGGTGCGCCCGGCGTGCCGCATGCACGGCTGGGGCGCTGCATGCCGACCACGCCGGCGCTGAGCGGCGCCGGCGTCACCGGCCTGTACGCCGACGTGGCGGTGGATGCGGCCGGGCGTGCCGCCGCCGAGCGCATCCTGGCGGCAGTGGGCAGCACGGTGTGGGCCGACGCGGAGGCGCAGATGGATGCGGTGACGGCGATCTCGGGCAGCGGGCCGGCCTATGTATTCCACTTCATCGAGGCGCTCGAGGCGGCGGGTCGTGGCCTCGGCTTCGACGAGCGCGCGGCGCGCCGGCTGGCGATCGACACCGTGCTCGGCGCGGCGAAGCTGGCCGCGGCTGCGGACGACTCGCCCGCCGTGCTGCGCCAGAAGGTCACCTCCAAGGGCGGCACCACCGAGGCCGCGCTGGCCAGCCTCGCCGCTGCCGGCTGGCACGATGAACTGGTCGCCGCCGTCGATGCGGCGGCTGCGCGCGGTCGCGCGCTCGGCGACGAACTCGGCAAGGACTGACCCATGCTCGCCAACATCCTGCTGCTGGTCATCGATGCCGCCGGCGGTTTTCTCACCCTGATGCTGCTTGCACGCTTCTACATGCAGTGGCAGCGCATCTCCTTCCGCAACCAGCTCGGCCAGTTCGTGGTCAGCACCACCGACTGGATCGTGCGCCCGCTGCGCCGCTTCGTCCCCGGCCTGTTCGGCCTCGACATGGCCAGCCTGCTGCCGGCCTGGGTGGTCCAGGTGCTGCTGGTGATGGTCGAGTTGAGCCTGCGCGGTGCAATGTTCAGTGGCAACACCGCCGCGGTGATCGCCGGTTTATGGGGCGTGGGCCTGATCGAGCTGATCCGCATGATGGTCTATCTGCTGTTCGCGGTCGTGCTCGGCTCGGCGGTGCTATCGTGGGTGAGCCCGCATTCGCCGCTGGCGCCGCTGCTCAATGCGATCGCGGCACCCTTCCTGCGCCCCTTTCGGCGGGTGGTGCCGACCATCGCCAACGTCGACCTGTCGCCGCTGGTGTTGCTGCTGGTGCTGCAGATCGTGCTGATGGTGCTCGCCGGCGCACGCAACGGCTTCGCGCCGCTGCTGTTCGGAGGCTGAAGGGGCGGCAGGGCTTGCCCGCGAAGGAAGCCGTACCGCCCGCGCCAGCGACGGAGCTCTCTCAGCCCTCGTACATCACCTGCCCCTCGACCAGCGTGTAGCGCACCTTGCCGGGCAGCTCCATGCCGAGGAAGGGCGTGTTCTTGCCCTGGCTCTTGAGGCTGTCGCGGGTCACGGTGACATGGGCCGCAGGATCGAATACGCACACGTCGGCGCGCGCGCCCACCGCCAGGTGTCCGGCCTTGGTGATGCCGACGATCTTCGCCGCGTCCGAGGTGATGCGCGCCAGCCCGTCCAGCAGCGACAGGCCGGCGCGGTCCGCCCACTTCAGCGTCAGCGGCAGCAGCAGCTCGAGGCCGGTGGCGCCGGGCTCGGATTCGGCGAACGGTGCCTGCTTGCCGTCGTCGTCCACCGGGGTGTGGTCCGAGCACAGCGCGTTGATGCGGCCCTCGGCCAGGCCACGGGCGAGCGCCTCGCGGTCGCGCTGGCTGCGCAGCGGCGGCACGAGGTGGCAGTTGGCGTTGAAGTAGCCGATGTCCATGTCGGACAGGTGGACGTGGTTGATCGACACGTCGCAGCTGACATCCATGCCTTCGGCGCGGGCCTGCTCGATCAGCGCCAGCCCCGCGGCCGAGGACAGGCGGGTGATGTGCAGGCGCGCGCCGGTGAGCTTGGCCAGCTGCAGGTAGGTGTACAGCGCCACCGTCTCCGCCGCCACCGGGATGCCGGCGAGGCCGAGGCGGGTGGCGACCTCGCCGTCGTGGGCGTGGCCGCCGCGGCCGAGGAAGGGGGCGATCGGCTGCAGCCAGACGCGGAAGTCGAAGGTCGCCGCGTACTGCAGCGCGCGCAGCAGCACGGTGTTGTCGACGATCGGCACGTTGGCCTGGGAGAAGGCGACGCAGCCGGCCTCGACTAGCTCGGCCATCTCCGACAGGCGCTCCCCCTTGAGGCCCAGGGTCAGCGCGCCGACCGGGTAGATGTGGGCGCGGTTGAGCTTCTTCGCGCGGTAGCACAGCATCTCGACGAGGCCGGGCTCGTCGAGCGCGGGGTCGGTGTCGGGCGGAATCGCCAGGCTGGTGACGCCGCCGGCCATCGCCGCCTCCATCTCGGATTCGAGCGTGGCGCGGTACTCGAAGCCGGGCTCGCGCAGGCGCGCGGCGAGGTCGATGAAGCCGGGGGCGACGACGAAACCGGTGGCGTCGAGCGTGCGCTCGGCGCGGAAGCCGTCGGGCGCGCGGCCGAGCGCGGCGACCTTGCCCTCGGCGATGTAGACGTCCTGCACGCGGTCGCTGCGGTTGGCCGGGTCGACGACGCGGCCGTTGGAAATCAGGATGTTCATGCGTGAATCCTTGTGCCTGTACTGTCCGGGGCTCAGTGGCTGCCGAGCATGCTCATCACCGCCATGCGCACGGCGATGCCGAAGGTGACCTGGGGCAGGATCACCGCCTGCGCGCCGTCGGCCACGGCGGAGTCGATCTCGACGCCGCGGTTCATCGGCCCCGGGTGCATCACGATCGCATCGGGCCGGGCGAGCGCGAGCTTGTCCGCGGTGAGGCCCCACATCTTGTAGTACTCCTGCGGCGTCGGCAGCAGGGCGCCGTTCATGCGCTCGTTCTGGAGGCGGAGCATCATCACCACGTCGACGCCCTCGAGGCCGGCGCGCATGTCGTGGAAGACGCGCACGCCGAGGCGCTCGACTTCGGTCGGCAGCAGGGTCTTGGGGCCGATGACGCGCACTTCGGGCACGCCCAGGGTGGTCAGCGCCGCGATCTGGCTGCGCGCCACGCGCGAGTGCAGCACGTCGCCGACGATTGCCACCGTCAGGTTGCTGAAGTCGCGCTTGTAGTGGCGGATCGTGTACATGTCGAGCAGGCCCTGCGTCGGGTGCGCGTGGCGGCCGTCGCCG
>JANJTU010000080.1 GCA_024710965.1 Thauera sp. | reverse complement strand
TCACGAACGGCGCGCTGTGCACCAAGGTCGCGCACTACCTCGAACGCGTCTATTCCGACCAGCGCCTGCTGCACCCGATGAAGCGCGTCGGCCGCAAGGGCGAGGGGCGCTTCGAGCGCATCTCGTGGGACGAGGCGCTCGACACCATCGCGGCGAAGTTCGGCGCCATCGCCGCCGACGATCCGCGCGCGATCCTGCCCTACAGCTACGCCGGCACGATGGGCCTGGTGCAGGGCGAGAGCATGGACCGGCGCTTCTTCCACCGCCTCGGCGCCTCGCTGCTCGACCGCACGATCTGCGCCGCGGCCGGCGCCCTGGGCTGGAAGGCCACCGTCGGCGCCTCCATCGGCGCCGACCCGGAGGCGGTCGCCGAGGCGGAGCTGATCCTGATCTGGGGTGCCAATCCGGTGGTGTCCAACGTGCACGGCTGGCGCCACCTGCAGGCGGCGAGGCGCAAGGGCGCGCGCCTCGTCTGCATCGATCCGCGCCGCAGCGAGACCGCGGCGAAGTGCGACCTCCACCTGGCGCCGCTGCCCGGCACCGACGGCGCGCTGGCGCTGGCGTTGATGCAGGTGCTGATCGCCGACGGCCTGCTCGATCACGACTACGTCGCGCGCCACACGCTCGGCTTCGACGCGCTCGCCGGGCGCGTGGCGGGCTGCACGCCGGAGTGGGCGGCGCCGCTCACCGGCCTGCCGGCCGCGGCGATCCGCAGCCTCGCGCGCGAATACGGCGGCAGCGCACGCACGCTGATCCGGCTCAACTACGGTCTCAACCGCTGCCGCGGCGGCGGCATGGCGGTGAGCACCCTCGCCTGCCTGCCGGCGCTGACCGGCGCCTGGCGCCACCCCGGCTGCGGCGCGCTGCTGTCGACCTCGGGCAACTTCCCGGTGGACGAGCAGGCGCTCGCCAGGCCCGACCTCTACCCCGACGTGGAGCGTTTCCCGCCGCGCACGATCAACATGGCCTTCATCGGCGACGCGCTGCTCGAGACGCGCGCGCCGCCGATCCGCGCGCTCTACGTGTACAACTCGAACCCGGTCGCGGTGGCGCCCGACAGCAAGCGGGTGCGGGCCGGCTTTGCGCGCGAGGACCTGTTCTGCGTCGTGCACGAGCTGTTCCAGACCGACACCGCCGACTATGCCGACATCCTGCTGCCGGCCACCAGCCAGCTCGAGCACCGTGACGTCCACAAGACCTACGGCCATTTCTACGCGGTGACGAACGCGCCGGCGATCGCGCCGCTCGGCGAGGCCAAGCCCAACACCGAGGTCTTCCGCCTGCTCGCCGCGCGCATGGGCTTCACCGACGCCGCGCTGCAGGAGCCGGACGAGGCCATCGCTGCCGCCGCCTTCCGCCGCGACGATGCGCGCGCGGCGACGCTCGATGCGGCGCAACTGGCGGCGCGCGGCTGGGCGCGGCTGAACCTGCCGCAGCCCTTCATGCCGTTTGCCGAGGGCAACTTCCGCACGCCCTCGGGCAAGTGCGAGTTCCATTCGGCGATGCTCGCCGCGCATGGCCTCGATCCGCTGCCGGCCTGGCACCCGCCGGCCGAATCGGTGGTGAGCAACCCGACGCTGGCGGCGCGTTTCCCGCTTGCGCTGATCACGCCGCCGGCGCGCAACTTCCTGAACTCCAGCTTCGCCAACCTGCCGCGCTTTCTCGCCGGCGAAGGCGGGCCGCAACTCGAGATCCACCCCGCCGACGCCGCCGCGCGTGGCATCGCCGACGGCGCGCGCCTGCGCATCCACAACGACCGCGGCGCCTTCCATGCGCGCGCGGTGGTGAGCACCGATGTGCGCCCGGGCGTGGTGTGCAGCCCCTCGGTGTGGTGGCAGAAGCTCAGCGGCGACGGCTGCAACGCCAATGCCGTGACCTCGTCGGCGCCGACCGACATGGGCGGCGGGCCGACCTTCTACGACTGCCTGGTCGAGGTCGCGCGCGCATGAGGCCGGCCGAGGCGCTCGACGCCGCGGCGGCGCTGCTCGGCGGCGCGGCCCGCGTCCTGTTCATCACCGGCGCGGGCATCTCGGCCGACTCCGGCCTGCCCACCTACCGCGGCATCGGCGGCCTCTACCACCAGCGCCTGACCGCCGAAGGGCTGAGGATCGAGGACGCCTTGTCGGGCGCGATGATGGCACGCCGCCCCGACATCGCCTGGAAGTACATCGCCGAGCTCGAGGCCAACTGCCGCGGCGCGCAGCCGAATGCCGCACACCGGCTGATCGCCGCGCTGGAGGAGGAAAAGCCGCTCGTCTGCGTGCTGACGCAGAACATCGACGGCCTGCACCGCGCGGCCGGCTCACGCAACCTGATCGAACTCCACGGCACGGTGCACCGCCTGCGCTGCACCGAGTGCCCGCACACGCGCAGCGTCCCCGACTATGCCGGTCTGCAGATCCCGCCCGCCTGCCCGCTGTGCGGCGGCCTGCTGCGGCCCGACGTGGTGCTGTTCGGCGAGGAGCTGCCGGCGCGCGCGCTCGCGCGCCTGGAGGCGGTGCTGGCGCAGGGCGTGGACCTGGTGGTGTCGATCGGCACCACCAGCGTGTTCCCCTACATCGCCGGCCCGGTGCGCTGGGCGGCGGCCTGCGGCGTGCCGACGATCGAGATCAACCCGGGCGACACCGAGGTCAGCGCCATCGTGGACCTGCGCCTGCGCCTGCCGGCGGCTGCGGCGCTGCCGGAGCTGTGGCGGCGCATGCATCCGGCCGAGCCGGCGGAAGACTGACGCGCAGCTGTGGGGGCGATGGGCCGCGGCGGCCCGCCGCCGGGCCGCGGGTGGGGGGAAGCGGCCGGCCGAGCGCGGGCGGGTAGCGCCCCCCGGCCGGGCGGCGCTTACAGCAGCACGCGCTCGATGCCGCCGTTGTTGGCCTTGGCGACGTACTGCGGCAGCCAGTCCTCGCCCAGCAGGTGACGGGCGAGTTCGATGACGATGTAGTCGGGTTCGATGCCGCCGGCGTCGTTGGCGTAGCGGTGCATGCCC
Organism: Thauera sp.; assembly: GCA_024710965.1. GTDB lineage: Bacteria > Pseudomonadota > Gammaproteobacteria > Burkholderiales > Rhodocyclaceae > Thauera. The sequence goes on along the minus strand of JANJTU010000080.1, from coordinate 1,097 downwards.
TGCAGGCAGCTCGGGCAGGAGGTGAGCAGCTTGACCTTCGCCGTCGGGTCGTCCGCGCGCAGCTTCGCCGCGCCCTTCTCGATCTCCTCCTGCTTGCGGAAGCGCACCTGGGTCGAGATGTCGGGCCGCGCCACCGCGAGCGTGCCCGATTCGCCGCAGCAGCGGTCGGAGAGGTCGACGCGGGTGCCCATCAGCTCGTTCGCCACCTTGATGCCCTGGTACTGCTTCATCGGCGTGTGGCAGGGCTCGTGGTACATGTACTTGACGCCATTGACGCCATCGAGCTTGACGCCCTTTTCCATCAGGTACTCGTGGATGTCGAGCAGGCGGCAGCCGGGGAAGATCTTCTCGAATTCGTACTTCTGCAGCTGGTCCATGCAGGTGCCGCAGGACACGATCACGGTCTTGATGTCGAGGTAGTTCAGCGTGTTGGCGACGCGGTGGAAGAGCACGCGGTTGTCGGTGGTGATCTTCTGTCCCTTCTCGTCCTCGCCGGCGGCGGTCTGCGGGTAGCCGCAGCACAGGTAGCCGGGCGGCAGCACGGTCTGCGCGCCGACGTGGTAGAGCATCGCCTGGGTGGCGAGGCCGACCTGGCTGAACAGGCGCTCGGAGCCGCAGCCGGGGAAGTAGAACACCGCCTCGGCCTCGCCGTTGGCCTTCTTCGGGTCGCGGATCACCGGGATGACCTTGTCGTCCTCGATGTCGAGCAGGGCGCGGCTGGTCTTCTTCGGCAGGTTGCCGGGCATCGGCTTGTTGATGAAGTGGATCACCTGGGCCTTGATCGACGCCTTGCCGAGCGTGGCCGGCGGTGCCTTCACCTGCGGCTGGATGAGGCCGAACCTCTTGCCCATGTCGTGCGCCCAGCGCTGCGCCTTGTAGCCCCAGTCGATCATGCCCGTGCGAATGGCCTTGATCGTGGTCGGGTCCTTGATGGTCAGGAAGGCCATCGTCGCCGCCTTGCCCGGGTTGAACGACTTCTTGCCCTGCTTCCTGAGCAGGTTGCGCATCTTGATCGACACGTCGCCGAAGTCGATGTCCACCGGACAGGGCTTCTCGCACTTGTGGCAGATCGTGCAGTGGTCGGCGACGTCCTCGAA
>JANJTU010000357.1 GCA_024710965.1 Thauera sp. | reverse complement strand
CAGGGCGAAGGAGCCCAGGTGCAGGCCGGCGGCGAGCGTGATGCCGTCGATGCCATGGTCCATGGCGGCCTTGAGCCGCACCCGCAGGGTTTCCCGCGGGCTGTTCATGGTGAGCTTTTCCATGCAGTTGATGAAGATCAGGCCGCTGCCGCGCTTGGCCTCCATCGTGCGGCCGACGTGGGTGGCGGTGGCCTCGGCGATCAGGCCGAGATCGAACTGCACGACCGATTTGTCGGAGTTGGCGACGTTGAACTTATACTGCTGGAGTTTGTTCTTGACGTACTTGGTGTTGTAGCGGCGGTCGGAAACCGTGGGCAGCATCGCGTCCGAGATATGGCCGATGCCGCCCAGGCGCGCAGCTTCGAGCGAGAGCTCGGCGGTCGAGATATCGACCCCCATGCCGCCCACCATGATCGGCACCACTTCCTGCGCCCCCAGACGCAGGCGAAAATCATCTACGCGCTTCATTGCTTGAATGTCCGTTATTTCGGCAGTCCACCATTATCACCCGAGGGCGGTATCAAGGGGCAGTCTTCGTGCGTAGAAAACCCCACTGCCGTTGCGGTCGCGGCCGGTGCGGCGCAGGCCGGCGCGCGGTGCGGCGGTGGTCGATCGCGGCGCGCGGCGCTCAGCGCAGGCGCGGTGCGAGCCAGTGGTCGAGCGACAGCCGGCCCGGGCCGTGCGCCATCAGATAGAGCAGCACCGCGGCCCATACGCCGTGGGTGGGGTAGGCGCCGGGGTAGACGAGCACCTGGATCACCAGCGTCATCACCAGCAGGGCACCCGCCGACAGGCGGCTGGCGAGGCCGACGAGGAGCAGGGCGGGAAACAGGTGTTCGGCGAGGGCGGCGAGCGGTGCGGCGAGTTCCGGTGCGATCAGCGGCAGGCGGTATTCGTCGCGGAAGAGGGCGACGGCCGAATCCGACAGCGTCGGCCAGCCGGGCGCGAACACGCCGTCCACGAGGTCGATGGCGAAGCCTTCCACCTTGGTCTGGCCCGATTTCCAGAACACGGCGGCGATCGAAAAGCGGCCGACGAGGGCAATCAGACTGTCCGGGATCGCCCCGAGAAGGGCGTGCAGCCGGCGCACGGCGGCGCCGGCCGAGATTGCCAGTGCGCGGTGGCGGGCCGGGGGCGCGGGGAGCGGGTCAGGGGGGCGGTGCATGTTCTTCCTCCGGAAGGTCGAGGCCGACGATGGCGTCGTGGCGGAGCAGCGTCGCGAGCGCGGCGGCGAGGTCGAGCCTGGTGCCGGCCGCAGCCGCCGCATCGGCGAGGGTCTCGCCGGCGCGCAGGCGGTTGACAAAGGCCGCGGTCGCCGCGGGGAGGCGGAGCACCTTCGTTTGCAGGCCGTGGCGGACGACCAGCGCCTGCTGCGGCCGGTACGGCTCGACGTCGGCCAGCTCGAGCGCGCCCTGGTGCGCCGCCCACAGATCGGCCACCGCGAAGCGGGACGGCAGAATGGCGAGCGCGGGCTGCAGCCGCAGGCGCGCGGCGGCCAGGCGGTCGGGCCTGGCGAGCAGCGCGGTGAACGTGGTCGGGGCGATGGCGGCTGCGTCGGCAGCGTGGGTGGCGGCCAGGCACAGGCGCTCCAGGCGGGCCATGTCGGCGAGGTAGGGCACGGGGTCGGCCGGGCGGAAGGTGGCGATGAAGTCGGCGAACCCGTCGCCGTAATCGACCAGCCGGCGCGAGCGCGGCGGCCGGCGGGTGACGAAGCTGCGTGCCATCGCGCGGAAGAACTCCGGCCCCGTCAGGGCGCAGCACACCGGGAAGGTGGCGGCGAGGGCGTCGACGAGTGAGACGACGACGTTGTTGCGATGGACCGCGAAGCGTAGCGCCGGGTCGGAGCCGTTCCAGGTCTTCAGGCCCGTCGGGCAGGGCGCGTCGGCGTCGAACAGGGCGGCGCAGAAGGCGGTGTGCAGCCTCATGCCGCCAGCTCCGCGCCGCAAGCGGCGAGCAGGCGCTCGGCCGCGTCCGCTTCGGCGCGCAGCGCCGGGAAGGGCGGGAGGTCATGGTCGCGCTCGATCAGCGTCGGCACCGGGCCGATACGTTCGAGCACCTGGGCGTAGAGCGACCAGACGGCCGCATCCACCGCCGAACCGTGGTGGTCGATCAGCAGCGGGTCGCCGCCGGCGTCCTGCTGGCGGGCGAAGCCGGCGAGGTGGATCTCGCCTACCGCGGCGAGCGGGAGCGCGAGGACGTAGGCGAGCGGGTCGCGGTGGTGATTGATGCAGGAGACGTAGGCGTTGTTTACGTCGAGCAGCAGGCCGCAGCCGGTGCGGCGCACCACTTCCGCGATGAAGCCGGCCTCGTCGAGCGTGGAGGCTTCGAACTCGACGTAAGTCGCCGGGTTTTCCAGCAGCATGCGGCGGCCGAGACGTTCCTGCACGCGCTCGATGTGGCGGCAGACGCGCTGCAGCGTCGCCGCGGTGTACGGTAGCGGCAGCAGGTCGTTGAGGAAGCAGTCGCCGTGGCTCGACCAGGCGAGATGCTCGGAGAAGGACTGCGGCGCGTAGCGTGCGAGCAGGGCAGCGAGCGCATCGAGATGGGCCTCGTCGAGCGGCTCGTCGCCGCCGATCGAGAGCCCGACGCCGTGCACCGAGAGCGGGTAGCGCTCGCGGATGCGGGTGAGGAAATGGTGCAGCGGGCCGCCGGCGACGAGGTAGTTCTCGGCGTGGACCTCGAAGAACCCGAGGTCGGGCGCCTCGTCGAGGACGGCGCCGAAATGCTCCGGCTTGAGCCCGACCCCCGCCCGTCGCGGCAGGGGCACGGCGGTGGCGAGGCGGCCGGAGGCTGTCGTTTCATGGCTGAGGGGCATTTCGGCGGCTCCGCTGCGTGAGGGGTGGAATCCGGCTTGGTGCAGCGGGCTCAGCCCATCTTCTCCTTGAAGGCTTTCACTTGGCCGAAGCCGGTCGGCGAGGTCGGCGACGCGGTCTTCTCGCAGGTGCCCTTCGGCACATAGGACCACGCGTTGCCCTGGTGGTCCATCTTCGAGGTGCCGGCGCAGGTGGTGCCGGGGCCGGCGGCGCAGTCGTTCTTGCCTTTCATGGCGACGCCGTAGCATTTTTCCTTCTCGGCCGTATTGGCCTCGTCGGCGGCGGCGGCCGGCGCTGCAGCCAGGCCGAGGGCGGTGCCGAGCGCGAGGGCGAGTGCGGCGGCGGATACGGAGCGGGCGGTGCGGGACATGGCGATCTCCTTCATCAGGGTGGAACCGCGGATGCGGGACACGTTGCAGCGTGCGGGTGTGTCGCGGAGTGAGTCGGGCGCTGAGCGCCAATCCTTACACCGGAGCGGCAGGTTTTTCGCTAACCTCTGTCCCGGGCGGATGGCGCCCGATTGGCAGGACGGCGTCGCCGCCTGCGCTCACCGCATTGAAGGGGCATGCATGGACCGTTCCGTCCGGGCCGACGACGTCGCCAGCCAGCTGGCCGATCCGGCCCTGCTCGCGGCCCTGCGCCGCGACATGCTGCGCTTTGCGCGCCTGCACCTGCGCGACAGCGCACTGGCCGAGGATGCGGTACAGGAATCGATCGAGGCGGCGCTGGTCGGCGTGGGCCGCTATGCGGGCCAGGCCTCGCTCAAGACCTGGGTGTTCGGCATCCTGCGGCACAAGATCGTCGATCTGCTGCGCCGCGGGTGCCACACGGTGCCGTTCTCCAGCCTGGCCGACGCCGACGACGTCGATGAACTGGTTGAGGCGCTATTCCGTGCCAGCGGTCACTGGCAGGCGCAGGCCCGGCCTGCCGCCTGGGCCGAGCCGGAGGCCGCGCTCGTCAGCAAGCAGTTCTGGGCGGTGTTCGAAGCCTGCCTGTCGCACCTGCCGGAGAGCGTTGCGCGGGTGTTCACGATGCGCGAGATGCTGGAGCTGGACACGGCGGAGATCTGCACCCAGCTCGCGATCAGCGCCAACAACTGTCACGTCATCCTGTACCGCGCGCGCACCCGCCTGCGCGAGTGCCTGGAGCGCAACTGGTTCGTCGAGGGGGAGGAGCGGCCATGCTGACCTGCAAGGAAGCCAGCCGCCTCTGCTCCGAGGCGCTGGACCGGCCGCTCGAGCTGCGCGAGCGGCTGACGCTGAAGATGCATCTGCTGCTGTGCTCGGGCTGCTCCAACTACAACGCGCAGATGGCGCGGCTGCGGGCGATCTCGCGTGGCTATGCGGCAGGCGCTTTCGCCAACGAACCCGCCGCGCGCGGTGGCAGCCTGCCGCCGGATGAGCGTGGCGAGGGTGGTGCCAACGGGTGAGCGGCGGGTGCGCGCGCCGTCGTTCCGCCGCGTAGCGTCCGGGTGGACGCAGCGCTCAGGGGGCGGGCCGTAGCACGAACACCACATGCCCTGCCACGCCCGCGTCGCCGTCGCGGAAGTCGATCCAGCGGCAGGCCTCGGGGTCGCGGTCGACGGGGTCGCTGCGTTCGTGCTGGGTGCCCCGTTCGTCGAGCCAGTAGGTCTGCGTCACCAGCGACTGGTGGCCGTCTACGACCAGCCGCCAGTGCAGGTGGCGCCGGCGGTTGCCGTAGCGGCCGGGGATGATGCTGCGAAAGGCGAAGCGGCCGGCGCGGTCCGACTCGGTCTGCCCGCGCAGGTTGATGTCCTCGGCGCGGTAACGCGAGATGTCACCGCTGTCCTCCGGGTGATAGCGGCCGTCGCGGTCCGCGTGCCAAAGCTCGACCCTGACGCCCGCGAGCGGCTGCTGCCCGTCGGTGCCGCCGAGCACGAGACCGGACACCTGCATTGGCGTGCCGGGTGCGTCGAGCAGGTTGATGTTCGTCGTCATCGGTGCGTTACGGACGTAGAACGGCCCGGCCGTGGCGCGGCCGGTGGGGCCGCAGGTGTCGCAGTCGGATGGGCCGCAGGTGGCATTGGCGCGCGGGCGTGCCAGTGCGCCGAAGGCGGGCGCGGCCAGCAACAGCCCGGCTCCGAACGAGGTGAGAAGGCGGCGGCGGCTTGTCATCGTGCGTCTCCTGCGCTGTCGCGGCGCGGCGGGCCGCATGGGTTTCGCGTAGACGGGCCGGCTGCGGGGCGGTTCAAGGTGGCGGGCAGTGCCGTCGCCGGTGACGGGGGCGCGCGGCGGCCGGTGCGGGCTGCTGCGGCGACGTCCTGCAGGCCTGGAGGCTGGATGCGCGCGCGGGGGCCGAAAAGCAAAACGCCAACCCCGAAGGATTGGCGCAAGTGCTTGATGCCGATGGTGGGCCCTGCGGGACTCGAACCCGCAACCAAAGGATTATGAGTCCTCTGCTCTAACCGATTGAGCTAAAGGCCCTTCCCGGTCCGGTGACAGGCGTCGCCGGACGGAAGAGGGATCACGCGTCGCTGTCGAGGAAGCTGCGCAGCTTCTCGGAGCGGCTCGGGTGGCGCAGTTTGCGCAGGGCCTTGGCTTCGATCTGGCGGATGCGTTCGCGGGTGACGTCGAACTGCTTGCCGACTTCCTCCAGGGTGTGGTCGGTGTTCATCTCGATGCCGAAGCGCATGCGCAGCACCTTGGCTTCGCGGGCGGTGAGCGAGTCGAGCACCTCGGAGGTGGCGTCGCGCAGGCCGGAGTACATCGCCGCCTCGGCCGGGGCCAGAGTCGCGGTGTCCTCGATGAAGTCGCCCAGGTGGGAGTCGTCGTCGTCGCCGATCGGCGTCTCCATGGAGATCGGCTCCTTGGAGATCTTCATGATCTTGCGGATCTTCTCCTCGGGCATCTCCATCTTCTCGGCCAGCGTCGCCGCATCGGGTTCGGCGCCGGTCTCCTGCAGGATCTGGCGGCTGATGCGGTTCATCTTGTTGATCGTCTCGATCATGTGCACCGGAATGCGGATGGTGCGTGCCTGGTCGGCGATCGAGCGCGTGATGGCCTGCCGGATCCACCACGTGGCGTAGGTGGAGAATTTGTAGCCGCGGCGGTATTCGAACTTGTCCACCGCCTTCATCAGGCCGATGTTGCCTTCCTGGATCAGGTCGAGGAACTGCAGGCCGCGGTTGGTGTACTTCTTCGCGATGGAGATCACCAGGCGCAGATTGGCCTCGGTCATCTCGCGCTTGGCGCGGCGCATCTTCGCTTCGCCGGTGGACATCTGGCGGTTGATGTCCTTCAGCTCCTTCAGCGGGATGCCGATGCGGTCCTGCAGGTCGATCAGCTTCTGCTGCTCCTCGAGCACCGCGGGGTGGATGCGCATCAGGCCTTCGGCGTAGTTCTTGCCGGTGGCGATCTCGTCCTTGAGCCAGTCGAGGTTGGTCTCGTGGCCGGGGAAGACCTTGATGAAATGCTGGCGCGGCATGCCGGCGCGCTCGACGCACAGTTGCAGGATCTGACGTTCGTGGCCGCGCACCCGCTCGACCATGTGGCGCACCGAGTCGCACAGGCGTTCGATGGCCTTCGCGGTGAAGCGGATGTTGAGCAGCTCGTCCGAGATCTGCTGCTGCAGCAGCAGATAGGTCGTGTCCTGCGAGCCGCGCTTGTCGAGGGCGGCCATCTTCTTCGCGTACAGCTCGCGGATGACGTCGAAGCGCGCGAGGGCGTCGGTCTTGAGCTGCAGCAGGGAGGCGGCGTTGGCGCTTTCGGCGCTGCTGCCGCTGTCGTCGTCGTCTTCGTCCTCGTCGCTTTCGTCGGCTTCTTCGTCCGCGCTCGCGGCTTCGCTGTCGTCGTCGCTGTCGCCGAGGTTCTCGGCGCCTTCGCTGGCGTTGGGGTCGATGAGGCCGTCGACGAGTTCATCGATCTTGGCCTCGTCGCGCGCGATCCGGTCGACGATCTCGAGCATCTCGGCGATCGTCGTCGGGCAGGCGGAGATGGCCTGCACCATGTGCTTGAGGCCGTCCTCGATGCGCTTGGCGATCTCGATCTCGCCTTCGCGGGTCAGCAGCTCGACCGTCCCCATCTCGCGCATGTACATGCGCACCGGGTCGGTGGTGCGGCCGAACTCGGAGTCGACCGACGACAGCGCCTGCTCGGCCTCTTCCTCGGCGACGTCTTCATCGACGTTGGTCGCGACGCTGTCCGACATGAGGAGGTCTTCCGCGGCTGGCGCCTCGTCGTAGACCTGGATGCCCATGTTGTTGAAGGTGGCGATGATGCCTTCGATCTGTTCGGCATCGGCGACGTCGTCGGGCAGGTGGTCGCTGATCTCGGCATAGGTGAGGTAGCCACGCTCCTTGCCGAGCGTGATCAGCGTCTTCAACCGGGTGCGACGCACTTCGGCGTCGAGCGGGGCGACAACGGGGCTTTCAACGACCTGGGCGGCCTTGTCCTTCGCTTTCGAGGGGCGTCCCTTGGGACTGTCCTTGCGCGGATCCTTGGCTTTTTCGCGTGCCATAGCACTCCTCAAGTGAGGGAGTAAGAAAATGGAGAAACCGGAAATTATACAATAAATCTAGGACCTAGGCCGTATTTGCCAGGTTCCGCTTCTCCAGCAGAAGTTCGCCGAGGCGGCGTCGATCGAGCGCGCTGAGGCCGCCCTCGCGGTCGCGCTGCTGCAGCAGCGCGATCTCGGTGTTTATGTAGTCTGCATGAAGCTTGCGCAGCGTGTCGTCGAACAGGGCCTCGACCACGTCGTCGTCGAATTCGGCGTCGACCAGTTCCGCCGCCACCTGCGACAGGGTGTCGCCGTGAGGGGTGTCGCGGAAGCGTTCGATCAGGGCGCCGAGGCCGCCCGCCGGGACGGGCTCGCCGAGGCTGAGCATGTCGATGATGGCGACAAGCGCAGACCCTTCCGGGGTGCCGGTCGGCACCAGGTCGACCGGCAGGCGCGCCGCCCAGGTAGGGTGCTGCAGCACCAGGCGCAGCAGGGCGCGGGTGGTCGACGGCCCCTTGCGCGCTCCGAGCATGGGCGCGCGGGCACGCGGCGCGGCGCCGCGAGGGCGGTCGAAGCCCCGGCGCGGGGTGTCTTTGCTGCGCGCGTCGGGCTCCGGGGGGCGGTTGCGGCTTCGTGGCGGGGCGGGGGTCTTCAGGCCGAAGGCGTATTCCACCTCTGCCTGGGTGAGGCCGCTCGTTTCGGCGACGGACTTGACTACCTGGAGCCGCAGCAGCGGTGCCGCAAACCGCGTCACCAGCGGTCCGGCCTCGTGCACGAAGGCGGCACGCCCTTCGGCGCTATTCATGTCATGGCGCGCGCTCAGTTCGTCGATCAGGAAGCGCGCCAGCGGCGTCGCCGCGGCCGCGGCCTGGCGGAAGGCGTCGGCGCCTTCGGCGCGCACGAACGAGTCCGGGTCGTGCTCGGCGGGCAGGAAGAGGAAGGCCAGCGTCGCATCGTCGCGCAGCGAGTCGAGCGCGTTCTCCAGTGCTCGCCAGGCGGCGCGGCGGCCGGCGGCGTCGCCATCGAAGCAGAACACGATGCGGTCGGTCTGGCGCAACAGGGTGTGCACGTGCTGTGGCGTGGTGGCGGTGCCGAGCGTCGCCACGGCGTTGCCGATGCCGTACTGGGCGAGGGCGACGACGTCCATGTAGCCCTCGACGACGACGGCGAAGCCGGCGTCGCGGATCGGCTTCTGCGCCAGGTAGAGGCCGTACAGCTCGCGCCCTTTCTCGAACAGCGGCGTCTCGGGCGAATTCAGGTACTTCGGTTCGCCGCCGTCGAGCACGCGGCCGCCAAAGGCGATGATGCGCCCGCGGCGGTCGTGGATCGGGAAGATGATGCGGTTGCGGAAACGGTCGTAGCGCCGGCCCTGGTCGTTGTCGATGACGAGGCCGGCGTCGGCGAGCGTTTTCGCCTGGTAGTCGGGGAAGGGGCGCTGCAGCGCCTGCCATTCGTCCGGAGCGTAGCCGAGGCCGAAGCGGGCGGCGACCTCGCCGGACAGGCCGCGGCGCTTCAGGTAGTCCACCGCCTGGCGCGCGGGTTTGAGTTGCTCACGATAGAAGCGTGCGGCCTTGGCCATCGCCTCGTACAGGCGCTCGCTGCCGTCGTCATGGGTCGCATTGCCGCTGCGGCCGTCGTCCGGGACCTGCAGTCCGGCCTGGCCGGCGAGTTCCTTGACCGCGTCGACAAAGCCGAGGCCGCTGTACTCCATCAGGAAGCCGATCGCGCTGCCGTGCACGCCGCAGCCGAAGCAGTGGTAGAACTGCTTGGACGGGCTGACGGAGAACGAGGCCGACTTCTCGCCGTGGAAGGGGCAGCAGGCGAAGTAGTTCGCGCCGCTTTTCTTCAGTGGCAGATGGCGCTCGATGACGTCGACGATGTCGACGCGTGACAGCAGTTCCTGGACGAAGGACTGGGGGATCATCGAGTGCGCGGCGTCATGGCCTTGCTGAGCATGCTTGCAGCGGGCGCTTGAAAAGCACTACGCCGGGCGAAGGTTCTTCGACCTTCGCCCGGCGGGCAGGCAACCGGCGAGCCGGGTGCGCGGAGAATCAGTACAGCTTCGGCGGCAGCATCTGGCTGCGCAGGCGCTTGTGATTGCGCTTCACTGCGGCGGCCAGCTTGCGCTTGCGCTCGGCGGTGGGCTTTTCGTAGAACTCGCGGGAGCGCAGTTCGGTCAGCACACCGGTCTTCTCGATGGTGCGCTTGAAGCGGCGGATCGCAACTTCAAACGGCTCGTTTTCCTTGACGCGGATACCGGGCATTGCGGACTTCCTTGGGTGTCTTGTGGGCAGAAAGACGGCGAATATAAACGAGCTCTCCACATATGGCAAGCGCCGCACTGGCCGGATCCGTCCCGGGCGCGGTTAAAATGCGGCACCGAATCAAACGGATGCAACACATGAAAGTCCTCGGCATCGAGACCTCCTGCGACGAGACCGGCGTTGCCGTCTACGACACCGAAGCCGGCCTGCTGGCGCACTGCCTGCACTCGCAGATCGACCTTCATGCCGCCTACGGTGGCGTCGTGCCCGAGCTGGCCTCGCGCGACCACATCCGGCGTCTGCCGCTGCTGCTGCGCGAGGTGCTGCAGGCGGCGGGGCTCGGGCCGGCGCAGATCGATGCCGTGGCGTACACGGCCGGGCCGGGGCTGGCCGGGGCCTTGCTGGTCGGGGCGAGCGTGGCCGAATCCTTCGCCATGGCGCGCGGCGTGCCGGCCTTGGCGGTCCATCACCTGGAAGGGCACCTGCTGTCGCCACTGCTGTCGGTGGACCCGCCGGCCTTCCCCTTCGTCGCCCTGCTCGTGTCCGGCGGCCATACCCAGCTCATGCGCGTGCGCGGGGTGGGCGACTACGCGCTGCTCGGCGAGTCGGTCGACGATGCGGCCGGCGAGGCTTTCGACAAGACCGCCAAGCTGCTCGGCCTCGGCTATCCGGGCGGGCCGCAACTGGCGCGCCTGGCCGAGCAGGGCGTGGCGGGCCGCTTCCGGCTGCCGCGACCGATGCTGCACTCCGGCGACCTCGACTTCAGCTTCAGCGGCCTCAAGACCGCTGTGCTCAATGTGGTGTCCGCCCCCGACTGGGATCCGGCGCGGATGGCCGACCTCGCCGCCGAGTTTCAGGAGGCGGTGGTCGAGGTGCTGTGCGCGAAGGCGCTCGCCGCGCTGAAGAAGGTCGGGCTGAAGACGCTGGTCGTGGCCGGCGGCGTGGGCGCCAACCGCCGGCTGCGCGAGGTGCTCGATCGGGCAGTGGGCGGTCGCGGCGGCCGCGTCCATTATCCCGAGCCGGAGTTGTGCACCGACAACGGGGCGATGATCGCCTTCGCCGGCGCGCTGCGGTTCGACGCCGGCGAACGCCCGGCGCTGGCGCCGGCGGTGAGGATCCGGCCGCGCTGGCCGCTGGTCGAACTCAGGCCGCCGCTGCCGGCCGCAGTCTGAAGCCGGTGCCGGCTCCGGTCCGTGGGTGGCGGATCAGCCGGCCTTGTCCTTCTTGCCGCCGCCGATCCTGCCTTCGGTGCCGGCGCGCAGGCGCTTGATGTTCGCCGCATGGCGCCAGATCAGCACCGCCGACATCGCCAGCAGGATGGCGACGGTGGGGTGCGGGCCGAGGAAGATCAGCCCGGCGACCGGTGCGGCGGCTGCGGCGGACAGGGCGGCCGCCGACGAGTAGCGGCTGGTGAAGGCCACCGCAAGCCACACCAGGGCGCACAGGATCGCGATGCGGCCGTCGATGCCCGCGAGGACGCCGAGCGCGGTGGCGACGCCCTTGCCACCATTGAAGCGCAGGAAGATCGTGAACACGTGGCCGAGGAAGGCCGCCAATCCCGCTAGCGCGGCTTCGGCCGGCGTGAAGCCGAGCTGGCCGGCCGTCCACACCGCGAGCCAGCCTTTCAGGCAGTCGCCGAGCAGGGTGAGGGCGGCGGCGCCCTTGTTGCCGCTGCGCAAGACGTTGGTCGCGCCGGGGTTGCCCGAGCCGTAGCGTCGCGGGTCTTCCAGGCCGAAGAGCTTGCTGCAGACGATGGCGAAGGGAATCGAGCCGAGCAGGTAGGCGGCGGCGAGCAGAATCAGCAGGGGCATTTTTTTTCCGCATCCCGGCGCGGGGCAGGGATCAGCGAGATGAAGGGAGTTGGCGGCGACGGCGAGGATTCAGGTTCGAACGCTTCCGGCCCGCCGGTGCATACAGGATAGAATCGGGGCGATTCTAAACGGGAACCAGCATGGATTTCATCTTCATCGAGGAATTGCGGGTGCGGGCGTGGGTCGGCATTTATGCGCGCGAAAAGACCGGCCCGCAGACCGTCGAGCTCAGCCTCACCTTCGGCGTTCCCGATACGGCCGCCGCGCGCGACGATATCGCCGATACCATCGACTATGCGGTGGTGATCGAGCGCATCCGCGCCGAACTGGCGGCACGCCATTTCAACCTGATCGAGAGTCTGGGCGAATTCGTCGTGCGCCTGCTGTTCGAGGAGTTCGGCGCGCCGTGGGTGAAGCTTCGCATCGCGAAAATCGGCGTGATGAAGGACGTGCGCCGGGTTGGCGTATTCATCCAGCGCGGGCGAGAAGGGGTGGAGCCGCCAGCGACGCCGGTTTGAGCCGGCGGTTGTGCAAATCGGGGCAATTGCAGCCCGGGGCGATTGCCGCCGGGAACTCGCTTGCGATTGCGCCGGGAGCCATGTCCTGCGGCATGTTCCTGCGGCGGGCCGCGCCAGCCGGCAATTGGCCGGCGCGGCCGGATGGCCGCCGGTTCAGACGGCCAGTTCGTCCAGCGATTTGCCCTGGGCGATCCAGTCGATCGCCCATTGCGGCTTGCGACCGCGGCCGCTCCAGCCCTGCTCGGTATTGGCCGGATTGCGGTACTTGATCACCGGCGCCGGCTTTTCTTTTTTTGCCGCGGCACGTGCCCCACGCTTGGGAGCGGCCGGCTTTGCTTCGGCCACCGGGGCGGGGCGTTCGAGCAGGTCGTCGAGCGACAGGCCTTCGTCGGCTGCCATCTTCTGCATGCGCTTCAGCAGGTTGCGGCGGGTCGAGTCGCTGCGGCGGCGGATTTCGCTTTCGACCCGGGCCTGCAGGCGACGCAGGTCAGGCAGCGTGTAGGTGGAAAGATCCATGATGACTCCCTTTATTTGCTCCGCATGGCAGGCCGAGAGCGGCCTGTCATCAACCGATTTGCGGGAATTGAATTCGGAGAACTCGGTAAAGGGAATTCTGCCAGCAATTGAAGTCAATTAAAAACGATTTTTACTGCAGGCGTGAAATCGGCGGAGCCGAAGCCGCGTAGTCAAAGCGCGACGTCGACCAGTGTGGGTTGCAGAACCCGCTGAATGTCGTGAGGGTGGAGTCCGAGTAGAAATCCGCGACGACCGCCATTGATATAAACGAGGGGCAGGTCGAGGATCGTGCGCTCCATGTAGACGGGCATTGGCTTGCGCGTGCCGAACGGTGAGGTGCCGCCGACGAGAAAGCCGGTATGGCGATTCGCCACCTCGGGCTTGCACGGTTCGATGCGCTTGCAGCCGGCCTGACGGGCCAGTTCCTTGGTCGATACCTTGTGGTCGCCGTGCATCAGCACGACCAGCGGGCGGGCATGCTCGTCTTCCATGATCAATGTCTTCACCACCGCATGCTCGCTGACATTGAGTTCGCGCGAGGAAACGGCGGTGCCGCCGCGTTCTTCGTAATCGTAAAGATGGCTCGAATAGGCAATGCCGTGCTGGCGCAGATAGCGCGTGGCCGGGGTTTCGGGAGCGTGGGCGTCGTGTTTGCTCATGATTCGTTTCTGGTTCTGGCGACGATGTTGTTCAGGGGGCGGGCGGGGAAATGCGCCGCGGAACTCAAGCACGAGGGTGATGCTTCGCGTGCAGCTGCTTCAACCTTTCCCGTGCAACGTGGGTATAAACCTGCGTCGTCGATATGTCGGCGTGGCCCAGCAGCAATTGAACGACGCGCAGATCGGCGCCGTGATTGAGCAGATGCGTCGCAAAGGCATGGCGCAGCGTGTGCGGCGAAATCCTTTCCGGGGCGATGCCCGCCGCGAGCGCATGCTGCTTGATGATGCGCCAGAACATCTGCCTTGTCATGCCGGCCCCCAGGCGGGTCACGAACACCGCGTCGCAGCTGCGTCCGGCGAGGAGGGCGGGGCGGGCTTCGCGCAGGTAGCGCGCGATCCAGTCGGCGGCGATCTCGCCGAGTGGCACGAGGCGTTCCTTGCTGCCCTTGCCCATCACGCGCACGACCCCTTCGCCCAGGCCGACGGCGAAGGTCGGCAGGCCCACGAGCTCGGACACGCGCAGGCCGGCGGCATAGAGCACCTCGAGCATGCAGCGGTCGCGCAGCCCCTGCGGCGTGCCGACATCGGGTGCGGCGAGCAGGGCTTCGACCTGCGCCTCGGTGAGCGTGCGCGGGAAGCGTTGCGCGGGAAGCGGCGGATCGAGCAGCAGCGTCGGGTCGGCCTCGATCGCGTGGTTGGCGAGCAGCAGGCGGTAGTAACGCCGCCACGCGGCGAGCAGCCGGCGCTGGCTGGCGGGCTTGGCATGGCGGCTGAAGCCGGCCAGATAGCCCGCAAGGTCGGCGGCGCCGGCCTGCGGCAGGCGCTTGCCGGCGGCTTCGAGCCAGGCGGCGAAGTGGGCGAGGTCGCTGCGGTAGCCGGCCAGGGTGTTGCGCGCGAGGCCGTGTTCCAGCCACAGCGTGTCAGTGAAGCGGTCGAGTTCGGCGCGGGTGTGCGCGGTCAGACCCGCCTCGACCGCCGGGGTGCGGCGGGCGCGCGGCGCATCCTGTGCCCCACTTGCGCCTGCCCCTGAACCTTGCGCGGGCGGCGCCGGATGCTCTGCGGTTGTGCCCGGTGCCGCGCTCACACGGCACCTTCGTGCGCCAGCAGCCAGCGCTTTACCGCCAGCAGCCAGCCGTCGCGCGCGTTGGCGAAGCCGCCGATGCCGGCAGCGGAGGTGACGCGGTGGCAGGGCACGATCAGCGGGAAGGGATTGGCGCCGCAGGCCTGGCCCACTGCGCGCGGCGCGCTGCCGAGGCGTCCGGCGAGCTGGCCGTAGGTGGCGGTGGCGCCGGGCGGGATCGTGCCGATCTGTGCCCACACCCGCTGCTGGAACGGCGTGCCACGGCGCGCGAGCGGCACGGCGAAGGCCTGCCGCGGGTCGGCGAGCCAGGCTTGGAGGCCGTCCGCCGCGGCCCATGCGGTGTCGTTGCGTGGCGCGACCAGGGTGCTGCCCGGCGGCAGGAAGACGAGTTCGGTGACTTCGCCCACGTCGGCGCGGATGCCGAAGGGGCCGAACGGCAGCGCGATGACGGCGTCGAATGGCCGTTCCGCCGTGCTCGATGGGGGGGCGCGCATGGCTGCTTCAGCCCGCCCCGCCGGGCAGAATGCGCACGCGCCGCTGCTTCATCGACAGCCTTCCCGTCACTTCAGTGCAGGCTCAGCGCCGGTTCAGCGCCGAATCTCGCCGTTGCCGAACACGATCCACTTCTGGCTGGTGAGTCCTTCGAGGCCGACCGGGCCGCGGGCGTGGATCTTGTCGGTGGAAATGCCGATCTCGGCGCCCAGACCGTACTCGAAGCCGTCAGCGAAGCGGGTGGAGGCATTCACCATCACCGAGGACGAATCCACCTCGCGCAGGAAGCGCATCGCGTGCGTGTAGTTCTCGGTGACGATCGCCTCGGTGTGGCCGGAGCTGTAGGTGTTGATGTGTGCGATTGCCTCGTCGAGGCCGGCGACCAGCTTCACCGCGATGATCGGCGCCAGGTATTCCTCGCGCCAGTCGGCCTCGGTGGCGGCGACGAGCTTGTCGGCGGCGACGCCGGCCTCGCGCAGCAGCGCCAGCGACTCGGCGCAGCAGCGCATCTCGACACCCTTGGCGGCGAGCATGCGCCCGATCTCGGGCAGGTAGATGTCGGCGACGTCGCGCGCGACGAGCAGCGATTCGGCGGTGTTGCAGGTGCCGTAGCGCTGCGTCTTCGCGTTCTCGACGATGGGCACGACCTTGGCGGGGTCGGCCTCGTCATCGATGTAGACGTGGCAGTTGCCGTCGAGGTGCTTGATCACCGGCACGCGCGCGTCCTTCGAGATGCGCTCGATCAGGCCCTTGCCGCCGCGCGGCACGATCACGTCCACGTACTCGGGCATGGTGATCAGCGCGCCCACGGCCTCGCGGTCGGTGGTCTCGACGACCTGCACGGCGTGCTCGGGCAGGCCGGCCTGGACGAGGCCCGCGCGCACGCAGGCGGCGATCGCGCGGTTGGCCTGGATCGCCTCCTTGCCGCCGCGCAGGATCGCGGCGTTGCCCGACTTGAGGCACAGCGCCGCGGCGTCGGCGGTGACGTTGGGGCGGGCCTCGTAGATGATGCCGATCACGCCCAGCGG
>JANJTU010000351.1 GCA_024710965.1 Thauera sp. | reverse complement strand
CCCCCCCGCCCCCGCGCCGGCCCCGCCCGGGCGGGCGGGGCCCGCGGCGTTTACACCCTCCGCTCCGCGCGAATGCGGCGCCGTCTTCCGCCGCCTCGGCGTGCGCTGCACACCGTCGAAAGACATGTGCACGTTTTTGTGTACAACTTTGGATTCTGTTGCTAAGGTTCAACACAGGCCGGCCTACCCTGCGACCGGCCCGGCCAATCCAGCGGACCTACACAAAAGAGAGGAGACACCATGCTCAAGTCCTGCCGTTCCCTGCTTGCGGGCGCCCTGCTCGCCACCGGCCTTGGCGCCGCCAGCCTGCCCGCCGGCGCCGCCGAAACCCTGCGCATCGTCGGCAACTTCCCGACCACCCACACCAGCTCGATCGTCATGGAGCAGTTCAAGGCCGAAGTCGAGCAGGCGAGCGGCGGCGAGCTCAAGGTCGCCCTGTTCCCCGCAATGCAGCTCGGCGGCGCGCAGGAGAACGTCGACCAGGTGCGCGCCGGCGCGGTGTTCCTGACCTGGATCTCGACCGCCTACCTGTCGCGCACGGTGCCCGAGCTGTCGGCGCTGTCGCTGCCCTTCCTGTTCGCCGACCGCAGCCACGCCTTCCGCGTCATCGACGGCCCGGTCGGCCAGCTGATGTCCGAGAAGCTGGCGGCCAAGGGCTTCGCCGCGCTCGGCTACATGGAGCTCGGGCCGCGCCACCTGACCAACAACGTGCGCCCGGTGAAGTCGCTCGCCGACCTCAAGGGCCCGAAGATCCGCCTGCAGCCGGACGAGACCCACCTCGCCACCTTCCGCGCGCTCGGCGCCAACCCGACGACGATGGACATCAAGGAGGTCTATTCGGCGCTGCAGCAGGGCGTGCTCGACGGCCAGGAGAACCCCTTCGCCGTGACCCGCGACCGCAACTTCAACCAGGTGCAGAAGTACGTCTCCGACACCGCCCACTTCTTCGACTTCATCGCCGTGATCGCCAACAAGAAGAAGCTCGATGCCCTGAAGCCCGAGCTGCGCAGGATCGTCACCGATGCCATCGGCAACGCAGTCGCGACCCAGCGCCGCCTGGCCGAGGCCGAGGACGCGAAGGCGCTCGCCGACCTGCAGGGGCGCGGCGTGCAGCTCGACGCGGTGAGCCCGGCCTTCCGCAGCGAGATGCGCCAGGCGACCGCGCCGGTGATGGAGCAGGTGAAGGCCAAGGTCGGCGCCGAGCTCGTCAACAGCGTGCTGAGCCAGGTCAACTGAGGCCGGGACGAGGGGAGAAGCCCGATGGCAATGACAGCAGTGCTACGCGGCGCGCTCGAGCGCGTCGATGAGGTGTCGCGCTGGGCGATCGTCGCCGGCATGGCGACGATGATCGGCGTGGTGTCGACCCAGGTCTTCCTGCGCTACGGCTTTGCCGCCTCGCTCGACTGGGCGGAAGAGGTGTCGCGCCTGAGCTTCGTCTGGGTGGTGTTCATGGCCATCCCGCACGGCGTCAAGCGCAGCGCCCACGTCGGCATCGACGCGCTGGTGAAGCATTTCCCGCGCCTCGCCAACCAGCTGCGCCACCGCCTGCTCACCGCCGCGAGCGCGGCGCTGATGGGCATGGTCGCGGTGCAGGCGGTGCTGGTCGCGCAGGACAACTGGGACCAGCTGATGCCCACCGTCGACCTGTCGAGCGGCTGGTTCTACCTCGCCGTCGCCGTCGGCGCGGCGCATTCGGCGCTGCACCTGGTCGGCCAGGTCTGCGCCGCCGCCCCCTCCACCGATGCGGAGGCTGCGCAATGACTGCGATCGCCGTTGTCGGCTTCTTCCTCCTCGCCCTCCTCGGCATGCCGCTCGCGTTCGCGCTCGGCTTCGCCGCGCTCGCCGGCATGAGCGCGGGCGAGCTCGAGTGGGCGGTATTCCCGCAGCGCATGATGTACGCGCTGAACTCCTTCCCGCTGCTCGCCATCCCCTGCTTCATGGTCGCCGGCGAGCTGATGGTCGAGGGCGGCATCATGGAGCGCCTGATCGCGCTCGCCAACAGCCTCGTCGGCCGCGTGCGCGGCGGCATCGCCCACGTCACCGTGCTGTCCTCGGCCTCGCTCGCGGCGGTGTCGGGCACCGCGGTGGCCGACGCCACCGCGCTCTCGAGCACGATGATGCCGGCGATGTCGAAGTACTACGACCGGCCCTTCGGCGCGGCCCTGGTGGCCTCCGCCGCCAACCTCGGGCCGATCATCCCGCCGAGCGCGGCGATGATCGTCTATGCCTACATGGCCGGGCCGAGCGTGTCGGTCGGCGCGCTCTTCCTCGCCGGCGTCGTGCCCGGCCTGCTCCTTGCAGCCGGCATGATGGGCTTCGCCTCCTGGTACGCCTGGCGCAAGGACTACCCGCCCACCGGCGAGGCCTTCAGCCTGCGCCGCTTCCTCGCCACGCTGAAGTCCTCGGCGCTGGTGGTGGCGATGCCCTTCGTCGTCATCGGCGGCATCGTCGCCGGCGTGTTCACCGCCTCCGAGGGCTCGGCGGTCGCCGTCGTCTATGCGCTCGCGATCGGGCTGTTCGTCACCCGCAAGGTCAGGCTCGCCGACCTGCCGACGATCCTGTTCCGCGCCGCGGTCACCACCGGCGTCGTCGCCGCGCTGATCGCCTTCGCCTCGGCGGTGACCTATCTGCTGACCATCGACATGGTGCCGATGCGCCTCGCCGAGCTGGTGCAGGGTCTCACCAGCGAGCCGCTGATGTTCATCCTGCTGGTGATGGCGATGCTGATCTTCGTCGGCATGTTCCTCGAGTCCAACGCCGCCTACATCATGCTCGTGCCGCTGCTGGCGCCGATCGCCGCCGCCTACGGCATCGACCCGATCTACTTCGGCTTCCTGTTCGTGCTGAACCTGGTGATCGGCATGCTGACGCCGCCGGTCGGGGTGCTGCTGTTCGTCGTCAGCAGCGCCGCGCGCGTGCAGATGAACCAGCTCACGGTCGCCGCGCTGCCCTTCATCGCCCTGCAGTTCCTCGTCCTCGGCCTGTGCATCGCCTTCCCGCCGATCGTCACCGCGCTGCCGCGCGCGCTCGGCTACTGATCGCCGGAGCGCCGACGATGAAATCGCACCTCACCGCCTTCGCACCGCCCGCCCGCGCGCGGGTCGCGGCGGAATGCCCCCTGGAGACCCCGACATGAAGCCCTTCGACCTCGTCATCCGCAACGCCCGCTGCGCCACCGCCGCCGACGTCTTCGACGCCGACATCGGCATCCGCGACGGCCGCATCGCCGCCCTCGGCCAGGGCCTGGCCGCCGGCCGCGAGGAGGTCGACGCCGCCGGGCGCTGGGTGCTGCCCGGCGGCATCGACGGCCACTGCCACCTCGACCAGCCGATGAGCGACGGCTCGAAGATGGCCGACGACTTCCTCACCGGCACGCGCTCGGCGGCCTGCGGCGGCACCACCACGGTGATCCCCTTCGCCTGCCAGTTGAAGGGCCAGAGCCTGCGCGCCGCGGTCGAGGACTACCACCGCCGTGCCGAGGGCAAGGCCGCGATCGACTATGCCTTCCACATGATCGTCTCCGACCCCACGCCGCAGGTGCTGGCCGAGGAGCTGCCGGCGCTGATCGCCGAGGGCTACAGCTCGTTCAAGATCTACATGACCTACGACGACCTCAAGCTCGCCGACCGCCAGATCATCGACGTGCTCGCGGTGGCGCGCGACGCCGGGGCGATGGTGATGATGCACGCCGAGAACACCGACTGCATCGCCTGGCTCACCGAGCGCCTGCTCAAGGCCGGCCGGCGCGCGCCGCGCTACCATGCCGCGGCGCGGCCGATGCTGGTCGAGCGCGAGGCCACCCACCGCGCGATCAGCTACGCCGAGCTGGTCGACGTGCCGATCCTGATCGTGCATGTGTCCGGGCGCGAGGCGGTCGAGCAGATCCGCTGGGCGCAGGGCCAGGGCCTGCGCATCTACGCCGAGACCTGCCCGCAATACTTGTTCCTCACCGCCGAGGACCTCGGCAGCGACGACGACTTCCATGGCGCGAAGTGCATCTGCAGCCCGCCGCCGCGCGACAAGGCCAACCAGCAGGTGATCTGGGACGGGCTCGAGTCCGGCGTGTTCCAGGTCTTCTCCTCCGACCACGCCCCGTTCCGCTTCGCCGGCCCCGACGGCAAGCAGGTCGCCGGCGCCGACGCCAGCTTCGACCAGGTGCCGAACGGCATCCCCGGGCTGGAGACGCGGCTGGCGCTGCTGTTCTCGCACGGCGTGCTCGGCGGCCGCCTCGACATCTGCCGCTTCGTCGCCCTGACCTCGACCAACGTCGCCAAGATGTACGGCCTCTACCCGCGCAAGGGCTCGATCGCGGTCGGCGCCGACGCCGACCTGGTGATCTGGGACACCGGCGTCGAGCGCGTGATCCGCAACGCCGACCTGCACCACGCCGTCGACTACACGCCCTACGAGGGCCTCCGCGTCGACGCCTGGCCGGCGCTGACGCTGGCGCGCGGGCGCGCGGTGTGGCGCGACGGCGCCTACCTGGGCGAAGCCGGCCGCGGCGAGTTCCTGCGCTGCGCGCTGCCCACCCCGGCGCAGCCCAAGCCGCGCGTCGAGGATCCGGCATGAACCCGATCGAACTGACCGCGCTCGAGGCCACGGACGCGATCGCGCACGGCGCGCTGTCGGCGCGCGAGCTGGCGCAGGCCCAGGTGGAGGCGGTCGAACGCCTCAACCCGCGGCTCAACGCGCTCGTGCGCTTCGATGCCGAAGCCGCGCTCGCCGCGGGCCGGGCGATGGACGCCGCGCGCGCGCGCGGCGAGCGCCCGGGTGCGCTCGCCGGCGCCTTCGCCACCGTGAAGGACAACATCTGGGTCGCCGACCGCCCCGTCTCACAGGGCTCGGCACTGTTCGCCGACTTCGTCGCCCCCGCCGACGCGCTCGCCGTCGCCCGCCTGCGCGCGGCCGGCGGCAGCTACCTCGGCACCAGCAACTGCTCGGAATTCGCCTGCAAGGGCGTCACCACCAACCGCCTGTTCGGCGCCACGCGCAACCCCTGGCGGCTCGAATGCACGCCGGGCGGCTCCTCGGGCGGCGCCGCGGCAGCGGTGGCGGCCGGCCTCGGCCAGGTCGCGCTCACCACCGACGGCGGCGGCTCCACCCGCCGCCCGGCGGCGCACTGCGGCGTGGTCGGCCTGAAGCCCTCGGCCGGCCTCATCCCGCATCCGCTCGGCTTCGCCGAGCCGGTGTTCGGCAACAGCGTGATCGGCATCATGGCGCGCAGCGTCGCCGATGCCGCCGCGGTGCTCGAGGCCGTCGCCGGCCCCGACCGGCGCGACCCGCAGTGCCCGCCCGGTGATCTCGGCGTGGCCGCCGCGAGCCGGCTCGACGCCCCGCTCGCCGGCCTGCGCATCGCCTTCAGCCCGCGCCTCGGGCTGGACGTCGCCGTGGATGCCGACGCCGCCGCGGCGACGCGGGCCGCCGCGGCCTGGCTCGCCGAAGCCGGCGCCGAGCTCGTCGACCGCGACCCGCCCTGGCCCGCCGGCACCAGCGAGGAGGTGCTGATGCCGCTGCAGCTCGGCGGCCTCGCCGCGCTCTACGGCGCGCAGTTCCGCCGCGAGCCGGCGCTGTTCGACCCCGACATCGGCGCCCAGATCGACAAGGGCCTCGGCCTCGACGCCGCCGCGGTGGCGCACGCGCTGCTGCACCGCGCGGCGATGTTCCGCGCGCTGGCCGGCTTCTTTGCCGAAGTGGACCTGCTGCTGTGCCCGACCACGCCCTGCACCGCCTGGCCGCTGGAGGCGCTTGGCCCGGCGACGATCGAGGGCCGGCCGGCATCGCCGCGCGCGCATGCGGTGTTCACCCCGGCCTTCAACCACACCTTCCTGCCCGCCTGCTCGGTGCCCGCGGGGCTAGCCGCCAACGGCCTGCCGCTCGGCGTGCAGCTGGTGGGCTGGCGCTTCGACGACGCCCGCGTGCTGCAGGCCGCGGCCTGCATCGAGCGCCGCACCGACCCGGCCTTCCGCCGCCCGCGCCCGCTGCCGCAGGCAGCGGCGGACGACTGAAGCGAACCCGCAGCCCCCCGGCACGCCCGGCCGGCACCCAACGGGCAGCAGCAAGGCCGCCGCCGCGGCCCGCACGCAAACGACAACCGCCCCGCGCGGAACCCTGGAGGACGACACCATGAAAACCCTGACCCGCATGCTCGCCGCCGCCGGCCTCGCCACCGCCCTGTGCGTTGCCGGCCCCGCCAGCGCGGCCAAGATCAAGATCGCCACCAACGTCGCCGACACCTCGAACTGGGTCGAGGGGGCGAAGAAGTTCAAGGAAGTGCTCGAACGCGACAGCCAGGGCCGCCACAGCGTCGAGATCCACGCCAACGGCGTGCTCTCCGGGCGCAACGACCGCGTCGAGCTGGAGATGGCGCAGGCCGGCGCGGTCGAGATCATCATGAAGACCACCCCCTGGCTCGCCCAGCTGCACCAGGACTTCATGGTGGTGTCGATGCCGTGGATCTTCCCCGATTCGAAGACGGCGATGGCGGTGATGGACGGCCCGGTCGGCGAGCGCCTGAACAAGCACCTCGAGAGCCGCCGCCTGCGCGCGCTCGCCTGGGGCTCGGGCAGCTTCTTCCAGCTCTACGCCAACAAGGGCCCGGTGAAGGCGCCGGGCGACATCCAGGCGGTGAAGATCCGCACCCCGGGCCTGGGCCTCTACCTCGACTCGTGGAAGGCGATCGGCGCCAACCCGGTGGCGATGAACTTCGCCGAAGTGTTCTCGGCGCTGCAGGCGGGCGCGATCGAGGGCGGCATCTCGCCGATCCCGCTGATCTATTCGTCGCGCTTCTACGAGGTGAGCAAGAACATCTCGCTGGTCAACTTCTCCTTCGAGGCGATCGGCTTCATCGCCAGCGAGGCCTTCTGGTCGCGCCTGAACGACGCCGACAAGGCCCTGGTGCGCAAGGCCGCGGCCGAGGCGATGGCGCACCAGCGCCGGATCGCCGACGCCGAGGAAGCCGAGCTGATCAAGAAGATGGAAGCCACCGGCGTGCAGGTGTTCGCGCCGAGCGCCGCCGAGCTCGCCGAGTTCAAGACCCGCGTCGCCCCGGTCTATGCCGAATACAAGGGCAAGATCGGCGCCGATCTGGTCGAGCAGGTCGAGGGCGAGGTCAAGCGCCTCGGCGCGAACTGAGTTCGGCACGGAGTCCAGCCACTGAACACGCCCGCCATGTCAACCCGGCAATCCAATACCGCATTCCGTCCTGCCCGCTGCCCGTTCTTGCGGCAACGACCTTCGCGGGAATGAGCTGATTGCGTGCCGGGTTAAATGGGGGCGCACCGGGCCGGCACCCGCCGTTCCGCCGATAACGACAAAGGAGACCGCCATGTCCCGCCCCGCATCGCCTCCGGCCAGCGCGCTCACCCGCCTCGGGCACGCGCTCGACCGC
>JANJTU010000335.1 GCA_024710965.1 Thauera sp. | reverse complement strand
GCGCTCTACGCCTTCCAGCTGCTGCCGGTGAACTGGGCCGGCGTGCTGCTGCTGGCGATCGGCGCCGCGCTGATGCTGGCCGAGGCCTTCCTGCCCAGCTTCGGCGTGCTCGGCGTCGGCGGCCTCATCGCCTTCGTCGTCGGCGGCCTGTTCCTGATGGATACCGAGGCGCCCGGCTTCGGCGTGCCGCTGGCACTCATCGTCGGCCTCGCCCTGATGAGTGCCGCGGTGCTGCTCGCGATCGGCGGCTTCGCTGCACGCAGCTTCAGGCGTCCGGTGGTGAGCGGGGGCGAGGAGATGATCGGCGCGCTCGGCACCGTCGGCATGCCTGCCGACGAAGGCCACTGGTGGATCACCGTCCATGGCGAGCGCTGGCGCGCGCGCAGCGCCGCGCCGCTCGCCGCCGGCGCCACGGTGAGGGTCGAGCGCATCGACGGCCTCATCCTCGACGTCGCGCCGGTCAGCCCTGCCGCAAGGTCCGCCCCTTCCTCCACCCTCGGGAGTCCGCCGTGATGATCGACCTCCAGTTCGGGCTCGGCCCGCTCATCCTGCTGCTGCTCTTCCTCATCATCGCCTCGTTCAAGATCCTGCGCGAATACGAGCGCGGCGTGATCTTCCTGCTCGGCCGCTTCTGGCGCGTGAAGGGCCCCGGCCTGGTGATCGTGATCCCCGGCATCCAGCAGATGGTCAAGGTCGATCTGCGTGTGGTGACGATGGACGTGCCCTCGCAGGACGTGATCTCGCACGACAACGTGTCGGTGAAGGTCAATGCGATCGTGTTCTTCCGCGTCCTCGATCCGCAGAAGGCGATCATCCAGGTCGAGAACTTCCTCGTCGCCACCAGCCAGCTCGCGCAGACCACGCTGCGTGCGGTGCTGGGCAAGCACGAGCTCGACGAGATGCTGGCCGAGCGCGAGAAGCTGAACCTCGACGTGCAGCAGATCCTCGACGCCCAGACCGACGCCTGGGGCATCAAGGTCACCAACGTCGAGATCAAGCACATCGACCTCAACGAGAGCATGGTGCGCGCGATCGCCCGCCAGGCCGAGGCCGAGCGCGAGCGCCGCGCCAAGGTGATCCACGCCGAGGGCGAGAAGCAGGCCGCGCAGGCGCTGATGGAAGCCGCCCACATGCTGTCGCGCGAACCGGCGGCGATGCAGCTGCGCTACCTGCAGACGCTCACCCAGGTCGCCGGCGACAAGAGCTCGACGCTGGTGTTTCCGGTGCCGGTCGACCTGCTCGGGCAATTGCTGGGACGGGGCTCCAGGACCGACAATGCGGCCTCGACTGCGCAGCCTTCACGATGACGATCCAGGACGACGATGGCGTTGACCGAGCAGCAGGCCGTGTGGGTGGAGATCGACCGCCTCCGACCCGGCGTATTCATTTCCCTTGCCGAGCACTGGCTGGAGCACCCCTTCCTGTTCAACGAGTTCCGCCTCGGCCACGACAAGCAGATCCAGACCCTGCGCGAGATGGGGCTCACCCGCGTGCTGTACTGCCCCACGCGCAGCAGCGTGCAGCCGCTGCCTGCCGCGGCCGCCCCGGCGCCGCCCGCCGCGCCCGCGCCGGAGCCAAGCGCGGCCGAACTGGCGGAGATGGCGCGCAAGCGCAGCCGCATCGAGCGCATCGGCGCCATGCGCGCCAAGCTCGCGCGCTGCGAGAAGGCGTACGGCCGCACCGCCGGCGCCATCCGCGGCCTGATGCAGCGCCTGCACGCCGCGCCGCGCCAGGCGGCGGAGATGGCGCAGGAAGTCGTCAATGAGACCGTCGCCGCCTTCATCGGCGACGAAGACGTGGTGCTGCACCTGATCGGCCAGAAGCGCAACGACGACAACGCCTACTTCCACGCCCTCAACGTCATGATCCTCGGCCTCATGCTCGGCCGCTCCGCCGGGCTGGACGAGGCGGCGCTGCGCGACCTCGGCATGGGCGCGCTGTTTCACGACCTGGGCAAGTTGCGCGTGCCCGACCCGATCCTGCGCAAGGGCGGCGAGCGCAACCGCGTCGAGGAGGACTTCTACCGCCTGCACGCGCTGTACGGCGAGCAGATCGGCACCGAAGTCGGCGTGCTCTCGCGCGGCGCGCTCGAGATCGTCCGCCACCACCACGAGCGCATGGACGGCAGCGGCTTTCCGGACGGCCTGCCGGCCGCGCGCTGCAGCGTCGGCGCACGCATCGTGGCGATCGCCAACCGCTACGACAACCTCTGCAACGCCAGCGAGAACGGCGGCCTGACGCCGGCCGAGGCGCTGTCGCAGATGTTCCGCAAGGAGGCGAAGTGGTGGGACAACGCCCTGCTGCAGCGCTTCATCAAGAACCTCGGCATCTTCCCGCCGGGCTCGATCGTGCAGCTGTCGAACGGCGCCATCGGCCTCGTCGTCGCGGTCAACCGCAGCGAGCTGCTAAAGCCGAGCGTGCTCATCCACGACGGCACCGTGCCGCGCAACGAGGCCAACATCGTCGACCTCGCCGAGGTTGACGAGGTGAAGATCGAGCAGGCGCTGTGGCGCGATGCGGTGCCGGCCGAGGCGCTCGAATACCTCGCGCCGCGCCAGCAGGTGATCTACTTCTACGACCGCCCCGAACGCTGACGCGCGCCGCCCGCGCCCGCCACGCCGCCGGCGCGGACGGCGCCGCGCGCGCTCACGCCAGCACCAGCGCGAGCGCGAGCGCCAGGACCACGACCGCGGCGAGCTTGCCGATGAGCACGGTGGAGGCCACCTTGGCCGGCTCCTGGTGGTAGCGCTCGGCGAACCTGTAGTTCAGCACCGCCGGCGGCACG